>DASRZA010000426.1:0-15213 GCA_035686845.1 Armatimonadota bacterium | reverse complement strand
GAGTCTTTACATTAGCATCCTGCTCATCGGCCCCCATCAATGCCTGCAAAATCCAGTTGGAATCCATGCCAAAAGATTGATTTGGAACCTCGAAGGAATCGAGCAAGCGGATTTCGTCGGGCTCGATCTCCCCAATCACTTGAGGTGAATGAGATGTACACACGAACTGGAGCGCCGGGAACGTCCGCTTTAAGTCGCTCGCCACTCTCCGCTGCCAGCGCGGATGAAGGTGGACGTCAAGCTCGTCGATCAATATGACGCCAGGAGTGAGTCGAAGCACGCGCAGTAGTTCCCCGTCTGTCGCATCGTGCCCGCTCTCGGGAACAAGAAAGGTGTTTTGGGTGACTGCCTTGATGGCAATATCGGCGACGAGAGCAAGCATCATGCGTTGACCCGCGCTTAAGTTGTCGAATGGTTGCGACTGCCCCTTGATGGAAAGGACGATCTGTTCTCTGTCCGGGTCGAACCAAATATCGTCGGCATCGGGGACAGAGGCGATGATCGCGCGCCGAACAATATGGAATCCGGGTCGCATTTGCCCCGCGTGGGCGGCCGCGATCAGTTCGCTCCGGAACCACTTCTGTAAGTCGGACAGCCGGATTCGCTCGTTGAGACAATCATAGAACGCCGCCCATCGACGCGCCGGGCCATTGGGTTTTGCGCCGGGCGTACGCTGGTTGGAAGGCAGCCAGGCGCGGCCGGCGCCATAGTATGCGATCACCGGGCAAAGAACGTTCTCGCCAGCCGTGTCCCTGCGGAACAGATCCTTGATGGCCGCACGCGCATCTTTAGCGTCGGCATTTGTCGTTCGCCTGCCTCTCTCACGGATCTGCCGGAGCCAGGTAACACCTGAGCGATCCCCTATCTGCCCCGTTGCGGATACTATCACGGGGCGGCGCTCGCGGAAGAGGATGCGATCCCCGGTGCGAGTGGGTTCCAGCCGGATTTCAGCCGGCATTATATTACGCCCGCTCGCCACCAATGTCGAATCCGGGGGTTCGACAAGCCAGATTCCCAGGGCAACCGCGAGCGCGTCAAGGATACTCGTCTTGCCCGAGCCATTTTCGCCAACGAGCAGGGTAAACTGCGGATGCAGGGCGCAGGTTCCCGCGTCGAACTTCTTGAAGTTTCGCACCATAATGGTGTCGATTCTCATGGTTTCCTATTCTGCGCGCGGTGCCTGGCAATCTCTGATATGTCGCCGGCCTCCTAACGCCCGCTCCAGCCCGGCGATCATTGAACCGCTCTTCAGCTTACGTTACACGTATCATAAGCCGCTTTGATGGCGGCGAAAACGTCGCCGGTGGGCACAAACTCATGCCCGACGAAGAGATTGTAGTTGGTGTCGGTGATGGCTTTCATGACGGCCGGGTAGTTAATCTCCTGGGTATGATCCACGTCGGGGCGGCCGGGATTGCCGTCGTAGAAACCGTCAGGGATGGTGGTTAGGATCATCAACCGTCAGACCGTCGAGGGCGGCTGCGGTATTCAGTTCGCTATCCGCACAAAGCAGCGTGATCGGCGGCAATCCTTGACCTGTTCGAAATACATTGATTTCTAACGCAGCGGCCAGTTGGATCGCATCATAGCCCCGCAGTCCATGTCGCTCCGCGAGAGTCATTGCTTGGTTCGCCAGTTTGGCAGACAGTTCCACAATCTGATATTCGTTTGCAACGTCTGCTCGAAAGTACTCAATGGCAGTGGCTGCATCCGCGGGCGTCAGGCTGCCTCCACTTTGCAAGAGCGCTGGTATCGGCGAAGTAGAATTCTGCCACTATCTTCGTTCCTCGATAATGGTTTCTGAAAGCGGTTTGCCTTGGATCCGCATCAACGCCCGCGGTGGATTTGGGGCGCGATCTGGATGCTTGATCTCGGAGATGAGGCCTGCTCTTAGCATCGCCTGTAGTACGCGTTCGTCAGGATCAGTGGAAGTGGAGCTGACCAGTTGCTCACCCACGACGCGCTGAACCTGGCGCAGTTCTTCTGGTTCCAGTGTCATGATTTCGTCAAGGACCCGGATCAAGGTTGCTTGCGCCATGGTCCATCTCCTCCCTGCGTTCGTTCCCGCGTTCTGCTTGAGATGCGTCGATACTCCCACAATGGCTATTGTACCATGGAGGAGAACCGGACAGCCAGGCAGAATTGAACCTGAGCACCATATACCCGGCCCGCGGCCTCCGACAACCCACCACGGGCCTTATCGGTACGCGGGCTGAACTCCTGCCCTGCGCAGTCGTCATAGTCTGCCGCGGGGTCAGAAGACTCCTTCAAACCCGCGCCGTTCCCCGCGGCCCGTGTAGACCATTAGCTTACGTTACACGTATCATAAGCCGCTTTGATGGCGGCGAAAACGTCACCGGATGGCACAAATTCATGCCCGACGAAGAGATTGTAGTCCGTCTCGGTGATGGCTTTCATGACGGCCGGGTAATTTATCTCCTGGGTATGATCCATGTCATGGCGGCCGGGATTGCCGGCGGTATGGAAGTGCCCGATGTAATCGATGTTGTTCCGGATCGTGCGCATGAGATCGCCTTCCATGATTTGCATGTGGTAGATATCGTAGAGCAGCTTGACCCGTGGGGATCCGACCCGCTTGCAAACGTCGACGCCCCACTCCGTCCGGTCGCAGTGGTAATCGGGATGATCGACCCGAGAGTTCAAGAGCTCCATACAGAGGTTCACGCCGGCTTGCTCCGCATCCGCCGCAGCCCGCTTGAGTCCTTCGGCGGTGATCTTAGCGCCCTCCTCGTCCGGGCAGCCTTCGCGGTTCCCACTGAAGCAGATGAGGCCGGGGATGTCGTTGGCGTGCGCCAGCGCGATGTTCTCGCGCAGCTCCTTTTCGATTCGGTCATGGTTCGATCGCTTGTTGAGACCGTCGGTGAGGCTCTTGTGGCCGCCGATAATGGCGACCCGTAGCCCATGATCCTTCGCCGGCTGCCAGAATTCCTGCGGCAGCATTTCGACCGCGGCGTAGCCGATCTTCGCGGCTTCTTCGAGCAGCTTCTCCGGCTTGACTTCTCCCCGGGCGAAACACCACCACGAGAGCGATTGCTTGATACGTGCCATTTTTTTGTTCCTTTCGTGATCTGAGAGTGAGTGTGTGAGAGCGTGAGTGTGTGAGAGAGTGAGCGTGTGAGAGAGTGAGAACGCGGCCTTAGAGCAGTTCTCGCAGCGCGGCGAGCAGATACAAGATGTTGCGCTGCGTGGAGCTTTCACCCATCAGGCCGATGCGCCAGACCCGGCCCTTAAATGGACCGAGACCTCCGCCAATCTCAATGCCGTACCGTTCTAAGAGCTTTTTGCGAATATCCTGTTCGGCGACGCCATCGGGCGAGTAGACGGTGGTGAGGCTCGGTATCCGGCGCGCTCTATCAACCACCAGCTTGAGCCCCAGATCCTCGAGGCCGGCCCAGAGCATCTCCGCGTTCCGGCGATGCCGCAGATAACGCGCCTCCAATCCCTCCTCCAGCACGACCGCGAGCGCCTCGCGAAGTCCGTAAATCGCCGAAATCGGCGCCGTGTGATGATAAAGTCGCTCGCCGCCCCAGTATTTTTCGATCATCGACATGTCCAGATACCAGCTTTGAACCCGCGTCGATCGACTCTTCAATCGTGCAAGCGCGACTTCGGAAAAGGTGATGGGCGCGAGGCCGGGCGGCGCGCTCAGGCATTTTTGCGTCCCGCTGTAGCAAATATCAATGCCGTTTCGATCCACCTCTACGGGAGCGCCGCCGAGCGAAGTGACGGTATCTACGAGCAGAAGAGCGCCAGTTTCCCCGGCGGCCTCGGAGAGGCCCTCCAGCGGCTGTAGGGCGCCTGTGGATGTTTCGGCGTGTACCAGTGCCAGAACCTGTGGACGATGCTGCCGGAGAGCCGATTGGATCGTCTCCAGTGGAAGCGTCTGGCCCCACTCGGCCTCTACCCGGTGGACCTGGGCGCCGCACCGACGAGCAACGTCGCACATGCGCTCTCCGAACACCCCGTTGACGCCGACGACGACCCGATCACCGGGCGAGAGCATGTTGACGAACGCCGCTTCCATCCCCGCGCTGCCCGTACCCGAGACGGGAATGGCGAGCCGGTTCTGCGTTCCGAAAACCTGCCGGAGGAGATTCATCGTTTCGTCCATCAGTTGAACAAAGTAGGGATCAAGATGGCCGACGAGCGGAAGCGCCTGGGCGCGGAGAACGCGGGGCGAGGCTTCACTGGGACCGGGTCCGAGGAGAATACGCGCGGGCGGATCAAGAGGCGGCAGATTCATGAGTGGCTCCCTGGCGATAAGAACAGCCCCTTCGCCCGGCGGTATTCATCGCGCAGCGCCGCCATCAGGTCATCGCGCCGGTCGTAGAGACGCTTGAGCGGCCGGCTGCCCTGCTTGGCGAGAAGGTACGAAGTGGCAATGGGAAGGAAGAGCGTGGAGTCGGAATAAACGACAACCGTGCTGTCGAGCTCATCGGGATCGATCTTGTTCCAGGATACCGCTTCCGCCGGCGTGGCGCCGGAGAGTCCGCCGGTGTCCGGACGGGCATCGGTGACCTGAACAAAATAGTCATGACCCTTTTCGGAGATTCCGAGGATCTCCTGAAGCTGCGGCTCGGTCTGAAGCAGGAAGTTCTTTGGAACACCACCACCCAGGATCCAGACGGCGCTGCGCGCCTGCTCAGTGACTTTCGCCCAGTAGACCAGCGCCGTGGACTCGTTGACATCCCGCAGCACGTCAATCGGGCTCTCGATTCCGGTTGCCATGTGAAAGGCCGCCATATTGAGGCCAAAGGTGGAGTCTCCGAACGCCGGGGCGTAGATCGGCACGCCGCAGCGGTACGCCGCGGCCAGCACGCTTCGTTTTTCGCCGCCCAGTTTCGCTTCAAGATGGTTCGCGTAACGGCCAAAGTGCCAATGGAACTCAGACGTGCTGAGAGGCGTTCGGAAAACCGGGTCCTCGGCCAGCACTTTATACACCCAGGCGTCGGTATCAAAGAGGACGTCGGCATCGAAGACAATGTCGTAAATTCGTATAATCTTGTCGTCTTTGAGCTGCCGGTCGTCCAGAAATGGCGTAGAGGCGTACATCGGAAAATCGAGCGCGTGGTGGAGATCGTGGTAAAGGTTGGCGCCGGTAGAGACGAGATAGTCAACCAGGCCGGCCTCTATGAGAGGGATGAGGCAGCTCATCCCCAACCCCGCCGGTGTAAGGGCGCCGGAGAGCGACATGCCGATGAGCGTGCCCGGTTCGGCGACGGCCCGCGCCAGAACCTGGCAGGCTTCACGGGTGCGGGCGGCGTTATAGGCGTTATAGAATTGATCAACCAGCTCCACCACGCCTATATTGGGGCCAATCGAGGCCGTGATAATACGCTTCTTTTTCAAAGACAACTCCAGGTTCAGAACCATGCCGCGTTTAGCTACCGATAGGTTCAGATAGCACCGTCAGCGGCCGCAGGCTTAGAAGAGAAAGACGCCGGCGGCTACGACCGAGCACCATGAGCCTTTGTTGGGGCTGGCCGCGACTGCCGTATGGGATGTGCGGACGCGCTGGGGGCCGATCTGCCAGAGGTCCTCGTCTTCCAGATAGGCCTTATCCACGTCGATTTCCATTCCCAGGGACGAGGCGAACATTTCGGCGGCCAGATCCTCCGCATAATCCCCTGCTTCCTGCTCGGTTTCGCCGCAGGGGTGATGTTCGCTCAGATAACCATAAAGATTGGAGTCCTGCGGCTGCGCAACGCCGATAGCCGCGGAGATCATACGATGCGGTTCGTTGCTTTCGTTGCGAGCCAGAACGCAGAAGGTAATCGCGCCCGCTATTGACCGCAGCTCACGGATTCCCTCTTCTCGAGCGATCGCCGTGCATCGGGGCGGGAGGATGCTGGAGACGGACACCAGGTTACAAATCTCAATCCCCGCTTCTCGGAGCGCCATTTCGAACGAGCCGAGCCTGTCCTTGTGGTATCCGACGCCGCGGGTGAAGAAAATACGCTTGGGTACCAGCAGCATCCCGTTGGGCCTTTCGTCAATCGTATTGTGTCTATCAATGACCGAGTCTGTCAATACTCGTACTGGTAGCGACGTATTGAGAGTGAGGTAAGTTTTTGACGCAAGCTCTCTCTCAAAGAGTTGCCGGAGTTTCTACACAACAACTCACTAGTTTAGACCGTTTCATTCGCTTTATCCATATTGACAACTCCCCGGCCGGGCTGTAGAGTATTGCTAAAGGTCCCGCGCCTTCCATGGCAAGCAAGGGGACTCGACCCAGGAGATTTGATCATGTCGGATCGGAATCATGTCGCGCGACGTTCTCGCGGCCGAAAGAATGGTGGCAGCTTTCTCGTTAAGGCGCTTTCTCTGCTGGTTGCGGGCCTGGCGGGCTATTATTTAGGGGTGCGCTGGATCGGCCCCAACTATATTGGTCATGCGAACGCAGCGGTAAGCGCCGCGTCCAACCCGGCCCCGGTCGCCCCGGTGGCGCGCAGCAGTGATACGCCGGTAGCGCCGGCCGCGAACGTGACTCCGATGGGAGCGCCTCCGGTAGCGATCATCACGGATAGCCGCCATCACCGCGGCGTTGACGGATCGTTGACGGGTTCGACTAATTCTGCCGATGCGACGCGACCCCATCCCGTAATTCGTCACCGACGCCGGCGTCCGCCGCATCCGCACGTGGATACAAATGTCGATCAGGCTGTGGGAGATCAGACCGTGCTTCCCGAAGACGCGGCGAAGATCGGCGGCGCTGACAATCAGCCGGCTGGGCAGGATTCTACCGGGCTCGATACGCCATCGGTGGGCGACAATTCAACAGCCGCGCCAGCCGCTGGCGATACCAACCCGACCGGCGCCTCGGGCGATGCCGGCGCGCCTGCCGCTGGCGACAGCACCGCGCCGAAGCCGCACCGCAAGCCACGGCGCCGGCGCCGCAAACCGCCGACGGCTTCTCCGGCCCCACCGTCTCCCGGTACACCCGGCGTAGGCGACACCACTCCCACTGCCGGAGACAATTCGGCGCCCGGCGGCTCCGACCACGGCGCCGGCAGCCGGAGCGTCCTCGGTCATTGGGTTTCAGTATAAGCCCTGGTAGGTTCTCATGACCTACCAGGTCAATATGACCACCAACGCAGAAATTGGCTTTACCGAAGCAGATCTGGAAGAGGTTCTCAGGAGCTGCGCCGAAAGCGCGGCTCCGCCGTTGGAAGTGGGTCGCGGCGACAACGAGTCGTTGGAGCTCCGTCGCGACGGAAAGCTGCTGGTAAGCCTCTTTCCTGCGGGGCAGGAGCCGTTTGATTATCTGCTCGTGGATTTCATAGACGGCCGTGGCTGGGATCAGGCGCCGCAGATTATCGTGGTCGCCGCGATGGCGGAACGGCTCGATCTCACGGTTTTGGAATTGGAATCGCACCTGGAGTACTCCCCTCGCGAATGGGCCGCGACCCGGGCGCGCTACCATGCTCCGGATCCACTTCGGGAGAGCGAAGCGCGGGAGATTGAGATAGAGCGGGAGATTGAATTCTACCGCCGCCAGGGCATCCCCTATACCACGGAGGAGCGAGAGCTGATACAGGAGTCTATAGAGGCTCCGGACGACGTGAATCTCCAGGCCAGCGTCCAGGATTTGCGGGACCGCAAGAAGATTGAAGGGCGCGGAGCGCGCCGCTCCTGGTGGCTATTCGGACGATGGCGGGGCGCGGACGGAGGACGGAGGACGAAGGACGGAGGATAGGCGCCTCTTCCCAGCGCCCGGCGATACTGGCATGACGCGTCCTGCCATTCCCGGCCGAGACGGAACATCGGCGGCGAGGTTTTCGACACTACTGCGGCTGGTTGCGGCAATGGGTTGAGATGTTAATCAGCCAACCATGTGAATAGACGACGGGAGGACTAAATGCGCGCAGTGAAAGATTTTAAGGAGTTCATACTTCGTGGAAACGTCGTAGATCTCGCGGTGGCCGTGGTGATTGGCGCCGCGTTTGGCGATGTTGTGAAGGCTTTCACCAAAGATCTGCTGACACCCCTGATCACTATCGGGGGGAAGAATGCGTTGAATTTCTCCAACCTGAAGCTTCAGGTTGGTGGCGCGGTGTTCCTCTACGGCGACGTAATCAATACCATCGTCAGCTTTTTGCTGATTGCGGCAGTGGTATTCTTCTTCGTCGTTCGTCCGGTGAACTGGCTGATGTCGCGACGCAAGACGGAGCTTCCGACTGACCCTGCCACCCGCGAATGCCCGGAATGCCTCAGTTCCATACCGATAAAAGCGACGCGATGCGCGTTCTGCACGTCGCCGGTGGGATCTGCGGCTGACGCAGAAGGCGCATAGAGCCGATCGCGCTCCGTGGCGCAGCTGCGGCGCTTTTGATTCTTATTCGTCTACGTCAGCTTGAGCCGGCGATGGACCGGCGCGACCCGGATCGCGGGGGCCGAACCGAGGGAGCGCTCTACCCGCTGCAGCATCGCCTGCTCCCGCGGCGGCTGCTCACTGGCCAGCAGGGCGGAATGCGATTCGGCGCGCTGCTTTGCGAGCAGAAGCTGAGTCACCGTGACTATCTGATAGCCCTGCGCCCGGACCCGGCGGATAAACTCCGGCAGAATCGCCACGGTGTCTAAGATTCCATCATGCAGGAGAATGATTCCGCCTGGGTGAAGGTGCTTCATGAGCCGCTCCAGGAGGAGTTTCTGCTGCGCGGGATCGGGCTTACCGGGGTTCACGTAATCCTTGGGGTCATCGGTCCAGAGCGTGGTCACCATACCGCAGGCGCGAAGCGCCCTGTAAGCGCCCCAACTGACACGTCCTCCTGGCGGGCGAAACAGGACGGCAGGCTCCCCGGTGTATCGCCGGATCACGTCGTTATCCTCGAAGATTTCAGTGGCGATCTGCGAATCGGTGAGCGAGGTGACGTGGATGTGATTATAGGTGTGGTTGCCGACTTCGCTGCCCTGATTGATCTCGTCCTGGATCAGATATGGCGCCCGCACTACCATCTTCCCTATCACAAAGAAGGTCGCATGCACGTGCGCGTGAGATAACGCCCGCAGAAGTGGTTCAGTGCGGCCGGGGTGAGGTCCATCATCGAAACTGAGAGCGATCATCTTCTTTTGGGTGGATCCCTCGGTGACAATGCCGGCGCGAATCTGCTCGGAGGCCAGGTAATCAGCCCGAGCCTTCTCCCGTATTGCGGCGGTAAGGGGATATGAGGGTCCGGGGCGGATGGTCTGGAGCGGGCTGGTTTGACAGGCGGGCGCACATCCTGAAAGCAGGATGAACGCGGGAGCAGCAATAAGCAAGCCGCGCGCTTGCATGAAATTACTTCTCATTTAACGTTTTGGTCCCCGTGACGTTCCCTGTTAATTCGCATTCTTTGCAGCATCTTGGCGCCGATCCCGGCGCGAGGTATGACCGCCTCAATCACGCGCGAGGGCCAGCGCGTGGACTGCGGCGGCGCCGGCCGCTTTGAGCGTGCGAGCGGCCGCAGCGCAGGTCGAACCTGTAGTAAAGACATCATCGATCACGACTGCGTTTCTCCCGGTTACAAGCGCGGGCTGCGGAACACAGAACCGGCCCTCCGAATTGATTCGCCGCCGCTCCGGATTGAGACCGACCTGCGGTCGGCCGCCCCAGGTTCGCCGCAGGATTCCGGGCGCCAAAGCGATACCGAGCGGCTCAACCGCCGCCTGCGCTATCAGCTCCGCGGGATTGAAGCCCCGCCGCCATCGCCGCAGGGGATCCGATGGCATCGGGATGATCAGTTCGACGCCGGCGTGAATCACCGGGATCAGAAGTGGCCTGATCAGATCTCCCATGGGCGCCGCCAGCCGGCGGTATCCGCGGTACTTGAGCGCCAGGATAATGCCCCGCAGCGACGCGTTATAGACGTACCCACAGGTCAGCGAATCGTACGGAGGCGGCTGCCATCGGCATCGATTGCACGTCTCGGTTTCAAGCGGATCCCCACAGCGGGGACAGACCGGATCTTCCACCCGCTCCAGCTCACCGCGGCACTCAATGCACCAGATCGTTCCGGATAGCCGCCGGCACCCAAAGCATCGCTCCGGAAAGATCGTGTCCACAAGCTGCCGTGCGAAAGAACCATTCATCTCGAAAAGCCCCTTCGACCCGGTCATCGCTTTCTGATTGAGGCCTGAGCCGCCTAACGCTTGAGACCCTGAACGCCGGATCCGCCGCTTGAGCTGACTCATGGCTAAAACGTACTCTCGTCCATCTCTTCGAAGAAGCTGACGTCCCGCAGCTCACGATAGCGCGCGTGGATCTCGGGCAGGGTGAGATTCCGCATCCGATCGATGCCAAAATCTTCGATGTTGAAGGAAGCCAGCACACTGCCATAGATCACAGCTCGACGGATGGATGGTTCGGAGAGGTCACCGGATCGGCTCAGATAGCCGATGAAACCTCCGGCAAAGGTGTCACCGGCGCCCGTGGGATCGACGATGCGCCGAAGCGGGAAGGGCGGCGCAACGAAGACCGAATCGCCATGGAAGCAGATGGCGCCATGCTCTCCCTTCTTGATAATTACGGTCTCCGGCCCGAGGGCACGAATCTGATCGGCGGCGGTCACCAGGCTGAAGGTTTCGCAGAGCTGCCGGGCTTCACCATCGTTGATAATAACAACCTTGACACGTCGAAATACTTCCAGCAGCTCATCCTTTTTGCTGGAAATCCAGTAGTTCATGGTATCGCAGAGTGTGAGGCGCGGGTGGCGCGCCTGCTCCAGCACCTGAAGCTGGAGCGTTGGGTCAATATTTGCCAGCATCACATATTTGGAGTTCCGGTAGTCGGCGGGAAGATCCGGAGAAAACGTCTCGAAGACATTGAGCTCGGTGGAGAGACTGTGCGCCTGGTTAAGATCGTAGTCGTAGTACCCCTTCCAGCGAAACGTCTTTCCCTGGGCATGCTGCACGCCCTGAAGATCGACACCGCGGGATTCCAAGAGCTGCAGATAATCCGGCGGAAAATCGTCGCCGATCACGCCCACCAGCCGGACGGGCGAAAAAAAGGTTGCGGCGACTGAGCTGTAGACAGCGGCGCCTCCCACTTTTTCATCGACCTCGCCGAGTGGGGTGCGGACCGAATCGATGGCCATGGAACCGACGATCATGGCCGCCTCGCTGCCCGGTTTATGACCGGTCTTTACCGGATGGTCGGGCTGCGCATGGAGATGGGTTGGAGTGACTGTTTCTGGCATTGATTTCCTTTAGGACAAATGTGACTATTTGAATCTCATGGATGCTAACGCAGAGGAACACTGACCGATTGTTGGCCGGGAGTGATTTCACGAACTGCGGCGTTTTCGATGGAACCACTCTTTAAGCGCCAGCCAGACGAAGATGGGCAGCATCAGACCTTTTCGGTAGCGTCTCGGATCCGACCCCACGCGATACAGCCATTCCAGATTAGCGGCGCGAAAGAATGCGGGCGCCCGTTTTACCTCGCCTGCGAGAACGTCAAGACTGCCTCCCACCCCCATGCCAATTCGGATCGGGATGTGAGGCACGTGTCGCGCGAGCCATTTCTCCTGACGGGGAATCCCGAGCGCCACAAAAAGAACATCGGGAAGCGCTGCCGCCACCGTTTGCGCCACTTCGGCGTCCTCGGCGTCGGTAAAAAACCCGTGGCGCCACCCGGCCACGCGAAGACCCGGATAGCGGGCAACCAGGCGTCCCGCGGCGCGCTCGGCGACACCGGACGCCGATCCAAGCAAGAAAACGCTAAGACCGGCGCCGGCGCAGTATTCGCAGATACGCTCCACCAGGTCGACACCGGTGACACGCTCTTTGAGAGGGGTTCCAAGCAGCCGTGAAGCCCACACGACGCCGATGCTGTCCGGCACCACCAGGTCGGCGGTTTCCAGGATCTGATGCAGCTCGGTGTCGTGCTGGGCCCGAACGAGCATCGAAGAGTCGGCGGTCACCACCAGGCGCCGGCGAACCTCTTGCAGAAAGCAGGCGACTGTCTCCATCGCGCCGATCTGATCAATCTGATCGACGCGACATCCCAGGATCGAGATCGCCGGGCCGCGTGAGGGACAGCCCTCTACGCTGACGTTCTCACCCATCGTTGGCTGCCCCGCCTCCGCTGCCAGAGACCCGTCTCCCACGTCAGGTACCCATCTCCCACGACTGAAGATAATGATTCTGTTCTGCGGTCAACTGGTCGATCGTAACGCCCATGCCCTCCAATTTCAAGCGGGCGATTTCATTATCAATCTCTGAAGGAACCCCGTAGACCTCTTTCTTGAGCTCCGACGCGTGCTGATACATATATTCTGAGCAGAGCGCCTGGTTGGCGAAGCTCATATCCATGACGCTGGCCGGATGCCCTTCGGCGGCCGCCAGGTTGATGAGGCGTCCATCGCCGAGAACGAAGATTCGCTTGCCGCCGCCGAGGTCAAACTCTTCGACGTAAGGCCGGACCTGCCGGCGTCCTTTTGCCAATCCAGCCAGCCCCTCAAGGTCGAGCTCAACGTTAAAATGACCGGAGTTACAGAGGATGACGCCCGATTTCATGGCCTGGAAATGTTCACGTCGGATCACGTGGATATCGCCGGTGACACTGCAGAAGATATCGCCGATTTTTGCGGCGTTTTCCATGGGCATAACGTCAAAACCATCCATCACTGCTTCCAGCGCTCGCAGAGGATCGACTTCGGTGATAATCACCAGCGCGCCGAGGCCGCGCGCCCGCATGGCGACGCCGCGACCGCACCAGCCGTACCCCGCGATCACGAATCGCTTCCCGGCAATGAGGATATTAGTCGCCCGGATGATGCCGTCCAGCGTGCTCTGCCCGGTGCCGTATCGATTATCGAAGAGATGCTTGGTATAGGCGTCGTTAACGGCGATAATCGGATACTTAAGAACACCGTCCTTCTGCATGCTTCGCAGACGGATTACCCCCGTGGTGGTCTCCTCGGTGCCGCCAATGATGCCGCTGAGGAGCTCGGTGCGCTTTGAATGAATCACCGAAACGGTATCGGCCCCGTCGTCCATGGTGATCTGCGGTCGGCGGTCAAGGACCGCGTTGATATGCCGGTAATAGGTCTCGTTGTCCTCTCCCTTGATCGCAAACGCCGGAATCCCGTACTCTTTGGCAAGAGCGGCGGCCACCTCATCCTGTGTGGAGAGCGGGTTGGATGCGCAAACGCTCACGTCGGCGCCGCCGGCCTTGAGTGTGATCAGGAGGTTGGCGGTCTCCGTAGTCACGTGCAGACAGGCGCCGACCCGCACTCCCTTGAGCGGCTGCTCTTTACGGAACCGCTCCTGTATCTGGCGAAGGACCGGCATCTCCTGCTCAGCCCATTCAATGCGCCTGCGCCCATCGGCGGCAAGCGAAAGGTCTTTTACATCATAATCCACAAATAGCTCCTTCTTGAATAATGGCGCCGCATACTCCGCGTTAACCGTCCTGTGAGAGGCGTACCACGCGATCGTCGTATTGTAAGTGGCGTCGTTTATGCGGCGATAATTGTGCCATCGAAAATGGCCGCGTTGGGAGGCACCCGGCATCCACGGCCGATAACGCACCGTTCCAGGGTAGTCCCGGAAGGCACAAGCGCGCCCTCCCAGAGGATGCTTCGGCGTACGGTGGCATTCTCTTCGATGACGCAATCGGCCCCAAGGACCGTATTCTCCAGTACCCGCGCATGCCGCCCGATACGGCAATTATTGCCAATCAACACAGGATGCTCGATTTCGGCTTCCGGATGAATATCCACGTTTTCACCCACCCACACATCCTTGCGAAGCTGCCTGGCGCCGAATCGAATGCCGACGCGCCCGCTCAGAGAATCCCAGTGGGCATCGCGATACGACGCTAAGTTGCCAACGTCGCGCCAGTATCCGGAGGTTAGTATCCCGTAGAATGGCATTCGCTGCTCGACCAGAATCGGAAACAGATCATCTCCAAAGTCGTACGGAATGCCGCGAGGAATCAGATCCAGGATTGAAGGTTCAAAGAGATAAATCCCCGTGTTGGCGGCGTCACTGAAAATGCTGCCGGCCTTCGGTTTTTCGGCGTACCGGGTGATGCGACCGCGCTCACTGGTGAGCACAATGCCATATTCAGATGGATCTTTCACGAGGGCGAGCGCCATACTGGCTTCCGCCTTGCGTTCCTTATGTTGGCGTACCAGCTTGGTCAGGTCAATGTCGGCGAGATCGTCACCGCCAATAACCAGGAACGTATCGTCAAAAAAATCCTCCACCTTCTTGACACCGCCCGCCATTCCCAGGAGCGTCGACTCATGGGAAAACTGCAGGTTGATCCCCCATTTACTGCCATCGCCAAAATATTCGGTCACCTGTTCGGCGAGGTAATGAACATTCGCAACGACGTCGGTGAACCCGTGGCGTTTCAGGAGGTTGATCACGTGCTCCATCACCGGCCGGTTTACGATGGGCGCCATCGGCTTGGGAACACTGCGAGTGAGTGGATCGAGCTGCGACCCCACACCTGCCGCCAGGATCATCGCTTTCATGCTGTCCGTCCGCCTGTTTGACCTTGCCGGAGACCAGCGATAGCGGTCAGAGCGGCGAAGGCTTCATAATAACTGTCAAGGCTGCCAATATCGAAACGCTGCTCTCCCTCACGCAGCGGAAGCGCGAACATTCCGGGGCCCGTCTGCCCCAACAGGGTCATAGCGTCTGTCAATTGAACCTCGCCCGCTGTCCGTGGCGGTGTTTGCGCAAGCGCTGAGAAGATGTCGGGTGAGAACAGGTAGCGGCCAGCGATCGCCAGGTTGCTCGGCGCGTCTTCGAGCGATGGCTTCTCTATTATATCTCGGACGGCAAAGACTTCGCTTTCACCCGGCCTCTCAGCTTTATCCGCCTCTGTAGGCCCCGGCAGCGCCGGCGCGACGATTCCATACCGGTTCACGCGCTCGGGCGGTACCCGGCGCACCAGCACCAGAGAGCTCTCGTCAGTCGGGCGAAGCCGGATCATGCGCTGCAGCGGAGAGATCTCGGCGGTCGAATGGAGAATGGTGTCCCCGAGCGCCACAACAAAAGAATCGCGGCCGGTCCAATCCTGCGCTACCGAGACCGCGTCGGCGAGCCCCAACTGCTCTGGCTGCCAGATCACGCAGGCGCCGGGCCAGGCGTCAAACACGTACTCTTCGAGAGACGCCTTGCCCCGCCTGGAAATTAGAAGGAGATCTTTAATGCCCGCTTCCCTTAGCTCGTTGAGGACGTAACCGATGACCGGAT
>DASRZA010000425.1:0-4057 GCA_035686845.1 Armatimonadota bacterium | reverse complement strand
TTGGATGCGTCGTGGGTCAATGTCGCATAGGCGGGAAGACTCCCACTGTCTTCGAACACGCTGTATCCGTCCGCGCCGTAAACTCCCTTCCAGTTCCCCTGCGTGGAGGTATCGGGGCCTAAATAGGCGGCCGCCGAGTTGGACGGTGTGGCGCTTACTTCACCGGAGTTGGCGCTTTCACCGTCGCCATCCACGGCGGAGACCACGTAGTAATAGGTGGTCCCGTGGGGCTGGCGATGGTGGTGTAGGGCCCGCCGGTCGTCGTCGAGCGCTTTACGTTGTAGCTCGTGGCGCCCGTGGAGGCGGTCCACGCGAGGGTGATCTGAGCGTTTCCCGGCGTCGCGGACAGGCCCGAAGGCGGCGATGGGGCCTGCGCTGCCGCGGGGCGCGGCGATGCAAAGAGCATGAGCGCGATCAGGGCGAGCATCACTATGCGCGCTGCCGGCTGGCAGAGGCGCCGTACAGCCGGGTCGAGCATGATCAGCCATCTCTTCGAGGCTGCCGGCCGAGAGGCTGCCGGCGCCTGGGAACGGCGGTCCGCGATTGCGGATCCCGGCGTACGAGCAGGACTGCGGTTCATGACGTAAGGTATGCCCCGTGGAAAGGGGTATGACGCGATGGAGCGTGGAGCGGTGGCGCGTACTGCGTTAAAAGCGATCGCGGCCGCTGGCGATTCAAGCCCGGCGAGTGATCCTGGTCATAAGATAGCAAATACCGCTCGAGCTGTCAAATGAGCGCGCGAGGCGCGGACGGAGGAGGGAGGACGGACGCCCGGGGCGGTAGGCGCCCCACTTTGCGGCGTTTCCACTCCCGGCAGCGCAGCGGCCCCCAATAATGGGGGAGTCCCCACCCTACGCCGCACCCAACGCGAACCCTACCCGTCGGAACCGGCGCAAATCCCGCGCCGATGGTACGGTCAAACGACCCCCGCCGCAAAACCCATGCCCGGTTGGCCCGTAACGTTGTAGGGGCGAAGCATTCGCATCAGATCTCTCGTACCCGTAACCCCTCCTGCGAATGCTTCGCCCCTACGCCGCGTCCAACACGAACGCTACACCCAACGCAAAACCCCAATTATGGGGGAGTCACCGCCCGGTAGTCCCCTGCACGTGCCCGAATGCGAACCGCCCACGGAGGTGGGCATCATCTCACCCAGCGGCCGACCTCGGTCGGCGCGGCGGTCCCCAATCACGAGGGAGTCCTCGCACATCGGGTCTAAAGCTCGGTCGTCCCTTCAGGACTTCACGGCCGGTCAATATGCTGGCGCAGCAGTTCCAGGGCTGAAGCCCTTCGCTCCATCCGGCCGTCCCTTAGGGACTTCACGGGCGGCCATTACGCTGTCGTGCTCTGCGGATCGCGCCCCGCGCCCTCAGTTCACCGTCCATCTTGCCTCTGCGAATCCCCGCGGAACTCTGCGTCTCGGCGGTGGGTTCTCCTTCGTCCTCCGTCCTTCGTCCGCGTTTCCTCGGCGGTCCTCTGCGGAACTCTGCGTCTCGGCGGTGGGTTTTCCTCCGTCCTCCGTCCTCCGTCCTCCGTCCGCCTAGAACTGAGGCACAATCGACTCGTACAGCAGATCGGTGTTGGGGCGGGCGTTGGGGCCGCCGGTGCCGGTCCGGGTGCTCGACCAGAAGATCCAGAGCTTGGAATAGGTATAGATGAACGGCGCCGTGTTCGCCGTCGTGGGCTGCCCGTTGGCGTCCAGCGGCAGGCTGAAGGTGGGATCTACCAATGGAATCGCCACGGTTTCGATAAAGGCGTTCGGCTGGCCCTCGTTCACGATTCCCTGGATTCGGACCGGGTCCTCGATCTGATGCCCATTCGCTCTTACCTGCTTCCAGCCAACCGTCGTGTTGAAGCTGACGGGATTCGGGCCGGTGGTGTTCATCGTGACCCGGATGTCGGCGTTCTCAACCGATGAATCGAACCAGATGGAGTTGTTCGCAAAGTCGATTCCCCAATGGTTGGCCGGTATAATGGCGCCCACAACGCCGCCTGGCGCTGAGTAGACCTGGATATCAGGCAGGTTCGTCGCCGGATTAATCAACAGATTCGCCGGCAGCTCGACCTCCAGTCGATAGGCGGTATAGAAGAGGGTCGACGCAGGGTTGTTCCCCTGCGCGCCATTCCGTCTGAAGACCACCAGCATCGTATGGCGGGCCACCGTCGCCCACCGGTTGACACCGCCGGACGACTGTATGATGTGCGCCAGGTTATCGGGCGAATCATCCATCAGAATAACCGGCGAGGCGTCCGCCTGCGCCGAATTCGTCAGCCGCATGGTAAGCGGCGTGTAATCCGCGTGCAGCTCGGCGGCGTCGCCATTCGCCAGCGCCGGCAGCGGCGCCGCGAGCGTCACCTGCCCATTATTCGCGTCCATCGTCAGAAGCAGCTTCTTCGCCGGGTCCTGCAGCAGCCAGATCTGATTCTTCGAGTCATACAGCCAGGTATTGGGCGCCAGCGGCGGCGTCAGGGCGCTCACGAACGCATGGCTGGCGGCATCGAAGATCATCACCTGCGGCCAATCCCGGAAGTAATCCGGATTGGCGGCGTACGCCGGGTACGGCTGCGGCAGATTGGGTGGAACCGGCGGCATCGGCGTCAGCCATCCCAGATTCCGGCTGCTGTAGATCAAGCCGCTCGTGTCCTTGAGCAGTGTCTCACCGTATAACGGGTCGCCCGGGTTAGCGAACCGCAGCGGCACACTTAGACCAACCCGCGGCCAGGCCGCGCCGGCGGGATCCAGCCGGGAAATCACCGGGCCATTCGGCGGCGAGGCGGTTCGGATATACCGGTTGGCGTAAATACTGGTTCGCCGATCCGTCCGGGACGTTCCGACATACCCGATGGCCTCATAGTCTTCCGAGGGCGTGCCATACTGTACCTCCGTGCCGGCCGGCTCCAAATAGGTTGTCGGCGCCCCAATCATGTGCATCGTCGACGGATCGCGCGGGTTCGTGAGAGCCGAAGGCGTGATCAGCGGATAGGGCGGAAGCGGCGCTCCTGTCTGGGTGTTCAGCGGCGTGTAATCGAGCGTGTACCGCCCCGCGAGGTCGCCGAACGCAACGACTCCCAGCAACTGCTGCAGGTTCGCGCTCTCGTCATAGCGGTTCAGATTATCGAGCACCAGCCGCGGTCCCTGCGTATAGGGCGAAGGCGGAAGCAGACGGACCGCCGCGGCGCCAGTGCTGAGATTCTGGCCGTGGAGGTAGCCCGCTGAGTCGTTCCAGGTCACGTAGGCCGGCGGATTACTGTTCATGCCGGGCGGCAGGGCCGATGGCGTCGGAATGACACCGTCACTCACGGCGTTGGGATCGAGCGCGGTCACCGTGTTCCAGAGCGCCGAAGCGTCGGTTCCGAACGTTGAGGCGAAGGTCCCGGTCGCTTCGTCATACGGAATAGTCAGCTTCGCTCCGTAAAGCGTGGCCGGCGCCGATCCGGGCGGATTCTGGCCCCGGTCCGACGACCAGTACAGGAACATCGCCGTCGCGTTTGTCGTAATCCCGCTGCCCGGCAGCGACTGCACGACCATCGCCGGTGAATCGTCATTGCCAATCGGATCGTTCAGGGTTCCCGCCTGCGTAAAGCCTGTGGCGTTGAAGGCCGCCGGCTCCAGGGTCGCGATCGCCGGCTCCGATTCTTCGATATCGGCGCTCAGATTCAGCGTCGTTGCGGACGCGATCGGATGGAAGACACCGAGCCCGCCGTTGGGCAGCTTGTCCACCGGGTCTTGCGCATCGTTCATCTGGGCGTTCGGATCCGGATTCCCGATTCGATCCGGCGGCACAATCGTCGCAGCCCCGTTCTGAACCACCACCTGGCGGTTCGGACTCGGTTCTCGCAGCCGTACGTTGGGGTTGTCGTAAGTCCCGACCGGCTGCCCAACAGGAAGATCCACGCCAATCCAGGGATAAAAATCGGCCGGTAGGTCGGGACTGCCAGGCGTAAACGTCGGACCCCGCGAGAGCGTGGTGGGGAACGGCGATCCCGCCTGCGCCTTCGGAAGCTTACCAACGTAGGCGCGGTCGTTACCGCCATTGAACCCGCGGCGCTTCATACT
>DASRZA010000424.1:0-9347 GCA_035686845.1 Armatimonadota bacterium | reverse complement strand
GGCGCCACACCGGAGCAGTCGGCGGATATTATCTTCTCCGCCATCACCGACCGGTTCTACGCCGATGCCGGTCACACCCTTGACTTTGCCAACAAGGCGTTCGAAGTCACGGACCTGGTGGGCTGGAAGCATGCGAGTGATCTGCTCCCCGCGCTCGTGCCGGGAATTGTAGGATCACGCGGCGCGGAGGAGAGCAGCCCGTGGCACTACCCGATCGATCTCGTGACGAAGCTCAAAGAAATCTTCGAGCGGCTGCCGCAGATGGTGGCGGCCGGCGCGGGAAAGAGCTGGTCCGATGAATCCGCTCTTGCGCAATCGCTTCTTGCCGATGAGCCGCAGCCGGTCCTGGACGCGTTGGAAGCCGCCATTCAAAGTGGCGCAAAGCCGGCGCAGCTTGGCAAGGCCCTGGCGCTGGCGGCCGCGATGCGCATCGCCCGGTTTGGAACTTCGAACGAATTTGGCGATTGGGATACGGCGCTTCACACATTCACTTACTCAAACGCCCTGAGCCAGGCGCTGAAACGATGCGGGTCCACAGAACTCATCCGGGGCGTCTTCCACGGCGCCATGTCGGTCTATCAGGACCGATTCCTGAACGTCCCACCGGCGCCGCTTCCGCTCGATGACGCCGACCTCGCCGATCTTCCAACCGATGGCCCGGAGATTTTAGAGCGGCTGCTCGATTCGATGAACCAGCAGCAGAGGGTGGGAGACGCCGCGCGTCTGGTGTCGAGATATGTCAGCCTGGAACTGCCCATCCGGCCCCTGATCGCGGCGCTCACTTTCGCAACCGTGCGCGAAGACGCAGCATTCCACACCTTCCAGGTTCTCGAAGCCGGCGTACGCCAGTTCCGAGAATGGGAAGGCACGCCGCAGGCCCGCGTCATCCTGATCGCCGTCGCCCGGTACCTGGCCGCTCACGCCCCCACCACCCGGTCATTCCTTCAATCTTACGTTATCGCGCAGCGCCTCCACCGCGGCGATTCTCTGTACGAAGACGATTGAAGAGCGCGGACGGAGGACGGAGGTACGGGGCGCGGAGGCGAGGCGCGCGCCTAAAAGGTTAAAATGCCGGCGCTGCAGCGGTCACTCTGTGGGCGGATCTATCTCCCGCCGCGCCCGCCGCGCCGCCTTCTTCTCGTCCATCTTTGCGGCCAACTGTTCCACCGTCAGGACCACCTCCGGGCGAGACCTTCCAAATCTCTTTTTGTAAAGATGCTCGATGAACTCCGGCAGCGGCGCCTTCCACGGTTCCTGCCGGTGATTCGCGATCTTGCCCAGTTTGGCAGGGTTAAGACCCAGTTCACGTGCCATGTAGACGTGCGCGTCGGAAAGCCCGAAACGCTTCCGGGCAACAACCCACTCCTGCAATTTCGGCGGCAGCTTGTCTTTCGGCATCAAACCCACTTTCCGCGGCCTGACAGCGACCCAAAAGTGCGCCACGCCACGCGATTTCGCCCACCTCATTCTCTCACCGGCGCCGGGAATGACGCGGATGTCGGGGTTTGGTTCGGCCGGCGACCGGGAGGGTCCGCCGGGACGCGATGACCTGTTCACTTCCGCTATCCATCGCTCCGCCTGGCGCGTCCGCCTCGACGATGAGCCGCTTTTGCGTGTTGGGCAGCCAACAGGTTATCAGTGTGAGCCGCCGGTAATTGGTGGGAAGCAGGTCGCTCACGTTTCGCGGCGAAACGACGTGTAGATTGGTCACAGTATAGCGGTACTGTTTGCCGCCGCGATACAAAAAGATTGCGTCTCCGGGTCGAAGGCGGTTCAGCGATCGAAAGTAAGCGCAGCCGGGCACATTACTGTGCGCGGCGATAGCGCAATTGCCGATGGCGCCCGGAAGAGCGGTGCCGGGAATGTGTCCCGGCGCACGTGCCATTACGGACTGGCTGACGCCTTCAAGCAGACGCTCCCGTAGACTGATGAATGGAATCTCGATCGACGAAGGCGGCAGTGGCTCATACGGCCTCCGATAGTGGGTGATGATAACGGTGGTAATGGTTTCACTGCCCTCATGGGTCGTCTCTGTCTTACGAACGGTTCGAATGAATCCGGCCGGCAGGCTCCTGGTATAGACAGTCGAGACATGGGTCACGACCCGGCTCACCGTGGTCCCGGCCCCGTTCGCGTCGAACGCCGATGGAATCGCCGGGATGGTCGGCGCCGTAGCCCTGCTCTGCCCGGTAACGCCCGATAAGTTAGAACGCCCGGTGGTGTTTGCGGGCGCTCTACCATTCGAATGCGCGACGCCGCTCACTCGCTCGTCGGAAGAAAAATCGGCGGCTGGGGGCGTCACGCGCGTGTCCGGAACGGGCGCCGGCGAAGCAGTGATAGCCGGCGGACGTTTCGCGGCGCCCGAGGGCGCGGACGCCGGCGCCGCCCTTGTACAGGCGGCCTCGCCGGCAACGGCAATCGGTTCATGACGAACCGCGGTCGGAAGCATGGCGATTCCGGCCGCGATAATGACGAAACTGGCTGCAGAGGGACGCATCCATTACTCCGATGCAGGAAGCGCTACGCCCAAAGTGGGGATGAAGAAGCATACCCACTCGGGCCGGTACTGAAACGGCCGCGCGGTCTACTCTACGCTCGGCCGCGCCTGCTGATCGTTTAGACGCTCGACGCGCTGGGAAAGCTCCGCGAAGAACTCTGAATAGTCTCTAACCTGCCGGCTCCTACGGTACCGGCAAGGAACAATAATGGTTTTGGAGATCGGTTGGCTAACGCCCTGCCGCTGCGAGGAGTGTTTTGAAGACCACCGCTGGACCTGCCGCCTCACCCCTCCGCTTTGAGGTCGATTGTTCACACTGGCGGGATCACCCGCTCGTTAAGGATAAGTTCGGTATGTACCAGACTCCATTCCTCAGCCTGGATGATCTGGAGCGCGCCGTGCAGCTCTTATCCGAGGTCGGCGTCCACGATGTGCGCTACGAACTCGCCTGGGGTAAGCCTGATGCGTTGGATTTTGCCCAGGCGAAGCCGCATCCGGTTTTTGCGATGGTGGATCGACTCTCAGCGGCGCTGAAGAAAAATGACATCACACCGATGCTCGTGATGGGTTACTGTCCCAATCCGCTTAAATCGCGAGCGGTATGGGAAGCGTGGAAGGACCTGCCGAATAACCTGGATGAGTGGCAGGCGATCACCCGCGCCTACGCGGAGCATCTTCGCGACAACGACGGCGTATCGGCGCCATTCTACGAAGTATGGAACGAGCCGGATCTCTCTCTTGGAAACCCACCGGTGAAAGTGTTTTTTATGGGCGGCCCGGCCGACTATGGATCGCTATACCACCACGCCGCCGCCGGAATTAAGCGCGGAGATAGCGACAGCCTGGTTGGCGGTCCCGCCATTGCATGGCAGACAGAGTACTTCAAGGCGCTTCTGGATTCCGGGGCGCCGGTGGATTTTGCATCGATCCACAGCTACGCAAACTTCCCGGTTCAGCTCGGCCTGATGCGCCAGACGATCCATTCCAGCCCCAATGAAGATCTGCACGATACGTTGCCAATTTTCTTAACCGAATACGCTTCATACGAGAGCTTTACCGCCGATGGCCCCAACAGTCGTTATCCCGCGGCCGCCCGATTCTTCCGGGATGTCAACGGGCTGCTCCAGGAGACCGACACTCCAAAGGTTTACTGGGCGCAGTGGGTGGATGATGATCTGGGCTTTCTCACGTTTCACTTTAAGAAAAAGGCTCTGTTCAACGCGCTCCGTATCTATGCGACGATGCTGCCGGTGGATCGGTGTCCGGTAATCCCCGACGGCGTTGGCGGTGTTGGCGTTATGGCGGCCGCGGATGATCATCAGGCCGGCGTGGCGCTCTGGAATGAGAATGATCACGATAGCGACGTGGCCGTGGAACTGCATCACATCCCGTTCGCTGCCGGGACCCTGGAGTTATATCGTATCGACCGGAGTCACGCCAGTTATCTGGATAACCCGAACTCCGAGGAACTGGTCGAGCTGAGTGCAGAGCCGGTCGTGGGATATGCCGCTTCATGGACCGGGTCTCTTCCAGCGCAGAGCGTGCTGTTTCTCCGGTGCATTGATGGGAGCGGCGCCTCACTGCTGCGGCCGAGTCGGATAGGAACTTATGTCCGAAGCCTCTACGCTTTTCCGGATCGGACCGGCGACTCCTATGCGGACTTCGATCCTCGGACTTCGATCGCACGTTTGGGAATCGGCAGCCGGGATCGGGGGCAGGCGCAGATAGGAGTGGTAATCGACAATCCGGTGAAGCCAATACTGGCGCAGGTCCGTCAAGAAGGCCCTTTCCGGCAATTGGATGCGAACTCCGTTTTTGGAATAAGGATCGATTATGCGAACAACCGGGGACACTATTCCAGGAGTGTCATGTTGTACGGAGGCGCAATCTACTCACCCCATCGCACCGGGAAGTTCTACTGGGGCGCCGGTGGACCTGCTGCTGCGCACTCTCGATCCATCCCCGAAATGATGAACGGTCGGCTGTTCGATATAGACGTCCACGGTCTGGCGCCGAATGATTGGAACCGACGTCGGGTGATTCTTACATTTATGATGCAAGGGGTGGGAGCAGGCTCCCGCGCTCGGTTCAGTCTGATACCGGCGAGGTAACGCCCCGACCGGGCGATTCCGGGTATATGAGCCGGTGGGTGGCGGCCGACTGCTGGATTCGCTGCAGTTTCTTCCGCAGCCAGGAGGTCCTGTCACTTCACCTCATGCGCTCCATTTTCGGCGGTGCAGACGTAGAGGGAGGGCTCCTTGTGGAACGCGGCCTGGTAACGACCCTTAACAACCTGGGTGAGTTTTTCCACAGCGGTTTTTTCTACCAGCGAGACGGTACAACCGCCGAAGCCAGCGCCGGTCATCCGGCTTCCCAGAACTCCGGGGACAGACCGGGCGGCTTTGACGATGGTATCCAGTTCGGCAGAACTGACTTCGTAGTCATCCCGAAGGCTGTCATGGGAGCCATTCATACAGCGTCCGAAGGCTGCCATGTCGCCGCCTTCGAGCGCCGCCACCCCCTGAAGCACTCGCTCATCTTCTGTGACCACGTGCCGGGCACGCTTACGCACCTCCTCGGGCAGCAATTGCTCATGCGCCTGAAGCTGCTCAAGCGAGACATCGCGAAGCGCTTTAATACCGGGCAGCGCCGGCTCGAGAAGCCGGACCGCCTCTTCGCACTGCCGCCGCCGGATGTTGTATTCGGAATCCGCGAGTGCCCGGCGTACGCGTGTGTCGCCTACGACGAAAACCAGATCCCTGTTCGATCCACGGCCGGCCCCGAGCGCCCCGCTCAATGGAATTGCCCGCGATTCGAGACTGCGGCAGTCGATCAACAGGGCGTGGTCTTTCTGCCCCATCCGCGAGATGAACTGATCCATAATTCCGGACATGACGCCAATAAACTCATGCTCTGTCTTCTGAGCGAGCAGCGCCATCTCGACCGGCGCCATGTCAAACCCGTTCAGGCCCTGAAAAGCGAGAGCAAAGCCGATTTCCATGGCCGCTGACGAGCTCAAACCCGAGGCGATCGGGACATTACCCTGCAAGACCGCGTCCATCCCCTTCAGTCGGATCTTCCGCTTCTCCAATTCAAGGGCGATACCTCGAACGTAGTTGCTCCATTTCCTTGTCGTCGACGGCGCGATGTCGTCCAGTGAGAATTCCGTCTCCTCCTGGAAGTCAAGCGAGTAGAGACGTACCACACGATCGTCGCGCGCCCGCGACGCAATGGAGATGTCGCGATTGATGGCAATGGGAAGCACCCAACCATCGTTATAATCGGTATGCTCGCCCAGCAGGTTCACCCGGCCCGGGGCGCGAAAAAAGCGGAGATCGCCATCTCCATAGCGCGCCTTGAATTCATCCCGCAACATCTCCATCCGTTCGTCCATTTTTCCCATTCCCCCTTCTTGGGTATTAGGTCTTGGGTGTTAGGTCATAGGTGCAACCCGGTCTTATCCATCCGATACAGCAAGTCATGCGGTCCCGAGCAAGCCTGTTTGTCATTTTCCCTGCGGGGAGAGAGCAATGATGAATTCAACCCGTGCCACCCGGAATGGGGCAGCGACCCAGCGTGTCGGCGCACGGGGCCGGTCTCATCCGCTCGGCCCCTAAAACCCAGGATCCAATACCTGACACATACGAGGGGCATGCCCGGCGCCCTGGTACGCGGCGGCGGGCCATCCCTACCACGACCCCACCGGTAACCTCTGCCTAACCCCTGATTCCCAACGCCCAATACTTATCACCCAATACTTAACACTTTATTGCCGGAGCGCGTCGGGGTTGAGGCCCTTCAGCGCCGCAGGAACGAAGAGTCCGTCCTTCCGGATCAACGTGTCATCAAACCAGATCTCGCCGCCGCCCCACTCCGGACGCTGCACCATCACGATATCCCAGTGGATCTGGCTCCGGTTGCCATTGTCGGCGATGTCGTACGCGTTTCCCGGCGTGAAGTGGAAACTGCCGGCAATCTTCTCATCGAACAGCGTGTCCTTCATCGGCTGCAAGATGAACGGATTGAATCCGAGCGACCATTCTCCGATGTAGCGAGCGCCTTCATCCGCGTCCAAGACTTCATTGATTCGAGGTGTGTCGGATCCCGTGGCTTCCACAATCTTCCCGGCCTTGAGCGTAAACTTTAGGTGCTCGAAGGTCATGCCGAAATCACGGTAGGGTGTCGGCGTATTGAAGGCAATCACGCCTTCGACGGAATCCCGAACGGGCGCCGTAAAGCACTCGCCGTCGGGAATGTTCCGCTTGCCAAAGCAGGGAATGACCGGTATGTCTTTGATGGAGAACGAGAGGTCGGTGCCCGGCCCGGTGATATGGACACGGTCGGCGCGAGTCATCCACTCCACCAACGGCTCACACGCCTTCTCCATCGCCGTATAATCCATTGTGCAGACCGAAAAGTAGAAGTCCTCAAAGGCCGACGTGCTCATTTCAGCCTGCTGCGCCATCGAAGGCGTCGGCCAGCGAAGCACCACCCAGCGCGTTTTATTGACGCGCAGCTCAGTGTGTACCGGCTGCCACCAGTACTTTTGATAAAGCTTCATCTGATCGCCCGGCACATCCGAAAGCTCCGAGCTGTTGGTAGCGCCTCGAAGACCGATGTAGGCCTGAACCTTCTCCATCTGGAACTTCTCGATTTCGCCGATCAACTGCATCTGCTCGCTGGTGGCGTTCCGGTATAGTTCTCGCAAAACACTATTCTGTTTGATCGAGACCAGTGGCACAGCCCCGGCGGCGGTTGCGGCGCGGATCAGCTCCGTGACGATCTCCGAAGGCACGTCGGTGGCCTCAATGAGAACCCGATCGCCAGCTTCGAGCTCGGTTGAATGATGCGCCAAAAGATTGGCGAGCCTGGTAATACGAGGATCTTTCATCGATATGCTCCTTCCGATCCATTCTATCGAATGGAGGCGGATCGGGCACACGAGAATCAAGTTCGGATCTCATAAGCGCACGCGCGTAGGAGCACGGCTGAAAATTGCGTGCGGGCGCCGGGGCGCCGCGAAGTGAGGGGCGAGGAGCAAGAGGGTCCAAAAAAAAAAGAGGCGGCCCCGAAGCAGCCGCCTCAACGTAAATACCCCCGACAGGATTCGGACCTGTGACCCACCGCTTAGCTTGCCCCACCCGGTTTCCCGGGCCGCCCGGTTTGGGAATCTAAGATTCCGATGAACGTTGAGGTCTGGACTATCTCTTCACCATCGCAGGTGTGGCACGTATAGTCTCTGAGGATCGCCGGCGCGCCGGCGACCGTAAATCGCCAGGCCCACCGGATTTCCTGCTGATAACCATATCTCGTCAAACTTCGGCGAGACTTAGGCGTCCCAGCATACAGTGCCATCCACTTCGCGAGTTCGATTCCTCGCGAAGGCTCCCGTCGAAGGCGGTTGCTCTATCCCCTGAGCTACGGGGGCGTACCAAAATGGAGCGGGCAGCGGGACTCGAACCCGCCCCTTCAGCTTGGAAGGCTAACGTGCTAACCGCTGACACCATGCCCGCATGACAAACCGGGAATCCCCGGTAAGCCCCGCTGCCATTCTAACACGGACCGGTTGGGCTGTCAATTGAGGGACGAAAACTTCACTCTGATAACACATTGACGTTCGGCGAAGCGACGGGATCAAGCTTGACTCGCGTAGGCCGATCGGAGATCCAGCAGGATGATCGTTCCTGCCGCCGCCTGGCGCGGTCTTTATGGTCGTAGAGGAGGATGGACGAGAAAAAGAGAGACATGAACACGGCGGTCAGAATTCCTCCGACCGCGCCGATACTGGCGGCGCCGATGAACGCGGCAAGCCCCAACTCCGACTCGCCGTTCCAAACAGCGATAAGCAGCGGCGCAGAGCCGCATAGCGCACACCACCAGAGACCCGCCAATCCACCATCACAAAGCATGGTTCACTTCCTTAAAGCGCGCGTACCGGGCGCCGGCTGCGAGGCGCCTCATTCGTCGGCGCCCACAGTTTCAACCTTCGTCTCACTCACCGCGCCGGGGGGACGCTGAACGTTAGAATCATCATAAAATGTGCGGCGCTTCCACCCAAAACGAAAAGATGCCAGAGATCGTGGCTGCCAAAAACGCCAGGCCAGAGCCTGGGCCGGCGGCTGGCGTATACAGCAGCGCCAACGGTGTACAATACCCCGCCGGCAATGAGCCAGTGGAGAGCGGCGCCGCTGACGGCATGCGCAATAGGCCCAATGGCGATCAGCGCCAGCCAGCCCATCAATAAATAGAGCGTAAGATCGACCCAGTCGGGCATCGCTCGCCAGAAGATTTCCAGCAAAACTCCCGCCACGGCAATAGCCCAGACCACACCGAGCAGGCTCCATCCCCAGGCGCCATGCAAAGGCACAAGGCAGACCGGTGTATAAGTTCCCGCTATCAGGATAAAGATTCCGGCGTGGTCCGATTTCCGCAGCCATTCCAGAATATCCGGCTCAACATTTACAAGATGATAGACCGCGCTGGCGGAGTAAAGGATCAGAAGACTGGCGCCATAAATAGCGAAACTGGTAATCCGCCAGGCATCTCCCCGCGCCATCGTCAGCAGGATGATCAAACCGATCAATGAAAGGGCGGCGCCGCTCAGATGGGATAATCCGCTGAACGGTTCACGCATCCGCATCCCTTTCAAAGGTCCGATTGACGGCTTTACAACCAGCGCTCCAGTACTCTCCCCCATTGCTCCTCTTTTGCATCACCCGGCCGGTTCATCGCCGTCACCATTCAAATCCATCAGTATAACCATTAGTTTACCTGATCCGGCCGCAAAAAGGGGATGGAGCACCGGAGGACACGGACCGCCGTCACCGTCTACACTGAATTACAGGAGAGT
>DASRZA010000423.1:0-4056 GCA_035686845.1 Armatimonadota bacterium | reverse complement strand
CATCCTGAAGCGCCGGACATCTACCAGGATATGCCGCCGTCAGATGTGTTCAAGATGCTGGCGCTTAGCCTGAATGATGGGCAGTGGCAGAAACTGACCGGCGCTCAGGGACTGGGAATCGCGGACCTGGACGAGAAGCAGCAGTCGATGTTCAAAGCTTTATTTCCGGGCGGCTCGCTCCTGGTATTTCCGCGTCCCCCGGAGGAATCGATCCCGCTTCCACAGATTCCACAGAAGCCCCAGACCCTGACAGGCGGCCAGCTCTTGCAGTCCCGGCTTCGGCTCTCGCAGCAGGTCCAGATGATGCTGCCCACAATGGGTAACGACGGCCACATTGGTATGCCTACTCCCCCGCCGGCCGGGGCGCCAAAGGAGTACCTCGCCCCCTCGAGCCGCCCCCCGGGCGCCGGGAGCGTCTCTGCTGGCGTTCCTTTCCGGGCTGAAGTCCCCAATTCCCCGAAGCCCTCTGATCTGGATTACAACGCTGCTCTTTTTCGGGCGCCGATCTCGCTCAAAGGGTTGAAGACGGTCGGCGATCTCGTCGCCCGGATTTCCCATCAGACGCGGACCGAGCTTTACGCGGACGCTCGTCTCGAAAGCCTGTTCCTGACCTTCGTCGGCGCCGATCGCGCGTCCCCCGCGGATCTCCTCCCGGCGCTGGCGTTTTGCGTCACGGGAACGTTCCGGAACGTCGGTCCCGCGTTTGTCCTGACCGATGATCGGGCGGGCATCGCCACGCGGGAAATGATTCTGGAACAGTTCAAGCAATCGGTCAGCGATCAGCGCGGGGCATTAGTTGGACCGAACACTGCGTTGGCCCTTGCCCATCCGTTGGCCGATCTGCCGCTCAGTTCCGACTCGCTGACTATAACACCGGCAGAGTTGAAGAAGGCTTCTACTGTCCGCGGGATGACGAACACCGGCGTGACGATTTACCTGAACTTTGAGGAGCTGACTCCGGAACAGCAGCGCGCTGCCCAGGGTATGTTCGATAGTTTGCAGGCGGAGCAGCGTGCAAATGAGAAGAATCCCAACTTCGCGCAGCACCCGAACCAGGAACCGCAGGTGTCGCTGGATGGCAAGATTCTTCTTTCTTCGCTGCCCTCCCTTCAACTCCAGGTACCGGGCCTGAACGGCGCCGTTGATATGGGTGACGACCTGAATGTCAATAACCTTTTTATGTCGAATTCGGGAGTGGTCGTGCATTCACCGTCCGCCAATGGGGCAGCGGCGCCTCCATTTTCGGACGTTCTCAATCGGTACCGGCGGCGCGCGGCGATGGTCCGGCCGCGGACGCTGCAGGAGCTTGACTCCGTCATCGCCGCGATGCCGGATGCTGACTTGAACGAGCTCTGGCTTGTTGTCCCCGACCCCGGCGATCCTGCATCCTCCGGCAAGAGCGATCCCCCATCGCCCGATGCTCGCGCGTTAGTAACGGAGGCGCTCGCGAAGGCGGGGCCTGCCAGAATTCGTGTGCTGCCAGTGCTGGAGCTGTTTTCCTGGGGGCAAGCGGCGCCCCCTGATGCCCTGGATTACACTCTTTCGGGCGAGACGTCGGCGCAGTTCATGAGGCAATTGAACCTGGACTTCGAACGCTCACATCCTGCTTCGACGTCAGGTCCCTACCCTCGGCAGGACATAGTCAGCCCGTTTGCTCCGCGCGTAGGAGCGTCGCTTCTATCGCTGCTGAAGGATGTGATTCAGCCTGGAGTATCCGGGACTGTCTGGCGAGAAACGACCGTCCCCGGTTATGCGCCACCGGAGACGATTTATGGTGATGGAACAGTCCGTTACGATGACCCTATCCCGTTCCCCAGGCCCGGTAACCCGGACTACGGGTATACCACGGAAGCCCGACTCCGCTTTTTGCGGCAGGCGCACGTTGATCCCATTGACATCGGACCTGACCCGTTTGGCGAGATGAATCTCTCCCTTCCCTTCTTCCACCCCGACCTCAAGCGCTTTCAGACTCTGATGAGCGCGTGGTACAAACTTCGCACCGACACTGCGTTCAGTCTCCTTCAGCGACTCTACGCGACCGCACAGCAAACGGCGGCGGCGAACACCCCTGTCCCGTTCGCGGGGCTGCCCATCATCGTTTCGGCGGGTGAGTATACGCCGCAATATGGGTCGTGGGACGACCCGAGGCGTCCTCCGCCCGCGCGGAGCTACATGGGGGCTGGAAGTCTGGTCGCTACGGCCGGCGCCGCCCGAAAAGATTCGCGCATCACATTCTACCAGGTCGGCGCGACTGAGCTGGACTATCCTGGTCCTCTCTCGACCAGACTCTCAGGACAGCCCCCGGCGGGACCGGGCGGGGCCGGATGGGACGGCGTCGTCTTCGATTTTTCGCCGCGAAAGGCCCGGCTCGGCCACCCCGCTCAGTCCAGCCTCGAACTTCTGAATCGTCTCATTACCATTCTTCACACGCAACATCCCGCAGCGCCGTGATCGATTGCGGCCTCGTCACGGTCCGAGACGCCCGCGCCACTGGATCCTGCCGGTGATATAAATGCGCCGGTAGCAGAACCTTCGGCTTATCGACCGCCGGTCGAAACAGCCGCCATGAACTCGCGTCCGTGAGGACGCCTGGCCGCAGGCCCCAATGCCGGGTATTTTACATGCCCGGTCGATAAGCCGCTCGCGCCCGTGAGGACGCTCGGCCGCAGGCCCCAATGCCGGGTATTTTATATCCCCGTGCCGGAAATGTCGCGACTGGGCAGCGATTTGCCAGGAACCGATATCCTTGCTAAGATTGCGGTATATAACTTGGAAGTATTTAGCAGAGTTGAGTGTCGTGAGCAAATCCCTCAGCTTAATATTGGATGACGAGATCTACGAGGCTCTATGCAATACTGCGGAGCAGAACGGCCGCGGCGCCGACGTGTGGCTTTCCGACAAGATTTCCGAGCTCATTCGGCAGAATCCGCCCGCTTCTCACTCGGGCCTTTTTGTCCGCTGGAGCAGCGCGCCTGCCAGCAGATTGCGAAGTCACGCGGGCGCCGCGCAGAGGAAATCGCCGCGGAATTGATCATCCGCGTGGCGCCTCCCGTGCGTACCGAATCGACGCCTGAGGAAATACTCGAACAAGAGGAACGGCTGCGCGCTGCGCTTGGATCAGAAGACCTTGGATACCCCACCGGTGAAGATAACGAAAATATCGACACCGACCTCGCGCGGGAGTACGGCGCGTCGCGCCTGTGGGTTAGCGCGGCACACGGGCAGGGACGCCCGCGCCACTGGAGTTGCGGCTTATAAGCGCGGGTCTCCGCGCCTGTGTCGCAGCTCGATCCTCCGCCCTCCGCCCCGCGCCTCACACCGCGGACCTCTCTCCCAGCCTCTCCCCGAAACGGGAAGAGGGGCCTGTAACTTCAGCGCGCTGCTCTTATCTGTTCAGCTTGCCTCTGCGGATCTCCGCGACTCCGCGGTGGGTTTTCCTCCGTCCTCCGTCCTTCGTCCTTGTGGCGCACGCCTCCGCGCCTCTGACCGTAGCGCTATGACCCCGGGTGACGGGCGGAGCGTCCCCCCTCAATCTCGGCTATAAGAGCCGGAACTTCGCCAGCAATTTCACGGGCGAGAAAACCGATACCCCCTACCCTCTGCGCCAGCCGGTCGCCCGCGCACGCGTGGAGATAGACACCCCAGATCGCCGCCTGCAGCAGCCCGGCGCCGCGAGCCGCCAATCCAGCGATAATGCCCGCCAGTGAATCTCCCGACCCGGCGGTCGCCAACCCCAGGTTGCCGGCCCGGTTTACGTAAATCCGCTCGCCGGGCGCCGTGATGACCGTCTCGTGACCTTTCAAAACCACGACGGCACGAAGCTCATCCGCCCCCGCCTGCGCCGCGGCCGCGCAATCACGGGTCACCTGATCCCGGACGCATCCCCGAATGTGCGCCATCTCTCCCGCGTGCGGAGTAATAAGCGCCCCCGAACTCAAATCGTGGAGCGCCCGGACATCGTCGTGAATGACGCTGAACGCGGCGGCGTCCAGAATCAACGGGCGCCGCAGAGACGGGATGATCGCCTTCAAAAGTTGAGCGAGCGAGGGTTCATCG
>DASRZA010000422.1:0-5086 GCA_035686845.1 Armatimonadota bacterium | reverse complement strand
GTGCCCAAGGCTGAGCTTGAAGGAGAGATGGGTGACAGCCACGTGGGACTGCAGGCCCGGCTGATGAGCCAGGCGATGCGGAAGGTGGCGGGGAGTTTAGGGAAGTCGCAGGCGGTGGCGATCTTTATCAACCAGATCCGTGAAAAGATTGGCGTGATGTATGGCAGTCCAGAGGTGACACCGGGCGGACGGGCGCTCAAATTCTGGGCGAGCGTGCGGATGGAAGTACGCCGGGTGGAGTCGCTCAAGAACGGAACGGAAGTGGTGGGGAACCGGACGCGAGCGAAGATAGCGAAGAACAAGGTGGCTCCACCGTTCCGGCAGGTTGAGTTCGACATTATGTACGGCAAAGGGATCAGCCGGACAGGGAGCATTCTGGACGCGGGGCTGGCGTCGGATATCGTAACGAAGACGGGGGCGTGGTTCAGCTATGGGGATTTGCGGCTGGGCCAGGGACGCGAGAATGCGAAGCAGTTCTTCGAAGACCATCCCGAGACCTGCATGGAAATTGAGCAGAAAGTGATTGAAGCCAGCCGCGTGGCCCCGCCAATTGTGCTGCTCGACGTGGACGAAGCGGCGTAACTCAAAGCGCCGGAACGTGATCCATGCGGAGCCGTAAAGCGAGGCGCGTTCTCCCGCGCCTCCATGCTCCGCGAGACGGTGGATCTGAGGGCGCGAAACCTGTCTCCCGCCGCGGGGTCATAGTAATGCAGACACCTCATGCGGGCCCGACTCCGGTTCAGGCCGATGATGGACCGGGTAGAATTGGTCCTGTCTGTTTGTCCCAACCGCGCCTGAACCTCACGCGCGGCGCCGGGCCTATTGTATGACTCTGGAGAAGACTATGACAACGCGTCGATTCATACCATTGCTGTTAGCGCTGCCGCTGATCGCGATTTTCGCTTTAAGCGGGTGCGGCTCCTCGGATAATTCGAATAACAACGGCGGCCTCACCGACGTTACAATCTCACTCACCCAGGCTCAGGACGTCAGCCGAGTTACGGTTTTCCAGCAGGATGGGAACCAGTTCAACTCGATATTCACGCAGGATTACAACGGACAGAGCACGATTGATATACCGCTTCAGCTTGTCACCGGCGATACCTATCGCGTCGAAGCGCAGATTACCGATCCCTCGACCGGTGATATTTCGTACTCAGATAAGGATTTTGTCGCCGGCTCCGATTCGTCCGTGAATTTTCGCAGTCAACAGAGCGGACCGCAGAGAATTATCCTCTCGGTCCCACAGGCGCCGGTCGCTTCAGCTGCAACCAGGTTGAGGTAGTCCGGATCACCAGGCGATCTTCCTGGAAATCAGAGAGTCCCTGCTTGTTTAGAATGATCGGTCTTCTGGAATATACATGGCGGTCATCAGCGCCCTCGAATGTTAGTTGGGGCGCCGGCCAACAGATCGTTCCTCAGCAACGGAATGGAACACTGCAATCGATAGCCTGACGAGGAGTTGACACCATGTTTTGCAAAAACTGCCGCCGAGAACACGCTGACGATGAGCAATGCCCGCACTGCAAATTCGGCCCTCCAGATACCCTTTCCGGCGCACCTACTCTGATCAAAGGGCCGGGCCGCCCGGCGTCCATTGGCCCAGATCGGCCGGGCGATCCAAAGGGAATCCGGCTAATCCCCCTGCTTTTTGCCATCTCGATCCTCGCTGTTGTTCCGTGGCTGTTGATGGATCGAAACCATCCCGCGGCCGTTGAGGCGCCGGTCACCACCGTGCCGATCATGAGCGCAAATCCGACCGGATCCGATATCGACTCGGACCAGATCCACCTGGTGATCAACGTCCCGGCGAACCACTGGATCGATACCGGCGTGGATATGTGCGGGTGCGCGCACCTGGACATCGTCGCCACCGGCGACTGGATGACTCCACGGGGCGAGACCGTCAGCGCACGGGGCTTGATTGGCGGCAGATCGGTTTCCAGCGCGGCGACTCGTGATTCGCTCACTCAGTCCGCGCGCTATGGCGCGCTTGTTGGGCGCGTGGGCGGCGATCCCTACGTGGAACTTGGCGCGTCTCGCCACGTAGATGGGGATGAATTTGACGACGGGGGAACTCTCAAGATCGGCATGAACGCTCTTCGACCCAACGCTTCAAGCCCGGGACAGAGTTCGCTCACAGTTCGTATTGACGGTGAAGGAACAACGGATCATGCGCCGGTCGTGTGTCCGGTTCCACGGTAAGAATCACCGGCCCATTCTCTGAACCGGTAATTGCTCGCGGTTTGTGAGAGGGAAATGGTTTGTCACGGGCGGGCAGCCCTCATTAGCGGGGGAGTGCCTGCCTGACAGTCTCGCGGCAGCCCCCCGGCCCCCGATAACGGGGGAGTGCCTGGCCGGTGGTCCTTGGTCCCCAATAACGGGGGAGCATATTGCCCCCCGGCCGAGCACAGGCAGGGACGCCTGCGCCACCAAATCGAGGCCGGGAGCGGGTTACCGCCGGCGAGGTTGTCGCTGCCGCGTCTTTCGCCGAAGGGATTCGGCGCCTACCACCGACCGGGTCATCACCCCGCGCAAATCGCCGAAGGGATTCGGCGCCTACAATCGCTGCGGCATCCCTGTAGGAGCACAATCCTTTGTGCGATTTACGCGAGACCCTCCACCCGGCCGCCGGATTGGGACGGGCGCCGCATTGCCTGCCTGAAGTCCCGAAGGGACGACCGAATACAGCGAAGGGCTTCAGCCCTGGTAATGCGCCAACTGAAGGGACGGCCGAGCTTCTAACGCCGTGGACGAGGATATTAGGCATCGTTTGATCGCGATTTGAATATCGAGAGCCCCTTTCCCGAACGCCATTTTGACCGTGCGGCAGCACGCGCTGAACGCCGTGATGGAGGGCAGCATTCCATTTAACCGGCCCTCTCGAACGCGCTGCATTAGATCCCATGCGCGTTCGGTTTCAGCGTGAATCCGCGAGCAGGAATGCCAACAAATCCGCTGAATGAGGAATTACGCCCGGCCTGGCGTCGGCGCCGGGACCCATTCGGGCGCTCTGGAGTACAGGTGATGCGACGTAATACTGGCGTTGCGAATATCAGCATGCTTGCCGTCGTGGCTGCCCTGGCGGCAGCCGTGGCGATGTTTCCCCACCGCGGGGCCGTCGCTCGCCAGGCAAATCCGACCCCGCCGGCGAAGCTTCACGCCCCCGTCCGCACGGTCGATCTAGTCGCAGAAGCCGCGGCTCGGAACCGGGCGGCCCCTCAATCTCGCGGCGTCTCGACAGCCTCACGCTTTCGCCTGGCGCGGTTTCGACGGCTTGATGACCTCCTGCGAGATACCGGTGCTGGCGCTCGCGGAGATCCGGTCTCCGATGAAGCGCTCGAAATCGTGATCGCTGAGGTTGACAGCCAGCTGCGGCAGAATCCCGATCTCACCGAGGCTCGGCTCAACGCTGCTATGAAGCCGTTCGTGGACGTGGCGGATCGAGGAGCTTGCGGGGGTCCCGGCCTCAGCTTCGCGATTGCCGCTCATAACAGCCTCCGCGCGATCGCGGTAACCTACAATCTGTTATCGCGGGCGGCGATCTTCGACAGGACGACGAACGCCCGGCTCCGCGTGCCTAATCTGGTTGAGTGGTCGGAAGGATGGTCCCAGCGGCCGGTATTCCTCCGGGATGGCTCCCTTGCCATTGTCTCCGACGAGATGCGGGAAGAAGGCTCCGACAACTCGTTCAGGGTTCTCCTTCTGGCGCGGTCGGGTCGTGGGTACCGTCTGCTCTCCAACATCGAGCGCACGAACACCCTTGACTGGGGCGGAATTGTCATCCGCGGCGACCGAATGACGATGGTGAGCAAGGATTATCCGCAGGCCATGATCAGCTGCGCGTCCTGTACTGATTTTCCGCGGAAGGAGATCTATCGGGTGCGTCGCGGCGTCGCCCGACGAATCGCCCTGGTTAAGGAGGAACCGGAGCTTCGTTTCCTCGACGCCTGGATGGCCCGCGCAAACGCTGCGAAAAGGCCGGATCGACTGCAGCGGGACTATCTCCACTATTCGCATCGTCAAGATGGCGACATGGAGGTCTCTTCCTTTTTCGTGAAGCCGCGGCAGGGAAAGCGCCTGGTCATTGAGTACCGGGACCCCGATTATCCCATTCGATTTGCGTTTGTGCTGACGTCTCAAGCGCCCTATAAATTGATTTCTATAACCGGGCTTTCGCGGTCGCGACGAGACCCATAATGTTGATCATGTGGTCACGGCAATCTGAGACCTTTTGGACCAACCGGAGAATCGAATTATGACAATCACCGCAAAATGCATAAGAGCCGCCGTTTCGACAGCGATTGCGATACTGCTTCTCGCGCTTATCCTGCACGGCGCCCGGACACCTCGGCCGGCGCCGGTAGCCTCTCTGGCGCCACCAACCCCCGCCGGTCCGTCGATTCCCGTGTACCGCCGGCTGATTCCGCTGCCCGACCGCGTTGAAGATGTCGTTTTCTCACCATCCGGCAATCGTTTGGCCGTTCTCACGGAGGTCAACGACGATTACGGCATGAGACTGCAGTTGTGGGATACGAGATCATGGACACCTTTACCCGCGCAGAAACCGGCGAAATCAATCCGCGCCATCGCCTTTTCCCCGGACGGCTCGATACTGGCGGCGGTCGAGGTCGACGGTACTCTGACTATCCGGGACCCTTTGAATGGCCGGCTGCGGCGCTCGATCCACTTTCGAAGGGGAATGGTTGACTCTATGGCGCTGTCGCCGGGCGGCGACCGGATCGCCATTGGCTACGACGATGGCGGCGTTGAGATCCTCCACACGCCGACGATGCGGGTCGAGCGATCGCTGTCGAAGGAGTCGAAGGACCTGTTCTTTCCAGGAAACACGGTCTGCTTTTCCCCAGATGGGAGGCGGCTGGCCGTGTGCCGAACCGACGGGTTCCGTATCTACAACACCGCGACATGGACTGTGCAACGCGACGTGAGGATGGGCGCGCAGGTTGCGCATATGGCGTTCATCTCCAACGGTCAGCTCGCCGTGAGTGATGATGCCTCCGAACACAACTGGGCAACCATTTACGATGCGGATACTGGCACGACGGGTAAGCGCCTCAAGTCTACT
>DASRZA010000421.1:0-12691 GCA_035686845.1 Armatimonadota bacterium | reverse complement strand
TGCTTGCAGTCGTGCCGGCTCACGGTGGAAATGGTCTCCCCTGGCACCAGGACAATCAGTATAACCAGGTGCTCGGGAATGCGCTGAACGTCTTCATCGCCCTCTGCGATGTAACTCCCGACAAAGCCATCTTATGGGTGGCGCCCCGCAGTCATCTCAAGGGCGTGCAGCCGTCCCGTCCCAGTGATCTGTACAACGGCGGGCATCGGGAGGCCGCTGTGCCGCCCGAAAATGGCGTGCCGCTCCCGATGATGAAGAAGGGAGACGCGTGCATCTTCGACCGGTCGATGTATCACCGGTCACTGAAGAACGAGACGGCCGAGCCGCGCTACGCGTACGCCGCACAGTACATGGCCGAGTACTCCCGAATGGCCGCGACCGGCGCCAAAGATGCCCGCAAGATGCCGGTCGCGGAACTGCGGGCGGTGCTGGTGACCTGAGAACCCCTACCCCAGCGATACCACCAGCCGGCCGCCGGTCTCCATCACCACACCCTGTCCGAGGGTCACCACAGGACGTTCCTCCTCCATCGCAACCGACGCTGGAATGGCTTTGCCGTTCATCCGGGCTGTGACATGGTGGTACGTGCCGGTGAGGGCCAGGTTGTTAAGCCGGAGCCGGCCGTGCCGGATCAGCAGCGACGCTTTGAGTGACCGGCCGGACCGCTTCTGGGAAAAGGTACCCCATCCCTCAGCGGTCGTGAACGCCGCTCGAAAATCATCGGGATTGAGGCGAGGAGCGAACCCGAGATGGCCTTTGGGCCCGTGATAGGTGAAGCCGCACGCGCTAATAAATGAACCATAGCTCGCCATGGCGCGGGAGTAATGATCGCTGCATTCGATCTCGTTGAACGGATTGCGGCGACTGGCGTGATACCGGTCATGAATGGCGCGTGTGACGGCCAGCCCCTCTTCTATCAAACCTTCGGCGATCATGTGGCTGGCGGCCTGGTGCTCGAAGCCGGTCATGCACTCGTTGAAATAGCCGTACTGCCAGGCGGCGGCGTCGCCAAAGGCGTCCGGCAGGTCGCGCGGGTTGGTCGCCATGATCAGGCCCGCGTCGCCGGCCAGCGCGTAGGCGCGGCCAGGCGGATTCTTCTCCCGGAATGGGCCGACATCCGGCGCAAAGTTGTATTTATAGAGCGCCCGGAGCGCGCTCAGCGTCTTCTCCCGGTCCAATGTCCGGCCAAGACCCACCTGCCAGGCCCAGCTCTGCCCATGAACCTGGTCAATATGACAGGTCTGGTAGGCGCCTATACTCTTTTCGTGATCCGGGGCCGGTTTCTGGATGAAGTATTCGCCAGTGTAGAGCTGCGTTTCTATGGCATCCTTCGACTGCAAAAACTTCTGATGGCAGAGCCGGGCGAAAGCCTCGTCGCCGGCGTCCTTCGCCATCTCCTCGCTGGCGCGAAGCGCGGCGGCGTAGAGGGAGCTGAGCCAGGCGATCTTGCCATACCATGCGGCGTCCAGCGTATTCTCCTGCGCGCCATCCAGCAGACCATCTCCGTTGCTGTCATGATGGATGAGGAACTCCATCGCCTCTCGCACGCGCGGCCAGATCCGCCGCAAAAAGGCGTCGTCGGCGCTCATCTGATGCTCTCGATACGCGCCCAAAATCCGGCCGGCCTGGCCATCCACCGCGGGGCCGGTTCCTTCGCCCCGGTAGCCGATCATGCCGGTTTTCGCATCGAACGAGACGCCAAAGTCCACGTGCTCCCGCGTATATCGCTCCAATTCCGGGAAGACGCGTCCGACAGCCTGGGCATAGTGCCAGACGTGGGTGCAGGTGCCAAAGCAGCAGCCGATTCCCTCCCAGCCCCAGAACCGGCCCGTGCCAAACCGGTGCGCCGTAGACGTGGCGAGTATGGACGTATTGGCGAACGTCCGGTCGAGAAACCAGTGCGGCAGCGTGGAATCATACCATGTAGTATGCCAGAGCTTTGTATCTCGCGAAAGGCGCGGAAACTCCCGAACGACATAATCTATCACGGCCGCGGCGTCCTTGAACCGGCGAGCGTATTCATTCCCCGTTTTTGCATCGGGCACGTCGAGACCGCTGTTCGAAAAATGCCAGGCGACCACGAAAGAGATGGTCTGTGATTTACCCGGCGCCAGCCGGATCTTCTTTGTCACGGACCCGATCAGTCGCTCTCCCACGCTCGTCCGTGCCTCGCCGGTAACTGGCGCGTCAAACACCGCATCCGGCGCGCTGTCGGCCCTGCTGACGCCGGCGCCAATGACCGCGATGGCCATCGTGCCGAAATCGCGCTCCTCCTCCATTGGAGGGATGAGATGTGAAGTGTCGGTCTGGACAATGTCATCCACACCGATATTGCCCCAGCCTCCGGTCCCGTTATCGTAGATCTCGATCACGGCCGTTTTTCCGGCCAGATACCCCACGTCGAATGCCGCTGGCTGCATCTGGTTACTGTCATGCCCCGCCGCCCGGCGAACGATCTTCCCATCCACGATCAGGCGCATCCCCACCTGCTCAACATTCGAGCCGCCACCGATATAGAACGTCAGGAACCGGCGCTGTATTTGAAACGGTGGGCTCGTGAGCTTGCCCGTGCGGCTGTCCTTCTCCTGCACCGAACCGCCCGGCGCCGAGGCGTGAGAATTGACAACGCGCAGCCCTTCGCCCCCCACGTCGCCCTGGTAGGCGGGAATGGCTGTCTTCTCCACCGGGCCGGCGCCAAACGCCGTTCCCTCCACCTTCCAGCCGCCATAAGTGGGATGCTCAAAGTCGTCTACCACCAGATCGGGGCGGACTGCAGATGGCTCGGGCGGTGGCGTTGGCTCGAATCGAGAGAATACGCTGGTCCATCGGTAGCCCGTCCTCCGTCCCCCGTCCTCCGTCGTTCGTCCCGTGTCCACGCCGGCGGTCTTGCGAACCGAGTTGACCCGGACACCGGACCCCGGCTGCGCGGAAAAGAGACTGCAGGCGTTCTGGAGCCAGCCGGCCATCTCCGCGTCCACGGGCCGGTCGCTGACGTTCCTGACCGTGAACTCACAGATGGTCACCGGCAGGCTGGAATCGTCGGCGTTGAGTGGAATAAAAGGAGAATAAGCGGTGAGCGTTACAGCCACGGGAGAAGCCGGATCGGAGTAATCTACGACGCCGAGCGGATATTCGCCGGTGAACGTTACCTCTTCCCATCCGCCGGCGCTCACCGGGCGAACGACGCCACCGATTTTGAGCGCAAAGCCCTGTTCCAGCGGCGACTGCGGTTCGTGCGGCGCGAGGTAGGACGCGCCACCGACGGCATCCACCGTCCGTTCCTGCCCGAAACCGCTCCACGGCACGCTGCGCGGCAGAATCCCTAACTGATTCTGGTTAAAAATGTCCCAGAGCCAGAGCTTTCCGTCGCCACCAAGATAGAGGGACCCCGCGCAGATGCCGCCAACCGGCATCCCGATGTAGCGCAGCTCGCCCCGTTTCTTGCTGTAAACCGTGCTCTCGCCGGGCGCATACAGGGAATGGACCCACGCCGGCCGCAGTTTTTTAATGGGTGGAATGAGTCGCGCAAAATCCGCCGCCTCGAACGGCCCCGCCATCACCGGCATTGCGTCGAGCGCCGCCGCTGCCAACGAGAGGCCCGACAACGCCAGGAACGTGCGCCGCGGCATTGGCCGGCAGAGGCACGGCTCACCGGCGCCACAGCTTCCCGATGCCGCGTTCCGCGCCTCCCGGCCCTCTCTCCCGGCGGCTTCCCGAAAGGGGAAAGGGGTAATTGCGTCCGGGGGCTCTTGATTCATCCTTCATCCCTCATCCTTCATCCTTTTTTCGCCCCACCCCCATTACCAATCATGAACGCGCATCCCGGCAGATGCCCGTGAAACCGGCTCCGGCGGATCTTCCCAGTGGGGATACCGGGATTGGATTGCTATCCGGCCCGGACCGGTCAATTTGAGCCAGACGTAGCGCCTTGACCAGATCCGGTTGTAACCGCCAGGGTGCTCAATGTACACGCGCATCTCGACGGCGGGATCTTTGAAGAGGAGCGCGGTAGGCTTGATGAGTATCGACTGCCCGTCCTGCAGATTTTGCGCGAAGCTGTTCCCGGCGCCATGAAGCAGCACAAATCCATGCTGCTCCGTCGCCGTAAACCGGTCCATATAGCGACCGATGGGATATTGCGCTCCCCCCTCGGTACTGTACCAAAACCTGGTATCGAACCAGTCGTATTTCACATTGCCGGTTGCGACCAGAAAGATGCCCTCGCGCACGTCGATGCTATGCCCCTGATGAAGCGGAAGCGCGATAATCTCGCCCGGATCATCCTGCGAGAAGGCAATATGACCCGGTCCCGAGGCCTGTGTCATCACCAGTGGCATGCCGGCGGCCAGCCGCTTCCACGCGCCGTTGAGCGGCATCGCTTCAATCCGGACGGATTCATCTTTCCAGAGCAGCACGTGATGGGTGAAATAAACGTGGTCCGCGGCATCCAGACTCATATCGGCCACCGGCACATAGGCGCCTTCGATCTGACAGAAGGACTGCCCGAACTGCAGCTTCGCCATATCTTTGATGGGCGGAAGCTCGTACCAGCCGGCGTCGGTTTTCACCGCGGTGATATCCAACGCCGCGCCGCAAGAGGGACAGCTTACGCCCACCGTCTGGCTGCTGAAGCCACACCACGGGCACTGATAGCTCCGGGACACTGCGCCCGGTTCGGTTTGCTGGCTCATTGATGGCTCCTCAACTCGGGTCGGATGACTCTGAAAGGATGAAGGATGAAGGATGAATCAAAAGCGCGGGCGCGGGGCGCGGACGAAGGACGGAGGAGCCGGTACAGCCAATTCCACCGCTTCTCACCGTCCCACACACTCACCGTCCCACACACTCACTCTCCCACACACTCACACACCCCCACACTCCCACACCCCCACACTCCCACACCCCCACACCCATCACTCCGTCACGTGATGATGGTACATCGACTGTATGGCTATTCTTCCGGGCCCGGTGAGCCGGGCAAGCTTCATGCGCGTACCCCCCAGGAGACCGCTCGTAAGCTGCAATGTCTCCGCTTTCATATCAACCGAGGAGTCTTTGTAAAGAAACGCGCCCGGTTCAACCACCATCGTCTCGCCCGGCGCCAGCGTCCGCTCAAAGACGTTGCCATAGCCATGCAGCACGAGCAGCCCGGGGGTAGTGTTGGTCACAAAGCGATCCATGAACATTCCCTGTCCGCCGAGAAGAATATTCCTCAACCCCTGAATGCGCACAAAGGAGTATTGTATGTGGCTCGAGGCCAGCAGAAACGCGTGCTCGCGAACATCAACCTCCATGCCAGGATGGAGCGGCATGACCACCAGTTCACCCGAGGAGTCACGGGAGAACGCGAGGCGTCCGGGCCCTGTGGCGAGAGTAATGAAGAACGGCATTCCGGCGAGCATACGCTTGACACCGCCAGCCAGGGGCATCACGTCCAGGCGAACAAGGATATCCTTCCAGAGAAGCGCCCGGTGTTCGAAGAAGATGCGAGACTCGGCGCCGAGCTGTATCTCAGCCACAGGAACAACTTCGCCCTCTACCTGGCAAACACTGCCCTGAAACCGGATTTCGGTGCGATCGCGGAGGCGCGGCGCCTCGCGCCAACCCGAGTCAGTCACCAGCGCGGCCACGCCCAGGCTGCCGCCGCATGATTGGCAAGAAACGGCGTCAGTTGTGTTCAGGCTCTCGCACCACTGGCATTTCAGACGCTGCAGGGGTTCCATAAGCACCTCGGGAGGATGGACGGGTATGAGGATTTGAGTATGTGAGTGTGTGAGTGTGTGAGTATGTGATTCCTTTTCATTTTTTATTCTGCGATCGCGGCGCCTATCCCTTCCGGAAAGCGCGAAGCGATCATCAAAAAGTTTCATGACAGACCAGGTGAAAATGGATGGCTTCAGCGGTAAACGGCGCGGAGTTGGGGGTATGCTAGAAAACGCATGCTTCGGAGCGTCGGCGCACGAGAGGCCGATTCGCCGCAGACGCGGCGCAGAAGTTTGAGGGAGAAGAGGATAATGAACGAATTGACGCCGGGCTGCTGCCCACGCCGCCGCTGGGGAAAAACCGGCCTGATGATTCCGATGATTCCGTTTGGAACGCAGGGATTTGGCGATAACTTCGGCAAAGTCTCCGATGAGGATGCGCTGGCGTTGATCCGGCGGGCGGTGGATCTGGGGGTGAATCACTTTGATTGCGCCCGCTGCTATGGAAACTCCATGCGAAAGCTGGCGCTTGCCTTCGAACAGGAGGTGGTTCGGCGAGACGAAGTCATTCTGAGCGGCCGGGTCTGCTGCCACAGCGCGGCGCAATGGGGCGGTTATGGTGAAGGCGCCCCGGACTTTTCATCCGAACGCGCTATCGCCGACGTTGAGGATCAGCTTCACCTTCTTCGAATTGACCATTTCGACGCCGTTTTCATCCATGACCCTTCTCCGATTGAGCCAACCCTGGCGCCCGGCGGAACGCTGGAAGGCCTGCAGCGACTCAAGTCTCGCGGCCTGGTTCACGCCGTGGGGTTCGGCATGAATCCCCATCCCTTCCACCTTGCAGCCATCGATCGCGGGGACGTAGACGTGCTGCTGACCTTCCGGGATTATAACCTCCTGAGCCAGAGCACGGCCGAAGACATTCTTCCGGCCGCCGCGGCGCGCGACATCGGAGTTCTGAACGGCTGGTCCATTATGCGTGGTCTACTGACGGGTACGCCGATCAATGAAGTCATCGCCCGCGACCGGTGGCTCGCCGGTCCGCTCGCCGATCGTGCTGAAGCCATTCGTATCTGGTGCCGTGACCGCGATCTGAACATGCTGCAGCTTGCGCTCCAATTCTGCCTGCGCGAACGCCGGATTCACGGAAACCCGATCGGCAGTGTCAGTATTTCCCAGCTTGAACAGAACGTCGCCGCCGCGCTCAATCCACTGCCGGACTCTGTATTCCCGGACTTCGAGGAATGGCAGGCGTCTCAGAGCGCCACCTGAAACAGGCACGGGGCGCGAGGTACGCGGGCCTTCCCGCCGCCCACGCCCGGTCCTCCGTCCTCCGTCCTCCGTCCTCCGTCCTCTGTCCGCGCATCAGAAGTGGCGTCGCGAGCGTCGAACCGGTAAACTATAGAGTGGTCGGGCGTTGCGGTAGGCTGCGGATAGCCGCTCCGTTGAGGGAGTCATACCCCTGTGCACATTATCGGCGTAGCCCCGCCCAAACCGCTCAAACCGCTGTTCACCGATTTTTGGAAGACGCAAAGAGGCTTCAAGAATCATGATTGCAGTCGTGGGGCGAACGCCTATCTCAATCACATCTACCTCATCCATCAATTCACGCGGTTGGACAGGCTGTCTTAGGAAGCGATCGCGAGGGGTTTGAATAGGATGCGTCCTGGTGAGATAATTGACGAGCTTGGCTATCCTTCTGATACACAGCATTGGGTGACCGATCCTCACAGCGAACGAACCACGTCACATCTCTGGCGAGTTGCAGCCAACACAGATGGCGTCGTGGTCTGTGGTTCCTACACCTTCAGCACCAGTCCGATCGGTGAGTTCAACCTTCCACCTCGCCCTGCGGTGCATGTAGTAACAGCGGATACTTTAGATGCAGCGAGGGCCATTCGACGAAAGCTGTGGAACCTTGGTAACGCGCCATTCTTGATTGTGATACTCCCGCATCAGGTCCGCGTGTATCGTGGGTTCGACTTTGATCAGGAGAAGGATGGTGAGGATCCCTTCGTTACGTCGAATCATGAGCTGATCTCCAGTGCCCTCAAGGATTTTCGTGCTAGCGAGATAGACTCTGGGCGAATCTGGCACTCACAATCGGCGAACGTAACCCCGGAGCGACGCGTCGATCGGCGACTCCTAAGTAACCTGACCGATCTCAGCGACGTATTAGTTCGGCGCTGGGGCTTGGAGCGAGCCACCGTTCACGCCCTGATTGGAAAGTACATTTACCTCTATTACCTACGCGATCGTAGGATCCTTAGCGACGCGTGGTTGGAGGCGCGTGGGATTAGCGCATACGATGTGATGGGGGCGGGAGCGTCCGCCGCAAACCTTGAGGCGCTGACGCAGGCCCTCGAGGATAGATTCAACGGGCGCATATTTCCATTTGACGTCGCTAAACTTGGTCCCGACCGTGATGATATAACGGCGACTGTGGCCTCGATATTCCGCGGGGATACGGCCCATGGACAACTGGCACTGGATTTCAAGATTTATGATTTCTCCTGTATTCCTGTCGAACTGCTTTCATCGATTTACGAACAGTTCCTTCGGGCGGAAGGTGAGGCAGAGGATCAGGGGGCGGTCTATACCCGCGAGTTCCTGGCTGATTACCTTTTGTCTGAACTTAGTAGTGTGAACGCTCCAAAAAGCGGAATGAAGATCCTGGATCCTGCATGCGGATCTGGTGTCTTTCTCGTGCTCGCCTACCGACGGCTGATCGAGTTTGAGCTACGTAGAACTGGACAATCGCGCTTGGCGCCGGAAGAGTTAGCACGCATTCTCGTCGATAGTATCTACGGTGTCGAGCCAATACGAGAGGCATGCTACATTACCGAATTCAGTCTTATCCTCGTGCTGCTCAGCTACATTGAGCCGCCGGAGTTACATCAGAATGAACAGTTCAGATTCCCGGACCTTCATGGCTCGAATATACTCGAAGGTAGTTTCTTCTCTGATGACCTGTTGATCTGGGATCAACACATAAGTTTTGACTGGGTGGTTGGCAATCCGCCCTGGGTCTCGTTAAACACCACTGCTAAGAGGAACAAGCAGATTGACGCGTGGCGGTGGATGAGTGATAACACGAACTCCGTTGAGCGGCCTGTCGGCAACCGCAGTGTGTGCGAGGCATTTACTTGGAGAGCAACGGATGCGTTGAAGGTGGATGGATGCGCGGCACTACTCATTCACGCCACGAGCCTATTTAACACTTTCTCAATCCCATACAGGCGCGAGTTCTTCGCGAAGCACACGGTCCACCGTATCACGAACTTCGCTAACCTCGCCTATGTTCTGTTCGCGAGACCCGGGAACGGTGCTGAGAAAGGCAGGAATCAGGCGCAGCTGCCCGGCGCTAATGCTCCGGCGGCCAGTATCATCTTTTCGAGAGCTAGCGCGGACCGAACTGTCGGGCAGATCGTGCATTTTGCGCCGTTTGCCATAAACCAGACACTCGACCGCTCCACCGATCCACCTCCGGCTAAGAAGCCCGCCTGGTTCATCACGGTATTCGAAGACGAGGTGAGGATAATCGATCCGTCGGAATCCGCTCCCGAAGATTCCCTGACGTGGAAACTGGCTCTGTGGGGAACGCATCGTGATCAGTTGGCGATCCGACGGCTTCGACGGGCTCTTCCTCTGACAATCGCCGACTTTGAGGGTTCCAGAGGATGGCTCCTTCACGAGGGTGCGCAATTGAGGGAGCGGTATAACCCGGCAAAGGAGCAGGTCGATCCTGAATCGCTGAGGCGACGTCGTACGAGACACCTGCCCATCCTAGCGCAGGTTAAACGTCTAGACGTCAGAGCCATGAAGAAGGAACTATACTTGAGTGTCCCCGACGAAGACCCCGTCCTCCAACCAATTCCCGCGAGCGAGCACCACGTTCGCTTGCATGGGGGGACAAGGGGTATGGAAGTCGCCTGGGCGCCACATATCTTCTGGAGTCACAAATACGCTGCGTATGGCCGCACCGACTTCGTCATTCCACCTCGTCGGATTGGCCTGGCGTCTCCTCATGCGGACGCGGAGCAACTGAGAGCGATTTGTCTTTACCTGAACTCGAGCGTAGCTCGGTATCTTCTCTTTTTTCATAGCTCCACATGGGGGGTTGATCGCAGTAGACTTTCCCCGTCCGACTGCCGGCGGCTACCGTTGCCGAGCCTTTCCCCCGATCAAGTCAAAGCGTTGGCCGGGCTGCACCTCCGGCTCTCCCATGAGTTCGAGGAGCCGTCTTTTCGCTTGGGACCGCAGGACGAGCATGGGACAGTAGAACTGTTGCGGCGCGAGATAGATGATCAGGTTGAACGACTTTTGGAGATTCCCGATTATGTGTCGACGATCTGCAGGGAGTTCTGGGAATTTCGCTATAAATGCAATAAAGGCAAGCTCCCGGCGCATGCGGTCCAACCCGCCAAGACGGCCGATCTTCTTGAATATGCGAGTTGCCTGCGAGATTCCCTGGACGCCTTCGCAGGAACCAGCCACAAAATCTCAGTTAGGAAGGGGAGCCAGTTTACGGTCTGCGTCGTCGAGATTACACGGGCGACAGAACCAATCCAGCCCATAGTCGATTGGGGCAAGGATGAATCGCCTGAGCGAGACGAAGTACTTTGGGATATGCTAAGGCATCAGTTCAGTCAGTGGGTCTACATCCAACGCGGTTTGAGGGTGTTTGAGGGAAGGATTTACCGGATTTGGAAGAGTTCTCGCCTGATCGACTGGACCAAGACGCAGGCGCTCCTGGACTCGGATGACCTGATCGCGGAGGTGCTGAGTCTTGAGGGAGCACCGAGTGATTATAGGTAGCCCCCACCCGGACTGGCTCAGTTTCTTCAATACTACGTTTCGGAAGTGCGCCCATCAGCTTTTCATCTGGGGTTACCAGGATTCCCGTTCCAGAATCGGACCGAATGATCAGGAAGATGACATTACGTGCTTTATCGCGGAGGCGATTGAAAACAGGCTGAACGATCCTGGAACACCTCGTGAATACCAGGAGCATTATGACATCAAAGAACAGAAGCCGGTACATAGCGCTAAGCGGACAGGTAAGAACCGCCAAAGGATTGACATAGTAGCCGTCTGTAATTCTACGCAGCCAAGGCCAGAATTCTGGTTTGAAGCGAAGAGGCTTAAGACTGTTGTTTTTCCAATCTCGAAGTATACTGGTTATGACGGTATGCAGTGTTATCTGCGCTGTGAGTACGCCGCAGGCTGTCCGGCAGCTGCGATGGTAGGCTACATGCAAAACTCGACACCCACCCATTGGCATCAGGAACTCAAGCGGGTAATGGGGTCGGCTGGAAACCTTCGGGTCATGTCCAACCTGCAACACATCCAGATCCTGTCTTCTGTGCCCAACGAGTGGGTCAGCGTGCACATTCGGGACGACAACACTGCAATCAGTATTTTTCATATCTTGTTGGACTGCACCTGATAAGGACTGACCGTACATGAAAAGGAGATATAGATGAAGAAGCTGCTTTACGTGACTCATTCGGCCGGCTACCGGCACGAGGTTCTCCCCTATTCGCAGGAAGTGATGAAAAAACTCGGCGCTGATACGGGCGCGTTCGAGGCGACGTGTACCGATGACGTGGGAACGGTCGATTGGAATAGCCTGGGCCGGTACGACGCCATCGCCTTCTGCACTACCGGTGAGCTGCCGATCTCCGACGAGGCGAAGAAGAACCTGATTGAGTTTGTGCGCGGCGGCAAGGCTTTCATCGGCATCCATAACGCCACCGACACGTTCTATAAGTTCGAGCCATACGGCGAGATGATCGGTGGCTATTTTAACGGGCATCCCTGGCATCAGGACGTGGGTATCATCGTCGAGGATCGAAATCACCCCTCCACCCGGCATCTCGATGAGAAGTTCCAGGCCCACGACGAAGTCTACACGCACAGGAGCTGGTCTCGTGATAAGACACACGTGCTCATGCGCCTCGATAATAGCTCGGTGGATCTCGCGAAAGCGCAGGGGCAGCGCGAAGACCGTGACTTTGCAATGGCGTGGTGCCATCCGTTCGGGGCCGGGCGAGTCTTTTACACCGCGCTCGGGCATGGCATGCCCACCTGGACGGACGAGCGTTTTCAGAAGCACCTGCTCGGCGGTATTCAATGGGCGATGCGTGAGGCTGAGTAACAGGATGGTGTAGTGAACCAGTCACGTCTAAGGAACTTCTGATGCCTCTGATAGATATGCCGCTCTCTGCGCTGCGGGAGTATACCGGCCGCAATCCGCGGCCGGCTGACGTGGACGAGTACTGGGATTCGGCGCTCGCCGAGATGCGCGCCATAGACCCGGAAGTAGAGCTGATTCCGCATCCTCTCAAAACATCGTACGGCGAGTGCTTTCATCTCTACTTCACCGGGGTTGGCGGCGCGCGTGTCCACGCGAAGTATCTCCGGCCGCGGAATGCCCCCGGACCTCATCCGGCCGTGCTCCTTTTCCACGGCTATTCCGGCCACAGCGGCGAATGGTGCGACAAGCTGAATTATGTCTCCCAGGGCTTTTCGGTGGCCGCGCTGGACTGCCGCGGACAGGGCGGGCGGTCCGAAGACGCCGGGCGAGTAAAGGGAAATACGCTGCGTGGGCATATTATCCGCGGCCTGGATGACGCACCCGAAAAGCTTCTCTTCCGTCAGATTTTCTTAGACTGCGCACAACTCGCGCGGGTGGTGATGAATCTTCCCGAAGTGGACCCGGCCCGCGTGGGCGCAACCGGCGGATCACAGGGCGGCGGCCTCACTCTCGCCTGCGCGGCGTTGGAGCCGCGCATCCGCAAAGCCGCGCCCGTATTCCCGTTTCTTTGCGATTACCGGCGTATCTGGGAAATGGACCTCGCCGTGGGCGCGTATGAGGAGTTGAGAACCTACTTCCGGATGTTCGACCCCCTGCATGAGCGGGAAGATGAGATCTTCACCCGGCTCGGTTATATCGACAATCAGCATTTAGCGCACCGGATTCA
>DASRZA010000420.1:0-8339 GCA_035686845.1 Armatimonadota bacterium | reverse complement strand
ATGATCTTGTTTCCGCTCTGTCCCCACCCGAGCATTTCGATCCACTCCCGAGCGGCTCTGACTCGACATGACCCGAGACGGGGCGCGGTCTACCGCCGGAGGTCATAACCGTCCGATGTCCATTTATGCTGCCGAATTAATGGATGAGATTCCAGCGATGATCGGCGTCGTGACGACCGGCGGGATACCAAGTGTGTGGCGCCGATCGTCTAATGAAGAGTTTCGGACCGAGGGCCGGGATATCACGGCAGCTACTGAAAGGGTGGAAAGAACACGATGACAGCGATTGCGACCCCATCGCCGTTGACCAGAACGTCCGCTGCCTACCATGAGGCCGGACACGCATTTGCGTTTTATAAGTTAGGGATCGACGTTGAGTCGGTGACGATCGAACCGGACCCGACCGGACGTGACGGGATGTGTAAACCGGCGTTGAATGGGCACTTCATTCGCCAGATCATCGCTGCCCTTGCAGGATTCGCAGCGTACAAGCTCATTATGGGGAATTCGGACCCTCAAGAGAGGGAGCGGCAAGCCGGTGTGGACTATCTTGAGGCCGATTATCTGGCCCGATGGTTTTGGACGTATCGGATGCTCGATAACACGGGGCAATCACATGCCAGCGACGAGACGAAAATCGAGATGTCGTACAGTCTCAAGGTACGGACACGCGCAGATCTCCTCGTTACTGCTTGTGAGGGGCTCGCTTGTCGGTTGATCCAGGAAGGAAGGGAAGCGGTGGATGCACTCGCCTCGGCACTCATCGACCGAGGCCAACTTGCCGGCCACGAAGTAGCCGAGATTATTCATGCCTCCATGCGAGGCTTTCAGCGCGACGAGGACCCACAAGAGATCCATCTCGCGGGAGAGCGCCTGGTTGAAACCATAGAGGAGGCTCTTCGAATAACAGAACAGTGCGGCTCCGACGATCTCGTACCCGCGCCCGAGGGTCAGTCATTATGACCCGTGGCCAGGTGGCGCTACGGGTATTTGGGCCCCGAAATCTTGGTTTCCCAGGTGGCAAATGCCGCTACATAGCTGTTGACAGCCTCCTGCCGATCCCCTATAATGACCTCGTAACCACGCATCGGGCGCGTGGTTTCCCATGTCAGATTTGAGACCTGGTCACGTTCGGGTAACGGCACATCTTCATACACGGCGCTATCGTCTAGGGGTTAGGACGCGTGGTTCTCAGCCATGTAACCGGGGTTCGAATCCCCGTAGCGCTATAAACGGGCGCGGGGTACGGGGCGCGGGGTGCGAGGTACCGGCGCCCGTACTTTAAGATCCTCACCCTCCCACACACTCACACACCCACACACTCACACACACCCACACACTCTGGACTTTGGCCTCGCTCGCTGAGATGCGGGCTTCAGAGGAAAGGCTTTTCGCGAGGGGAGTAAGCCCACGTAGGATCCTATTGTATAGGCGATGGGGTAACATAAGTCAGCAACAAAAACTGGAGGACCTATGCTGACCCCATCTGTCAAAATTATATCACTCCTTTCGGCTTTCTCGTACGCGATGAGTCGACCCACTTTTGAAAAAGCGATGACATTGCTGTATGGCGCGATCCTGGCCCCTGGCCGACGCACTATCTCTGCCATCCTGCGGGTAATGGGTCTCTCCCATGAAAAGCACCACGAGCGCTACCACCACGTTTTCAGCCGGGCGAACTGGTATTGTATGAGTCTTAGCCGGATTCTGCTGTCCCTGCTTGTAAAACTCTTTGTTCCCAATGCGCAGGGAGTTGAGATGGTGATGGATGAGACGCTGGTGCGACGGTGGGGAAAAAGGATCCTGTATAAGGGCATATATCGAGATGGTGTCCGCTCCACAGCCAAGGCGCCGGCCTTTAGCCCTGGCATCCGCTGGCTGTGTGTGTGCCTTCTGGCAAAGGTACCCTGGTGTCAAAGGCGATGGGCGCTGCCATTTCTGATCGTTCCGGTTCTCTCGGAGAAAGTTTGTGCCAAGCTGCACAAGAGACATCGCGGCGCCGTCGAAATGGCCGGAGAGTGTATCCGCCGCATCCGCCGATGGCTTCCAGACCGGCCGATCACGGTGTCCGCCGATGGGGAGTATGCTGCCGTTGAATTGCTGCAGGTGTGTCGTGACCAAACGCCGCCAGTTACATTGGTTTGCCGGAGCCGCCTGGACATGCGGCTCTTCGACCCTCCTCTCGCGCAGCAGCGGTGTGAGGATGGCAGCAAGCGGCGAGGACCCGAGCCCAAGAAGGGCGACCGGCAAACTGGCCTCGCCGCTCGGCTCAAGGATGGGCTACTGGAGTGGCAGACGCTCACGATAAGTTGGTATGGTGGAGTACCCAAGGTGCTGGAACTGCTCACAGGAGTGTCGCTGTGGCACCGGCAGGGCAAGGACCCGGTGCGGGTGAGATGGGTGTTGGTACGCTCGGTGAAAGATCCCAAGACCCAGAAGACGCCCAAAAGCTTCAAGCCGTGCGTCTATCTCTGCACGGACGAAACGGCAACGGTCGAAGAGATCCTGGGATGGGTGGTAGAGCGGTGGAACATCGAAGTCACCTTCGAGGAGATGAGAGCGCACATGGGATTGGAGACACATCGCAACTTCAGCCAGCGGTCGATAGGCCGGATGGTACCCTGTCTGTTTGGAGCTTTTAGCCTGGTGGTCGCGATGGCGAAGACGCTGCATCCCAAGAGCCTGCCCGTTCAAAAGAGTGCCTGGTACAAGAAAGAGGAACCCACATTTGTGGATGCTTTAGCATCCGTGCGGTCCCACCTCTGGAATAGCATGAGCAATGAGATAGGAGATATTCTCCCAGTCACAGAAGACATTCCCTCAGCGACGGACGCGCCCGATCTGGACGCGACTATCATGGACGTGCCCATCGTGGGCGCGACAACTGGCGCCGAGGCAGATTGTGCTGGGGCAGGGGACGGGAGAGCCGCATTCACGAATCATACACACTCGTCTATCAACGATGACCCGCATCTAATTCCCATGGCCGCCGAAACGCGAATCCGCTGGATCATCGGCCACTTCCAGAATCTGCTCTGCTATGCTTGACTCTAAACCTGTTCCTTGACACCGGACGAGGCCAAAGTCCAGTGTTTCCCATTGTGGTGTCGTGAACCGGCCCCCGCCGTCGGACCGGCGCCACTTCGCAAGATCACTCGCCCTGGCTCACCGCCCTCTTTACGAGCGCCGTGACGCTCGCTTCTACCTCAATGGTCAACTCCTTGATTGCGTAGGATGTCGGCCATATGGCGCCTTCGTCGAGATTCGCCTTGTCGGTGAAGCCGAGGGTCGCGTACCTGGCCTTGAATTTTTGCGCGCTCTGGAAAAAGCAGACCACGCTGCCATCCCTGGCATACGCGGGCATTCCGTACCACGTTCTCGGCGAGAGAGAGGGCGCGCTGGCCTTGATGAGAGCATGGAGCCGCTCGGCCATGGCGCGATCCGGTTCCGGCAGCTCGGCGATCTTCGCGAGCACGTCGCTTTCTCCCGCGGCATCGTCGGCGCCCCTCCGCGCTTCCGCCTTCAGCTCCCGGGCGCGTTCCTTCATCGCGGCTTTTTCTTCGTCCGAGAATACCCTGGACTTCTTGTCGGTCGCGGTGGCGCCTTGAGCGGACTTCTGTGTGCTCTTCTTCGGGCTCATACAAACCTCCACATTATGTTGGTAACGATCCGCGTAGGCGCCAGGCTTCAGATGCGCGCTGAACTACACATCTCCGCTGCATCGGGCTGTCAAACGACCGACTCGGTTCGCATGATTCAATCTCAGGGTTAGGCGCCAACCTTCCCGACGAATCTCAGGTTGTTGCCGTCAGCGTCCTTCACGTACATCTCCCGGTGACCCCCAGTCCTGATCCGTCGGGGCCATTTCAACATGCATCCGGCAGCGGATGCGGTCACCGTAAATCCCGTCAACGTCGTCCACGAGCAAGTTCACCACTCCACCCGAGACGCCAGCGGAATCGGCCCCCGCCCTCGTTCGCGTCCGGGTCGTAGGTCATCGTCCAGGAATAGCGGGCGCCGTCCAACGTGATGCTCGGCGGCGCCCCGGGCAGGAGCCGATTGTTATAGCCCTCCCATCCCGGGTCCCTGTCAAACGACTCGGTTTTGATGGACCGCTTCGGCGGCGCCTCAGCACTGGCCGCAGCAAAAGCTGTGGCAATCCCCAAAACCAGCGCCACACTCAGTAGCGCACGCGTCGTCGACATCAATGTGCGAGTCTCCAGTAAAAAAACGTAGAGCGCCAACCACAACGCGTCTCGGAGGAGCCGCAAATAATGGGATTTGACGCTTCCTCACGGCGCTCAATTCGTCTTCGCGCCCGGCTATGATGACGTACCTTAGGGACTGCACGATTATAGCCCGGCGATTTAGCGCCGCGGTGGAGCGAGCCAACGACGAACCACACCAGCGTTCAGAAATGGTACCCCCGTCATATCCGAGAATCGGTCATTTTTGTGAGTTAGTGGCTCTAAATATCAGTCCCGGTCCAGGGATTGAGTTGAGGCTGTCCCAGGGCCGCGAAATCCGATGCATTACGCGTCACCAGACTCAGGCCGTGAACCTCGGCCGTTGCCGCCATGAACGCGTCCATGACGCTAATGGACAGCCCGGCGGCCTGGCCGCGCGCCATCACCCTGCCCCAGGCGTCGGCGATGGCCCCGTCTACCGGCAGAACACGACCCTCGAATCGCAACGGCAGCTCATTCAGGAGCCAGGCTTCAAGACGCTCACGTCGCGCTCCGGGCGCCATCCGCTCGATGCCGTGGCGAATCTCGGCCAGGCTGATGACGCTGATGAACGTCCGGTCCTCATCCACTTCCGATAGCCAGGCCACCAAGCCGGCATCGGGGCGCGGCTTCGCCCATTCGGAGATGACGTTGGTATCGAGGAGATAACTCACAGATCCGTATCGCGGGGCTTGTCCGTGACTCGCTCGACCAACAGTTCCGATCCTCGAAGGGGAGAAGCGGCGAAGAACTCCGCCAGGCTGCCGCTGCGCTTCGTCTTCCGTTCCCACTCCTCGGCGGCCACAACGACGACCGCCATGCGACCGTGCCGGGTAATGGTCTGTGGATGGCCGGACAGCGCTCGTTCGACCACCTCGCTGAATTTCGCCTTCGCCGCGGCGAGGGTCCAGGTGCTGGCACTCATCATCTCATCCTCCGAACGCTGACTATATTGGTCATTTTAGTCATTTCCGGCCGCGCCGGTCAAGATCAATGCGCAAGTCCACCACCCGTTGATCGCAGCCTAAGTGACGCCGCCCGGCGCGACGCGGAGGTGAGCTTCGCGTGTTTCAGGTTTGTGCGCTTTCCCATCGCGGCGCCATGCACGGGTCCGAACGCGCCCCTCCTTCGTCCTTCGTCCTCCGTCCTCCGTCCGCGCCTCGCGCCCGCTCTCCCTTCTACCCGCAGCTCGGACAGATCCTTAAAAACTCTGATCGATACGGCTCCCGCTCGAATTCACCGAGCAGGGCAAAGGTGTGCGTGTGGTGGCCGGGCTTCCGGATGCCGCGGGCGGACATACACAGATGCTCGGCAGAGACACAGACGGCGACGCCGCGCGGTTCAAGGCACTCACTCAAAGATCGGGCGACCTGCATCGTAAACCGCTCCTGAAGCTGAAGGCGACGCGCAAACTGTTCGACGACGCGGCCCAATTTTGAGAGGCCGACGATGCGCTTACCTGGCAGATAGGCGACCGTAGCGTGTCCGAACCAGGGCATGAGGTGGTGCTCGCAGAGCGAATAGAACTGGATGTCGCGGACGAGCACCATTTCGGAGTAGTTCTCCTCGTTGGCGAACGTGGTCGGTTTGAAGTGATGTCCCGAGCAGAGATCGGCGTACATCCGTGCGACCCGCACCGGCGTCCCGCGAAGCCCCTCTCGATCCAGGTCCTCGCCGAGGCCTTTGAGAATTAACCGGACGCCCTCCGCCATCGTCTCCAACTGTTCATCCGTCCAAACGCGGAGAGCGCCCCCAAGCGTCGCCGTAAGCGCGGTGCTGCCCTCAATCCCAATATCATCCTCATCAAAGTCTGGCGATAACGGATCAACTACCCTCGCCGGAGCGGCCGCCTGGCTCATCCGCGCCTTGCGCGGAGCACGGCTGTTCCGGCTCGCTTTCGTATCCATAAAAACTTAACCTTAATCGCCCGATGTGGCGCCCGGCGCTCGCGGCGCCCGGCTCAAAAACAGAATGGGCTGTTCCAGTGTATGTCGAGGGTCGAATCGGAGTCAACCGCGGGGCGCGGACGGAGGACCGAGGACGGAGGACCGAGGACGGAGGAAAGGCCGTGCGTACCCCGCGCTTCGACCCCGCGACTGCTCTTCACGGGTATTCGATTAAGTTAGTGTCTACGCTATTACCATGACCGCCGCCATTCGTCCTGGAAGTATACGATGACTGGCCGGCGCTGATGACGATGAGCCGATGACTTACGGGTATTGCGGTTCTAAAGGAGCGGGATTATGGGGTCGGCGTTGAAGATCACTGATTTGCGGGTAGCCGTTGTTGGGCGGGCGCCGATGACCTGTCCTCTGATCCGGATTGACACGGATCAGGGGATATATGGGTTGGGTGAAGTTCGCGATGGAGCGAGCGCTCTCTACGCGCTGATGCTCAAGAGCCGGCTGCTGGGCGAGAATCCCTGTGACGTAGACCGGTTGTTCCGGAAAATCAAGCAGTTCGGGTTCCACGCCCGGCAGGCGGGCGGTGTTTGCGCGGTGGAAATGGCGCTCTGGGACATTACCGGCAAAGCTTATGGCGTGCCGGTTTATCAGCTTCTGGGCGGCAAGTTCCGAGACCGGATCCGGATCTACTGCGATACCGATATGCTGCCGGATCCCGCCGAGACCGGGCGGCGGCTGAACCGGCGGATCGAGCAGGGTTTCACTTTCTTGAAGATGGATCTCGGGATAGGTCTCCTGGAGAAAACACCCGGCATGTTGACCCGGCCGGCCGGCACTTCAATACACGACACCTATAAAACGCAGCACATGTTCACGGGCTTCGAGATCACCGAGAAGGGCATCGGCATGCTCGCCGAATATGTCGGCGAAGTACGAAACGCAATCGGAATGGACATCCCGCTTGCGGCAGATCATTTCGGGCACGTTGGCGTTAATTCGTGTATTCGCCTGGGCAAAGCGCTGGAGCCGCATAACCTGGCCTGGTTAGAGGACATGATTCCGTGGCAGTACACGGCTCTCTGGAAGCGGATCACCGAAGCCGTGGATATCCCGACCTGCACGGGCGAGGATATTTATCTGAAAGAGCCGTTTATCGAGCTCTGCCGTAATGGCGCGGTGGATATTATCCACCCCGACCTGGCGAGCTCCGGCGGTATTCTGGAGACGAAGAAAATCGGCGATGCGGCGCAGGAGTATGGCGTCCCGATGGCCATGCATTTCGCCGGCACGCCCGTTTCGTGCATGGCGAGCGTCCACTGCGCAGCGGCCACTGAAAACTTCCTGGCGCTGGAGAATCATTCGGTGGATATTCCGTGGTGGGACGATCTGGTGGTTGGTATAGATAAACCAATTGTGAACGACGGCTTTATCACCGTACCCGACGCGCCCGGGCTCGGCGTGACCCTCAACGACGCGGTTGTGCAGGAGCATCTACGGGAACCGGGCTACTTCGAGCCAACCCCGGAATGGGACAATGAGCGTTCCTGGGACCGGTTGTGGAGTTAGGAGAATCTCACCCCAGAGACGCAGAGGACACGGAGAAAAAGCGGGAGAGTGAGACGGTGAGACAGTGAGACGGTGAGACAGTGAGACGGTGAGAGAGTGAGACGGTGAGAGAGTGAGAGAGTGGGTTTTTAACCCTCGGAGGAGGGTTTCGCGCGCGCAGAGCCCGGTTTCAACCGGGTCTGCAGCCGGGCGACGTATGGGCTGGACTGGATGGATGGTTCGGCCAGGTCTACAGCCGGATGCCCACGCCTCGCGCCATCGCGCCGATTGAAATCGGCCGCTGGGTGAGGTGATGCCCACCTCCGCGGGCGGTTCTTCACCAAACGGACACTCCCCCATTTTAGAGGGGCTGGGGGGCCGCAGGTAACTACCGGGCGGGCGTTCCCCCATTTTAGAGGGTCCGGTTGGCTGCCGACTCCGGAAACGCCGCGGTGGGTCGCACAATGCCGCGTGATTGCCCACGAAGGTGGGCATCGCTTCACTCAGAGACCCATTTCAATGGGTTCTGGAGCCGGCCGGGCCGCTATGTTCGTCCCTGTTCCTCCATCCGCGGCCCCCGCCTCCCGCGGCATACCTCTCTCCCGGACTCTCCCCGGAACGGGAAGAGGGGCCTGTAACTCCAGCGTTTCGACCTCTCTCCCGG
>DASRZA010000419.1:0-13723 GCA_035686845.1 Armatimonadota bacterium | reverse complement strand
GGACGTACGCTTTGACGGAATCCGGTATGCGATCGAAGACCCGTCCGCCGCGCTGCCAGGTGAAGCCGTCGGCTGACGTGAGGATGGGAATGCCGCGACCGGTACCGAAAACGTAGTAGCGCCCGTCGCATTTAACAATCGTGGACGGGTCGTGGATATAAATCGCGCCCTCCAGCGCCAGAACCGGCGCCGCGCTCAGAACGAGAAGAGTTATAAGGTAGAGCCATCGAATCGGCGATCGGGACGGGTTGAAGTGGGCGCGCATTTGAGATCCTCCGGCTGTGTTAGCGTCCGCCAATACGCACGCTCACTCTACCTCCAACCGCAGATAATCGTACTCCACGCCGTTCATAACGTTGCCGCCCGGGATCGTCAACTGCAGGACGTTGGCGCCCTTCTTGAGCAGTGACGCGTCGAACGTGACGTCTCGCTCCTCCCAGTAACCGCGGATGCCGTCTCTTCGAATCGTGGCGGTGTCGGGAAGCGGGCCAGTGCTTCCGGCCGGCTGGCCGTTGACCGTTACATCGATATGATGAGCGGTGGTGGCGGCCAGAGCCAGCCGCAGCGTCGCTCTTCCATGCTGCGCCTCGGGCAGATCGAAGCGCACAGACCACGTCGTACCCTCGCCGTTGGCATGGGGTACCTGGGCATAATTCCAATCGCGATGCATGTCGCTCTTACCGATCACGAAATTCACGTCGTGCGGAAAGTCGGTGTCGTACTGGTTATAGAGTCCCCACTGCCAGTAGTGATCACCGTGGAGGAACTCCTTCGCTGTCCGGTCGGGAATACCGATTTCCCAGAGCTGGCGGCCATACCGGACTGGCTTCCACTGGATATGACCGAGGTCAAGCGCCTGCCCCGGCGCCACCGTGATTTTGAGCCGCGTATATTCTCCCAGCACTCCATCGGCGATGACGTGGAGCGTGTAAACGCCCGGCCGGACGTTCGGAATGCTGAACCGGCCATCATTCCCGCCGCGAACCCAGAACTGGTAATACTTGGCGTCCTTCTGCCAGTCCACTTTGACGGGGACGCCTCCCCTACCCGGTTCGGTGTAATCGGGGTGGGTGAGGCCAACCAGAAGATGAGACATCTTTTCGGCAGGGTAACCGGGATCATCAAGGATGATCTGGCCGCTCACCGTGCCTAGCTGGCTTTTATGAGGATAATCCACGCCGCGGACCCAGTCGTAGGGCCACTTCTGCGCTTCAACAGCCGCCTGAGCCAGGGCATCGTTCCACATCGCGTCGTTGGTGGGACCGGTGTTGCAGTAGATCAGAAAGGGTCCCACAACTTTACTCCAGGCTTCGCCCGCGGAGATGACACAGGAACTTCCGCCATAGTGGCTTCCCCGCCAGTAGTTAAGGAGCGTAGGATCGGCCGGCCCATTGGAACCAATGATGAAGGTTGTGTCCCGGTGCGCCGTGAGCTCCACCTTGGTGGCGCCGCCGCTGAGATACTCGATGGTTGGGTTTATGAACCAGACGCCAACGTGGCGCCGGGTGCTGGACCAGCCGTACGCGGGAGTGTCGAACTGGACCGCGGAGTAGTCATATTTGTGCTCCACCTGGCCCTTGTAGATGCCGGTTGTCATCCGGCGGGCTTCTTTCATATTAAGCCGGACGCCGTGGTCCCAATCGTAAGCGGTGATCATCTCTTTGCGGCGGTTGGCATCGATGGTCATATAATCGAAGATCGAGTCGTTCAGCTTGGCGCAGAAGCGGCCTTCTCCGACGGATGTCGCGGGGTAGTTGGCCGGATGGTCGAAAATGGAGTAGGCGTAGACGCCGCTGTCACCCCGACCGAGCGAGTACCGAATTTCAATGTCGCAGTCCGTGGCGCCGCCGGGACCCTCCCCAAGGGCGGTGCCCTGATAATACCCCTTGACCGAGACCTCCGCCCGATCTCCGCCGTTCTTCAACGGATCGATGGTCACCGAATCGACCAGCCGGGAGTCCCGGCCAGGCGTGTGCTCCCAGTAGCCATACGGATGACCGCTTCCGGCGCCCAGGATCTCCAGGCCCCGATACCTTAACGACACCAGGTCACCGGACCGTTTGTTCACCTTCGCCCGAACGATTCCGTTATCCATCGTAAAACTGTCGGCGTCCTGCGAAAGGGTGACTGCAGGCTCTGCCATACTGGCAGGCGTAGTTGTGCTGATGGGTGTATCCAGGGGAAGGCTCCAGTTCTCCACCGGATCGGGGTGGGCAGGATCAAACGGGGGAAGGACGGGCTGCAGATAGCCGGCGAGAGCCGGCGCCGCGGTCCTGATCCCATTCACGATGAGCTTTGCAAGCTCATACGCGCCGTAGTCATTAAAATGAGTGTTGTCTTTCAGCGCCTTGCCCTGCCCCGGGAAAGTACCGGCAGGATACTGAACGAACGCTTTTTTTGACCCTTCCGGTCCCATCGCTTCATAGAAGGTCTTGCTCATCGCGTTCAGATCGATCAGCGGAACCTTCTCCTCCGCCGCGGTCTGCCGCACCGCTGCCGGGTAGTCGCCAAGGGTATTGATGACCCTGCCCGCGGCGTCGAAGAAGCGCCGGTTCATCGGAGTGACCAGCACCGGGTGAGCGCCGTGCGCCCGAGCTTCGGTGATAAACCGGACGAGATCCGCCTTGTAAGTGGTAAAGGCGCCGACGCCCGGGCCTTTCTCCTTCTGATCGTTATGGCCGAACTGGATCAGTAGATAATCACCCGGCTTGATCATCTCCATCACCTTCTCCAGCCGGCCGGTACTTCTGAAGGTTCGCAGCGTCAGCCCGGACTCAGCATAGTTAGCGACAGCGGCGCCCGGTCCGAAAAACCGGGGCAGCATCTGGCCCCACGCGGCCCAGGGTTCTATCGGCTGATCGCAGACGGTGGAATCGCCGGCAATGAAAACGGTGACCGCGGGAACCCCCCTCAGTCCCCTCGCAGGCGGGGGAATGCTCGCTCCCTCTCGGCTTGCGGGGAGGGTTGGGGTGACCGCGGGAACCCCCCTCAATCCCCTCGCAGGCGGGGGAATGCTCGCTCCCTCTCCGCTTGCGGGGAGGGTTGGGGTGGGGTCGGCGGGATCGGTTGCGGGGAGGGCCGGGGCGATGGTGACGGCGTCGACACAGGGATGGGCGCCGCTGAACTCCAACGTCAACCGGTCGTCCCAGTCCAGTCCACCCTGCTTCAGCACGCTCCCGCCCGATTTGAGGCGGCTGTTGTGAACATTCACGGTGAAGGAGCGTGTCGTGAATCTGCCCGGTTCAGTCTGGATGTTTTCCAGCATCAGCCTGCGCGCCTCTGCTTTCACCGTGGTGGTAGAGCCGCCATTCCGGTCTCCGAGGGTGACGCTGACCGTGTAGTTTCCCTCCGGCAGATCCACGTTGAAAAAGAATGGCTTATCGGCGGTACAGAAACTGGCGCGCAGCCGATCCGGCCCGCCCCGATCCACTCCGTGGATCACCAGCCCACCGGCCGCGAAGCCAAAGCCGTCTCGCAACGGGGTCGGCGCGTAGAGGGACGTTGGGGTCACCGGGATATATCCCCGCGCGGCTTTGCCAGGCCCGAAGTCAAACTTCCACTCCCGCCGGCCGGGCGCGGTGGGCGCCGGGTTAACCGCGAATCCTGCCTGCGGGGCCATCAGCAGCAGCGAAGCCAGGAAGAGGAAAATCGATCTACGGCGTGGTGACATCGGCAGGTTCTCGATTCCATGCGTTGGGGAAGATCGCGGCGGCGGCGCGTACGTCCAAATCGGCTTACACAGGGTAAGACGCACCGGGCCTCGGAAGGGTTCATCGCATGCCGCCCCGAGAGGCGCCAGGGAACGGGCAACTGGGCGCTCCGTCGAGTCTCGATCTACCAACCAAAAAACCGGTACGGGTCGTCCCAGTCGATAGGCTGGTCCAGATAGAGTCCGGTGAGCCACCGCTTTTCGGCCGCGGTCGCGGGCTTCGAGAAGCGATCCAGCAATGGAGTGGAACCGGCGATTCCCATGTTCGAGAGCAGCCGCGCCAGGAGCACGGAAGTCCGCCGGAACGTCCGCTTCTGATTCTCCGGCTTCTGTGAATCGAACTGCCACGGCACAAGCTGGCAGAAAACGACTCTGCTCCCCTCACCGCGTGCGAGAACCCCGTCCCCTACTACTTCCGCTCCGCCCGTTACCAGCGGCGTCTCTCGCGGGTCGCGATCCTGTACGTCGGCGGGTCCCACGCCTGCGAACGGCGAACCGGCCGGAAATGGCTGGAAAAAGGCGCTGATATGCTCTTCCTTCTTCATGGTTACCGGCGCAGGCAAGAACGCATTGACAGCGGCCTGATCCAGTCCGATGGTTAGCACCCGGCCGCCGGCGTTCAGCCCGGCGCGGATTACGCTCTCACGTCCCGCCAGCTTCGAAGCGCCACCTGGACCCACAATCAACACCTGCCCGGCTGCGAGGGCGGCGCCGTCATAAGGATGAATCGCAACTCCCGCGGCGTGCAGATAACTCTCGCCGGCGGCATCTCCGGCGTAGATCGCCTGCCGGACCAGGGCCGGCTTCCATCCCGAAACGTACTGCAGGATATTCCGCGTCAGTCTCATGGCCGCCGGATCGCTCTCGGTACGGCCCGTCACGTCAAGCTGGCAGAAGAGAATCATCCCCTTGCCTTCGTGATATTCCAGGAGTGGGCTGTACTGCAGGCTGTAGCTTCCATCGATGAGCGGCAGGAAGTCCCCGCGGGCGGGCTTCTCGATGAGGACCGAAGCCACGTTTCCCTGGTTGCCGCACCGCCAGACTCGGGGCACGTCCATGCCGCACCATTTAACGGTAGGCGCGCCGTTGAACTTTGGGTTGAGAGTATACTGAAGCCGCGGCGCCATGATGGTCGCAGCTCCGCGCCAGTCCCGGAGCGCATCTGTGCTCAGGCCGGCGAGCGCCGGATGCCCGGACACCCGGGGAAAGACCTGCCGGAGCCCGTACTCCTCCACCCGGAACCCCAGCCGCTTCTCCAATGCGTCCGAGGTCTGCTCGAAGACGATCACCTTCAATCCGGCCCGGACTCGCGAGAGGTCCGGACCCGGGCCTCCCGCAGTGAGCGCACCCTTGCCGATGATCAAAGTTCCGTAGGCCGAGAGGTCAGCGCCCGCGTCCACCCTCTTAAAGGGCACACCCAGGTGAGCGAGCAGGCTCGCGGTCTCGCCGGGCGGATCGAAGAGCGCAGTCTTTCCTTTGATCTTCAAGGCCGGCGCCGTCGCGAGGACATTGAGGGCGAAGCTGTCCCGATGCGTCTCCCCCGTAGAGAACCGGATCATCGCGCTGAGCGTGTACTGCCCGGCCGGGGTCCCCGCAGCCAATTCGAACCGCAAGGGAATTCGCGCCTGCTGACCCGGTGGAACTGAAGCCTGATGGCTGCCGCGCACAGGGTGGGGAAGAGCGACCGACCACTCGCAGTCGCAGGTCACCGGACGGCGTGAATTGTTGATGACGATAATCTGCTTCTCGACGGTCTCGCCCGGAAGAAAGTTGTGATCTTTGCTGGTGAACCGGGCCGGCTTCCCGGCGATGTACGCGAGGAGCGGCTGATTGTTGCTCAGAACCGCTTTCCCCGCCGCCGTGGGGATCCAATCGGAGAAGTCGTAGTCCGTGATCAGGTTCCCATACCGCTGGTCGATATAATCCGGACTGAAGCCCGGGCGCTGCAGGTTGTCCCAGTCCACCGGCAGATTCTTGCGGCTTTGATCGACGCCGGGCCTCAATTTCCAGAAGCCCGCGTACTCCCAGGGCGAGATGCCGGAGACGCCCCACGTGCGGTATGATCGCCAGTTGTCGGTGATGTATTCTGCAAATACGGTCTGCTGATCATCGAAAACGGGAGAGCCTACCTGGTACGGATAATCCCATCGATACCAGAGATTTCCCGCCCGGAACTGTTTGGCTTCCCACCGGATATTGGCTTTTTCCATTGGCGTCGTGTTGAAAGCCCGGTCGCCGAGAAACTGTGAATCCCACTCGGCGAGGCAGAACTCCCACGGAACCCTGGCGCTGCCGAACGTGCGCACGCCGTTGTACCAGCCGCGATACATCGTCCAGTCCCAGCTAAATGGGCACCCGTACTCCACCAGGAAGAGCGGCTTGACACCTTGCGTCGCCCAGTGCTCGAACCAGTCGTCGAGCTCCTGGATGGGAGCGAAATTGGTGTAGAAGTTGACGGTGTACATGGCGCTCAAATTGCCGGACGAGTGATGGTAAATAATGCGAGACGGGTCCAGGTGATGCACGATGGCTTCGGCGCGCAGGGCCTTCTTCACGTTGTTCAGGGCCCACGAATCCCGAGCAGCCGACAGACCATCTATCCTGTCGGGATTGGTGTCTTCGTTGTAGCCGGTGGCGTTGTGGCTCATGGCGTAGGCCACGACGGATGGATGGTCCTCAGCCACTCGCACGTAAAACGCCGCATCATGCGCATAGCCGTTGGCGCTGTCGGCATCCGGCGTCGTCCAATCGTACGAGCTGAAGTGCGGCTGCGTCAAAGCAACGAGCATTCCCGAGTCATCCGCTGCTTTTAGAATCTCGTCGAAGCTGAGATGAGAGCCGGGCTCACAGTCGTAGTTGTGCGTGTAGACGAAGTTGATTCCGAGGCTCTTGAGCCGCTTCATGCTCTCCATCGCGCCCGCGTAGCTGGCCCACGCGGCGCCCACTTGCGCATTGTCCAACGGGACAGCGGAAAGGTGAATCCGGATGCCGTTCAGGTAGAAATCCCTCCCCACAATCCAGAACTCGCGGAAGCCAAAGCGCTTCGGGAAACCGGTGTCCACCACGGCGCCCGTGGAGTCCCGCAGTGATACGCTGACATCGTACCTATTGCCGGGTGTGTCGGTGTCCCAGAGCCGGTTCGGTTTCCACGGCGCGGTGAAGGCGAAGCGTCCCTCTTTCAAATCCGCGGCGCTGAACGGCTTGCTCGTGAACTCCTTAACGGCGCGGCCATTCTCCGTGACGCGGGCGCGAAGCGAGTACATCGCGTTCGGCGCCAGACCCGGCAGCTCCGCAGTGAGGGTGATCTCCCAGCGGCGCACGGAAGTATCCACCTTCACGTCATCAATACGCGCGCCTTTTGGTTTACCGGTGAGGAAGACATCGCCACAGAGGCCGCGGCGCGCCACCGATCCTTTCACCTCCCGGGCAGAATTCGTATCGGTGAACGAGAGCCGCACTCCCTTCATTGGCAGCGCCGCGACGAGTATACTGAGACGGTGAGTGGATCCGGGCCGGCAGAAGTTCGTCAGGTCCACTTCACCCGCGGGAAACCGCATCTCTCCCGCCTTCTTGCCGTCCACGTAGACCTCGGCGTACGAGTTCAGATACCGGGCGGAAAGCGTGATGTCGCGGCCGGTCCATTTAGCGGGAATGGTGATCTCCCGCTCGTACCAGGCGGAAGTCACGTTCGCGAGATTCTGGCTCTTCCAGGCCGGGTTTACAAAAAGCGTCTGGCAGTCCTTCTCCATGTAATCGGTGATACCCGGCCAGGCGCCGGGGACTTTGAAATAGCCCCAGTTGGCCGCCGGAGGAGTATCGGCCCCGGCGGCCGCCGGCTGCCAGCGCCACAGGCCATTGATGCAGATGCGCTCGCGTGTTGGAGTCGTTTCCCGGGCCGCTTTCGCAAGATCCCAGACCGCCTTCACGCCCGGCGGCAGCGCGACCGCCGGCCCATCCTGGGCGGCTGACGGACGCGTCAGCGCCAGAAGGCAGAGGACCGCGGGGATCAGCAGAGTTAAGTAGAGTTTCATTTTCGCCTCCCGGGCGATAATTTGTGCGCTTACTGTTACACACTTCTATCACGCGTTCTGCTCGTCCTTCTGGTCCGCGAATTCATGCGCAGGAGAGGTGCAGCATTCGCCGCAAAACTCATACCCGGTCGGCCCGTAACGTTGCAGGGGCGAAGCATTCGCAACAGATCTCTCGTACCGGTAACACGTCTTGCGAATGCTTCGCCCCTACGCCCTACCCAATACTAAGGCCGCGGTCTCCCAACACGAACGCCGCCCCAACACAAACGCCCGACCCACCACCAACGCCGCACCTAACGCGTACGCCGGGCCTAACGCATACGCCGCACTCAACGCATGCGCCGCACTCAACCGATATGCCCATAAGCGTGCAGGGATAGAGGATTACCGGAGCCGGGGAGGAACAAGGAAAGCGGTCGCAGTTCTCGACCGTGACTGACGTCGATAGCGACGTCCAGGCCTTGATGGACACGGAAAAAAGATTGAACCTCCATAAGTTTGGTGAGACGCTTCTCGCGCTCGCGATTACCTCCGGCTTAACGGCGCTCTCAATCACGGGCGCCCGTCCGGCGCCCTCCGCTGCCGCTTCGCCGGCTCGCGGGAGCATCGCATGTTATTACGCGGTTCCCACCGAGTCGAATGTTTCACTCGCCATCTTCGATGCACAGGGGCATCTCGTCCGCACGCTTCTGAAAGACGCCCATAGGCTCGCCGGCAAAAACGTGGAGTACTGGGACGGGAGGGATCAGTACGGCCAGAGTGTGGCGCCCGGCAAATATCAGCTCAGAGGGATATACCACCCGCCGATTGAGACCCGGTATGCGTTCACGATTGGAAATCCGGGCGCTCCGCCCTGGCCCACAATCGACGGCAGGGGCGACTGGATGAGCGACGAAGCGGCTGCCCAGGCCGTCGTCACAGACGGCAGCGACGTCTATCTGGCGGCGCCGGGTTCAGAGAAGGGATACGCCATTATCGGTCTGGATCCGCAGGGACGGCGTATCTGGGGTTATCAGGAGGACGCATATCCCCGGTGCGTGTCGCTTGCGCTGCACGGGGAATACCTATACGCGCTCTTTTCGGGGCCGGAGCTCACCGACGCATCTCGCCGGTTTGATGGCCATAACGCAATCGGCCGCGCCTTTCTTGTCTGCCTGGATAAGCGGACGGGCGCCCCGACCCGATTCAGCCTCGAACAGAGCGATCTCCGGGTTGCGACGTGGCCGTACACCGATCGAACGCGGGGGCTCTGGGATTTGAGGTCGCAGGGAACATTCACCCCGGCTGACTACGAAGGGCAGACTCGCTACTTCGCAAATGACGTTGGAGAACCAACGGAGGCCGTGGGACTGGCTGCCGCAGGAGATCGGTTGTACGTCTCGATGTATCGCGCGAATCAGATCCTGGTTCTGGATGCGGTGTCCGGCAAACGGCTCGACGCGCTCCCGCTCGCCAGCCCGGTAGGTCTATGCGCGCTTCCAGATGGGCGGCTCCTGGCGGTGAGCGCAGGCAAGGTGGTAAGGTTCGATCCGGCGCGCCGATCCGCTGTCACCCTCATTGACCACGCTCTGGACGCTCCCCACGACGTGACCGTGGATAGTAAAGGCGACATTTACGTCAGCGACTGGGGCCGATCGTTCCAGGTGAAGGTCTTCACGCCGAAAGGAAAGCTGATCCGGGCCATTGGGAACCCGGGAGGGCGCCCCTGGATAGGGGCGTGGAATCCCAGGGGCATGCTGCTTCCGCGGGGCATAGCAGTGACCAACGCGGGCGAACTCTGGGTGGCGGAAGATGACGCGCAGCCGGATCGTGTAAGTGTTTGGAGCGCTGCGACCGGGGCCCACCTGCGCGATTATATCGGGCCAGCGCCGTACGGCGGGGGCGGCGCCTTCTGGATCGATCCGCGGCAGGAGAGCACCGTCCTCGCAGACGGTACCTTCTTCCACGTGGACTATGCTAAGAAGACCTGGACTCCGCTCTCAACACCTTTTCGCCGGCTCAGTGAAGATGAGCCGTTCACCCCATCCGGCGAGACCGGTCCCCCGGGCAATCGCACCGTAACGCATAATGGAAAACAGTTTGTTTTTCTCGGCCGGGGCGAATATGGAATGGTCGTCTTCAGGCGCGATGGGATCCGGCTCACTCCGGTCGCGGCGATGGGCTGTCTGGGACGTTACGTCACAACGGATGGAACCGATCAGCAAATCTGGGATAGTGACATCGGATCGCACCGGGTCGCCGGTTATTATCCGGCGTTCTTCCGCGGCCACCAGGGTGATAATTACGTCTGGTCTGACAGAAACGGGGACGGCAGGGTTCAGCCGAACGAGATGCAGTGGGCGCCTACGCTCCCCCGCTCTGCGAGCTATATGCCGGGGAAACAGCTCGAATCATGTTCCGGCTGGAGCTATGGATATGGCCCGGACGGCGCGATCTACTTCCGCGGCTTCTGCAGGAACCGGGATGTCATCTACCGGCTGGATGTCCGCGGCTGGAGCGCGGCTGGCGCTCCGGAATACGACCTGGCGGCCGCGCAGCCCATCCTGATCGAAACGACGCCGGTGCAGGGGCTGTACGTCGACGACGCCGGGCGCCTTCTCGTCGCCCGGCCGTACGAGTCAAACGGGGGCCGAGATGCGCTTGACTGCTACGATCGCAATGGTAAACTGCTCTGGTCGATAGCGAAGCCCACGCCGGCGCAGGGGCCGGATGATATCCTGGCGGATACGGTGCTGGGCAGCTATAAAGTCCCTGGCGCAGGGACTGTTATCCTGACCTGGTTATGGCATGGCAATTACAGACCCTATCTGGTTACCTCGGATGGGATTTACGTGACCCATTTGCTGCAGGATACACACCTGGGTCCCCGGGCGGATTGGGACGAGTCATACCGGCAGTGTTACCAGGCGCCGGATGGCGCCGCCTACCTCATCAATGGCGCGAATGACGCCTACCATTTCCTCGTTATTGAGGGTCTCCGGCAGATGGGCCGATTTCAGACCTCTCTAAGCGTTACCGAAGCCGAGATCAAGCGCGCCGGCAGCGCCCAGGTCGCGGCCCGGCCGGCCGGGATCGGGTGGCAGCCGATCATTCACGCTGCCTGGAACGCGGTCTCTCCTGTGATGGGTGGCGACACTAAGTCCTGGCTTACAGCCGATTCGGTATCATTTTCCGGAACTAAGGGGCGGACCGCGCGGGTGACCCTGCAGCGAGACCGGACCCGCCTCTATCTCGCATACGACGTTCGAGGGTCACGGTGGGTGAACAGGGGTGGGAACTGGCGGACGCTCTTCATCTCCGGCGACTGCGTTGATCTAATGTTAGGGACGGGCCGATCTGAGCCCCACTACCAGGCGGCCGAAGGGGATGAGCGGCTGCTCATCGCCCCTTACCAGGGCCATCCCATCGCCGTGCTTTACCGCCCGGTCGCCGCCGGCGCGTCCAGGCCGGTGCGACTGATGGGCGCGACAATTGATCAGATTACGCGGCTGCAGTCAGCCCATATTCTTGTCAGGCGCCAGGCAAACGGATATCGTCTCGAAGCGTCAATCCCTCTTTCGAATCTGGGTATCGGTCCGGACGCCGGCGTCGTGCGCGGCGACGTGGGAGTCATCTACGCGGATGAGACCGGATCCAACCGAGCGTTGCGCCTCTATTATTACAACCACCACACCGCCATGACTTCCGACCTGACAACCGAGGCATCGCTGCAGCCAGGTGAGTGGGGTCCCGTTGAGTTTCCTCTGGGTGTCAACCTGCTAAAGAACGACAGCTTTGAGTCGCCCTTCGCGCCGCAGGCCACAGGGGGTTGGGTCGTTGTGTCAGCGAGACTCGGCACGGCGACTCTTTCTAAGAGCGAGGTTTACGCTGGCGCCCGGACGCTCTGTCTGCAGCAAACCGGGCCGGTCGTCTTTACCGCCAAAAGCTATAATGATCCCGACTACGGCCGCTTCATTCGCTCCGCCAACGGGGGCCAGGGAGGCGCCAGGATCGAGGTCGTCCAGCGGGTTCCGGTTATTGGCGGCCATTCCTATAGCCTCCGCATCCATTACCGGCTCGAGGGCGCTCTGGGGGGCGAAACGAAGAATCCCGGTCATCCCCGCGGGTACGACTCGCTGATGGTCTGGCTGAACTGGTCCGGGGACCACGTGAGCGGACACGACTGGGTGGCCAACATTCAATCCGATCAACCGGTCTGGCAGACGATGCTGAATCATCGGGCCCAATACACGCTGCTCAATCCGCCGTACCTTGCCCCGGCCGGCGCCACAACTCTGGACGTGTCGCTGCAGCTCATCGGGAATGCGGAGGGCCATTTACCGCGGGCATATTTCGACGATGTTGAGCTTGTGGATAACGGGAAACGGTAGGGAACGATCCTCTGTCGTAGTAACGGATCTCGACGGCGTTGATGGGCGTGGGACGCGCGTCTTTGATGAGTGACAGCTCGATCGTGTTCTCCTGGCCGAATCGAACCATCGGCGTAATATTGAACCAGACGTACGTGTGATCGGACGTTCTTCGAGTATGCGTGAGTCGTGAGCCGTTGATCAGAATCGCGTCCATGCCGGATCCTTCGGAGCTGACATACACCACGACGCTGCGGCCCCGGTGGATTGCGTCGATGACAACAGTGCGGCTCAGGAACGCGGCGTTGGCCACCGGTCCGGGAAGTTGCGTCGGGCCGGCAGCGCGCAGCGCGTCGGAATAGGCTAACCATGTTCCGGATAGATCCTGGCGAGCCGCCGGCTCGAGCACGTAGCTGAGCCACACAGGACCTCTCACGCCAATCGGCGGACTTGAGCCCTGAATATCCAGTGCAAGAACGTGAGCTGTTCCGGGTTTCAGCGCTCCGCCTGCGTCGTCCAGGTTATCGCCATCCCAGAGGGTTCTGCCTCCCAACAGCGGCTTACCGTCTAAGAGCGTGCGAGCGCCGGTAATGCTGCCGCCGGTGCTGAGATAGATCGGCCCGGCGGTCCAGCGGGCGGGAACGGTAAACCGGCGCCGCAGGATAATTCGCTTGGGGTGATGGTCATTCGGGGTCAGCCAGATATCCAGGTCGCGCCGCTCCCAGGTGGTGTCGTTTACATCTGGGGCCGCCAGCGCGGCGACATCGTCGTCGTTCATGCCATCAACACGCCGATACGCCCAACTCTGCGTCAGATCCAGAGACACATGCTGCTGCTCCGCCGGCGATGGCAGACGCCGCGAAGGAGGCTTCAAAGCGCCTTGCCACCAGCCGCGCTGCAGCTTCAGCCATTCCAGGGTCGAGGCGGCTACGTCGGAGCGCGGGGAGACATACATCACCGTTTGATGGGCCGCGAGCTTAATCCGGCGCACCGAATCACCGGCGTCGCGAATGATTGGGACCGACTTACCAGTGACAATATCGGAAAGTGAAGCCGGATGGATACCGGGCAAGAACGTCAGATCGGTGGTGATAGGCGCGTCCGATTCATTGAACAGCGCCCAGAGGTCCTGAAGACCGGTATTCCCAATGAAATGACGAAAGTGGAGACCGGGCGCCGGCGCAACCGCCGCGGGTACGCGGTCCGGCGCCCCAAAATGGGAAACAAGCCGCCGGAGCAGCGCCGCGCCGTTCCCATCGCTCCATTGCACGCCCGCGTGGACTATCCAGCCTTTCCCCAGGGGACGCATCCCGATGGCGACTGATCCGTCGGACCAGAGCAGTAGGTTCAGAGCGTCCGGAGACGCCTTTTTGAGCGACATCCCGCGGTTCCCACTCCCCGCCCACGCCGGTCCGACGAAGACCTGCTGCCCGGGAGCGGGGACGGTCGCCGCCCCGGCGAACTGTGGATTGACCACCGAATAACCGGCCAGGTCAGAGATGGGCCAGCGGTCCGGCTCGATCTCGGAGTGCCGACCCGTCTCACCATTCGTGATGAACACGCCGCCGGCCCGCACGTAGCCCCGCACATCCGCCAGATCCCGGTCATTCCAGAAAGCGGTGTTGGTGTCTATC
>DASRZA010000418.1:0-9218 GCA_035686845.1 Armatimonadota bacterium | reverse complement strand
AGCGCCACCCACGACTTCGTCCCGGGACCGGCGCCGATCACCTGGATGCCCTTGTGCCCCTGATCATGCAGCTCCACACGCGCGTTCTTAAGGCCCTCGGAGGCAAAGCCGTACTCATAACCCGACGCATTGAGCTGTTCGGCGAAGATGCGCGCTCCAGGCTGGTCGCAATTCTCGACCGGGATACATACCGCGCCAATACCGGCGTTCGCGATGAAGTTGCGAAAGGTAACATGACTGGGACCCAGAACCCGGATCAGCGGATCAGCGCCGCCAGTGTTCCGAAGCTGGGTGGCGTTCTCCGGGCCGTCCCCCACAAACTGCAGATCGGCGCCTGCCGGGATGACGATGGTCTTTGCAATGTTATATTCGCCCCGCGGCAGATGGACGACCGGACGCCTCCCCTTCATGCCTGCCGCCCGATCAATCGTTTGCTGGATGATTGCCGCGTTAGCGCCCGCCGGGACCTCAATGATGGGCCGGTTGAAATGCGGTAGGAACGGAACCGGGTGTGGCTTTGCTTCCGTGATTCGGCCGGCCTTTACCACCTTATTGTCGAGATCGGTGAGGCGGCCCCGAATCTGGATTGGGGCTGCGGCGGTCCAGGTGTTGCCAATGCAAATGAGATCGGCCCTCTCCGCGGGCGGCACATTCCTCACGATGGGCGCCCTTTTCTTCGAGCGAATCACATTGTCGAGGATCAGCTTGGGCCCGTTGTTTTCGATAACGATTGGCGTTGGAACGACGGGATCGAGGATCACGTTATCCTGCAGCGTCGCCTGCGAACCCCAGGTCTCGGTGGGTTTCCAGTGATAATGGTATTCACCGGATCCTCACCGGTGATGCTCATGCCGAGCGGCTCGTTGTGGGATATCCGTTCCAACTTCAAGGTGTGGGTGATGCGATAGACGCCTGCGGGAAAGAATAGCGCCCTTTTTGGCGAATCCTTCCGGCGAACGTCCTCCAACGCTTTTTGAATGGCAGCCGTGTCGTCGGCTTTCCCATCACCCACCGCGCCGTAGTCCGGCTTTACATTCGCCCAACTGGGGAACGGGCCAACGAACTCGTCGCCAGTCACGGGGACGCCGTGCGCGCGAGAGGCCAGGAGAAGCGCCGCCAGCGTCAATCCAAGCATTCGACTCATCCAACCGCGTTCTGTTCTCATCCGCCTCTTCCCTCTTCATTGTGTTTCGACGTCGTCCCTTTAGCAGCCGGCTTCCGTTACGCCGGCTGCTGGTTGGGGTACGCTGGTGAAGGTCGACTGAAAATGATTTGCCCCCCGAGTCCCAATGACCTCCTATCGTACCAAGGGTCCCGGGAGATGGCGCCCCGCTGCGTAGCATCCCTTGCGTCAAGTCTATCACGCTGTGCCAAATGCGCCACAGATTAGCCGCAACATGGCCGGCCCCTGCCTCAATCCGCCGTTCTGAGGATGTGCCAGGCGAGCCCAACGCACAGACTGGCGGTATGACAATCAGCGATGGTACATTGCGGAGCCAAATCGCATACCTTGAGAGACGCGCCGCGTTTTTCCCTGGCCAACGGCGCGGTGCATCTCAATGGGTGCAAGCGCGTCATAGAGGGCCGCAATCAAGGATGAGCTTGTAGGGTTCTCGCTGAAAGTTCAATGAGGTAATTTACGTGTTCTTCGGTCGTTCTCAACACGTTATGTAAGGAGGTTAAGATGAAGGCAATCGGTGCAGCGTTAATGTTATTGGGACTCCTGCTTTCCGCCAACCCGGTATGCGCCGCAGCGGGGAGCAAGACGATCGCGAATCTCAGGACGGCATACCAGGGAGAGACGACTGCGCACGCGAAGTACGTTGCCTATGCGCGCGCTGCCGACCGGGAAGGTTATAAGGCTGTCGCTCAACTGTTCCGGGCGGCTTCTACGGCAGAAGCCGTCCACGCAAGAAACCATAAGCAGGCTCTCGCCGCCATGGGTGTTACGAATCCGAGGGCAGGAACGTACTCAAAGACACCTGGCTCCACGCGGAGTAATCTCGCCGACGCGATCAAAGGCGAAACCTACGAGCGCGACGTGATGTATCCCGAGATGATCCGGACAGCCAAAGCCGAGGGCCAGAGTGCGGCAGCGCGTTCCATGTACTATGCGTGGAGCGCCGAGAAACAGCACGCCGCTCTCTACAAAGCGGCGCTGTCGACCCTTGGCCAAAAACCTGCGCCGACTGGATTCTACGTGTGTCCAGTCTGTGGCGCCACCTACACAACACGCAACGTCCCCGCAGCCTCACCCGTTTGCGGCACACCGAAGTCGGCGTTCACACCGATTAAGTAAAGACCCAGTCAGGAAGGGATGGCCGGTTGCAAGTCTCGCTCGTAACCGGCCATTTTCGATCCATGAACCGGCAAAGCGGCGCTGGTTCAGCTTTTGCTGGACCTGAGATTCTCATCCAGCCAGGCCGGATCCTTTCCAAGCCCGATTCTGCGCCGAGCCAGCGCGAATTCGTCGCCCCAGATCGTACGTTCCCCAGGAATACTTAGAGCGCGCGGAGATCGGAAGGAGAGTCCGGAGCGTAAAAAGAAATAGGGACGCGGTGTGGGGGCTCCGGGATGGGCCTGCTGTGGCGAGAGTAGAGCGAAGGCGCCGGTATTGACCCAATGGGAGAAGATGGCGTGGCAGCAGGTCCGCCGTTAGGGTAGTCGGCTTTAGGTTTTAGGGGCCCAGTGCGCTAGACCGGCCCCGTCTAATGGGCTTTTTCGTCGCCCCCTTCGTGAGCCCTTCGTGGCCTTCGTGTTCGCTTTTCCGACGTAGGAGTAAAAAGAGACGAAAGAAAGTGGGACATCATATCAACAACTTGTGCAAACCATCACAGGAGCGGAGTCCGCGGCCGACGTCGAACGTACGCCGGACGCCGTGGAACGGTCCAGGTGAGGTGTGAGAGTGAGGATTTAACTTTGAAAGAGCACAAGTCACTGGCGAATATCGGACTGGCGGTCCTGCTGGCGGCGGTCGCGGCGTCGCTGCAATCCGTAGGGGCCGCCCCGGCGAAGAAGACCACGGTGATCCCGGCGCCCATGATCCCCGCCAGAACATTCCGGGTGACCGATTATGGCGCGCGGCGAGATGGGAAGACCCTGGACACCCACGCGCTCCAGTCGACGGTTGATGCGTGCGAAAAGGCCGGCGGCGGGATCGTGGATGTGCCGCCTGGCCGTTATCTCACAGGCCCGTTCAGCCTGGCAAGCCGCCTCAACCTACATCTGGAAAAGGGCGCCACGATCCTGATCACCAATGACATTGCGCATTACCCGATGCAGGGCGGAGGGTACGAGAACTGCATCACCGCGAGTAAATGTCAGGATCTGGCGATCACGGGACATGGGACAATTGATGGGCAGGGAAAGCCCTGGTGGGACAGGTACAGGAAGCGCAAGGCGCCCGGCCAGACCGAAGCGGTGTCTCCTAATCTGCCGCATCGGCCGTTTATGGTGGTGCTCAGCCGCTGTCGTCGCGTGCTCGTTCAGGGCATCACCCTTGCCAACTCACCGAGTTTTCACCTCGTGCCCGACGAATGCCGGGACGTGACCATCCGGAATATCAGCATATCGGCGCCGGAGGATGCTCCTAATACCGACGGCATGGACCCATCCGGCTGGAACTACGAGATCAAGGGCTGCACTTTCGACGTAGGAGACGACTGCATCGCCGTCAAGCCGGGCCGGGTGCAGAAGGATGGCCGGCCATCGTGCGAAAACTTCACCATCTCCGACTGCGCCTTCCTCCACGGCCACGGGATGTCCATCGGCGGCCAAACCCGCGGCGGCCTGCGAAACCTCACGGTGCGCGACTGCTCCTTCAACTCTACCCAGGCCGGCATACGGATGAAAGCGCCGCGCGGAGCCGGTGGCCTGGCCGAAGACCTGACCTACGATAACCTGTTGATGAAGAACGTGAGGGTCCCGATTCTCATTACGAGCTATTACCCTCGCATTCCCAAGGATCCCGCCGCCGACCCCGCTCAGCCAGTCAGGAAACTCACCCCGTTCTGGCGGCACATCCGCATCAACCGCGTCACCGCTGCAGGAAGCGACACAGCCGGGCAGATCATTGGCCTGCCGGAGGCGCCCGTCTCCGACGTCGTTTTGAGTGACGTCCATATTTCGGCGCGGAAGGGGATGCAGATCGTCCACGCGCGAGGCGTACGGTTCATAAACTCCGAAATCACAGCAGCGTCCGGTCCCCCATTCATCCTGGCCGATGCCGATGTTACAGGAATTGACCAGCCCCGCACCGATGGAGGCAGCGAACACTTCTCGCATGCGCCTGGCGCCGCTGCTGTACCCAGATCGCGAGCCGGGAGCACCGATCCCGCTCCGGCAGCGGCAAATCCATCGACAATAGGAAACCCGATCGCTTTCACCCCCGCTGGAGCGAAAGACGCCGGTGGAAACCTGGCCCCGATCCCTCGAACGGCTGAAAACGAGCTCGTTGTCTCCCCATCCGGCCCGTACAAGTCCGTGCAAGATGCCATAGACGCTGTACGCCCGGGGACCGCGGGGAATCCCGCCATCATCCGGATCCGCTCCGGCACATACCGGGCGCGTCTTCGCGTGCCGCGCGAGAAGCGTTTCATCCAACTCGTGGGCGATGACCCGGCCACGACCGTCCTTAGTTTCAATCTCTACGCCAGCCAGCTAGGCCCGGACGGTAAACCGATCGGCACGTTCAGCACGGCAACCGTCGAGATCGACGCCGACGACTTCTCGGCTAAGAACATCACCTTTGAAAATATTGCAGGTCCAAGGGGACAGGCGCTGGCCCTCCGGGTGGATGGTGACCGGGACCTTTTCCGGAACTGCCGTTTTCTCGGCTGGCAGGACACTATTCTGGACAGCCGCGGCCGCCATTATTACGACCACTGCGCGGTTTCCGGCAGCGTGGACTTCATCTTCGGCGACGGAACCGCGGTTTTCAATCAGTGCGACATTACCGAGATTCGAGACTCCGGCGGCGTTCTGACCGCGCCCAGCACACCGCAAAACCAGCCGTTCGGCCTGGTCTTCCTACACTGCCGGATCATGAAGGCGGCCGACGTCCGACCCGCCAGCACCACGCTGATGCGTCCATGGATGGATTATGGAATGTCGGCGTTCATCGATTGCGCGATGGCCGATGACATCTCGCCGAAGGGATGGAGCGAATGGGACGGCCGCGAGAAGAGCTGCCGCGCCATCGAATACGGCAGCGTTACTCTTACCGGACAGCCAATCGATTTATCCCAACGCGCGCCCTGGGTCCACGTCCTGACGTCCCGGGAAGCAGCGAAATACACGGTCTCCCGCATCTTCAACGGCTGGATTCCCGCGGCGGCCTGATTCGGGCCCTATGGCGAAGAGCACTCAGCTCAGCCGAGCCTGTTTTGAAGATCGGCGCTCCCACGGGTTACCCCAATTTCGCCAACTCCAGTGCAACACGGTCCGCAGCATCCGGAACTCCCATTTCTCGGCTCGCGGCGGCCATAGCCTCAAGTCGATCTGGCTGGTCTATAAGCGCGCGGATCTCATCCGCGAGCGATTCGGGGGTAAGATCCCGATCCGTAAGGACCCGCGCAGCGCGGCTCACTTCCAGCATTCGAGCATTGCCTTCCTGGTGGTTGTCGGCCGCGCCGGACCAGGGAATCAGGATAGCGGGCGCTCCTCGCGCCGTCAATTCAGCGATGGTCGTGGCGCCCGCGCGGCATACCACCAGGTCGGCGGCCGCCAACGCGAGCGGCATCCGATCACAGTACTCGAGCGCCCGGTAGATAATGCCGAGCGCATCCGCCTCTTCAGGCGCGAGGGCGATCGGATGGGCGCGCCCGGTGACGTGGATGACCTGAATATCTCTGCCAACGCTCTCCAGTTGACGCAGCGCGCCCGTAATCGCCTGGTTAATGGCGCGGGAACCGAGACTTCCCCCAAAGACGAGGATGGTACGGCGGCCGGGCACGAGTGCGAATGCGTCGAGTGCTTCGGCGCGGGAAGCCGAAACGATTTCGGATCGAATCGGATTACCCACCAACCGAACCCGATCGCGGCGCCGAAACTCAACTCCGACATCCCCCATCGCCACACCAATCCGGTCCACAAAGAGGCCGGCGATCCGATTCGCGAGGCCCGGGCAAGCATCGAGCTGCAGGATCATGGTGGGGACGCGTGAGAGCCGGGCGGCGAGCAGCAGCGGTCCGGAGACATAGCCGCCGATGCCGAGCGCGACAGTGGGCCGGAACTCCCGGATCGCATGGAGCGCCTGGCGGAGCGGCGCCAGGGTGAAAAGAAGAAACAGCGCTCGAACGACCTGAATCCGATCCCTCCAACTCCTCCCACGTGCGAAGCCGCGCACTTCAACCTTATAAAAGGGATAGCCGGCCCCCGGTACAACCCGCTCTTCGATATTGCCCGGCGCCCCTACAAACCCGACGACGCCACCGCCGCGCGTCCACACCTCGGCCACTGCCAGCCCCGGATAGAGGTGCCCCCCCGTCCCTCCACCCGCGATGAGCAGGCGCTTTCCTGAAAAAGGTCTCAGGTCTTGGGTGTTAGGTGTTAGGTCTTGGGTGTTAGGTGTTAGGTCATGGGTGCTAGGTCTTTGGTGCTGGGTTTCCGAGTTTGATTCATCCTTCATCCCTCATCCCTCATCCTTCATCCTCTGGCGTTCCGTCCTCCGTCCCTCAACGCCATCGCGCGGTGAGTGGAGCGGGAACGTGCTTCTGGCGGAGCGTGACGAAACGGCGCCAATCTGAGACAACGTCCACGGGACGCTCGCGGCTGCGCACGAGCAGATCGGCCTCGGGAGGGTAGCAGGCGACCGGCTCGTTCTCAGCGGGAGTATGAAACGGTGCGCCGCCGGCGCCGCGAAAGTTGGTTGGGAGGTCGGCGGCCTGGTAACGAAAATCCATGCTCCACCGGACCACGTCAGTAAGATTGTCGGTGGAACGGTGCGGAGTGCGGTTGGTGAGGAGAAGCGCGCCTCCTTTGCAAACGGGAACGCTGATAATCTCGGCGGACGGAAGATCATCGGGCGCGATCTCAAGATAATGGCCGGTCGCATCGGATCCATGTCGGAAGACGTTGGAACGATGGACCCGGGGCATCACTTGCAGACATCCCCTCTCGCGTGTAGCGTCAACGAGCGGAATCCAGACAGTGAGGATCAGCGCGCGGTCGCAAAATGGCTCGAAGTACCCGGAATCCTGGTGCCATGGAACAACGCCATGAAAGAACACCGGGACCTTTGGCCGGAGCCGGTACGCGGACGACGCGATCATCTCCGGCCCAAGAAGTGATTCTGCAAGATCGAGCAGCGATGGGTGGGTGAGAAGACCAAAGATCGCCTTGCCCGAAAGCTGGCCGCTGCAGATTCCCCAGTAGAGCTTCTGGGTTTCGGCGGTGATTCGGGTCAGCCGGGTTTCGAAACCCTCTTCGGAATACTCGCGGCTCAGATCTCCGGTCGATACCAACTCCCGAGATCGCCGATCAATCTCCTCACTGATCTCATCGATGACCGGCTGCAAATCCGCATCCGAGAACAGGTCCTCGACCAAGAGATAACCTTCATCCTTAAAAACCGATTGTTGTTCGTTCGTCAGCTTCATACAGAATTATCTCCAAAACAGGCGCGAGGCGCGAGCGTGAGGCGCGGGGAGCGCGCGCTTTTGACTCATCCTTCATCCTTCATCCTTTGCCCCGTCATCTCTCAAAATTCAACGATTCCTTTGATGAGCCCTGCGGACGGCTCCAACCACGAAGGAAATACTTCGGGAAAGTTAGCGCACGCGGCATGATGGGTGATCCAGGGGGATGTGTCGATTGAGCCGGCTTCAATGAGGCCGATGATACGCGTAAAGTCGGCCGGTGTGGAGTTGCGGGTGGCGAGAAGGGTAAGTTCACGGCGGTGGAAATCGGGGTCGTGAAAGATCACGTCTCCCTGGAAAAGCCCCACGAGCGTGAGCCGGCCGCCATAGGCGGCGAAGCGAAAGGCGGCGGCCATGGACTCGCCGCTACCGGTGGCGTCCAAGACCACCAGCGGCAAATCGCCATCGGTGAGATCTTTCACCTGGTCCAGCGCGCTGTCGTCGGCCAGTATGGTGGCGTCGACCCCGGTGTGCTCGCGACAGAAATCGAGCCGGCGCGGGTTAACGTCCATTACCAGAACCCGGGCGCCGGCGACCAGTGCAAATTGCGTCACCGAAAGCCCGATCGGCCCGGCGCCGATAATCAGAGCATTCTCACCTCGGCTGAGGCCAGAGCGCTGCACCGCGTGAGCGCCGATCCCCAGTGTCTCCACGAGCGCAAGCTGGTCGAGAGTGAGAATTTCGGAACGGTGAAGCTTGGCTGCGGGCACGCGAATCAATGTTCGCATGCCACCATCGGAATGCACCCCGAGCACCTGCAGTCGCTCACAGCAGTTGGGCTTTCCGTGACGGCACGCGATGCAGGCGCCGCAATTGAGATAGGGTTCCACCGCGCACCGGTCACTGGGCCTGAGATCCCGATCGTTCGGGCCGATTTCCACAATCTCAACCCCGAGCTCGTGCCCGAGAATCCGCGGATAGCTGAAGAACGGCTGGCGGCCTCGAAAAGCGTGTATGTCGGTGCCACAGATGCCGACGCGGTGAACGCGCACGATCGCTTCATTCGGCCCGGGCGGACCGGGCGCCTCAGATTCGCCGAAGACGAGCCGGCCGGGCGCATCTAGTGTTATGGTCCCGATAGATCTACTCATGGACAGCCCCGAAAATCTTCGTGTTCACGCAGAAATCAGTATCATGTTAGCGTACTGGAGAGTGTCACCGGTCCGAATCAGGCCGATGGCGCCCGGGACGCGGCGCTTAAACTCAATGTGAGGTTCGTGGGTAATCGCCAGGCCGTCGGCCGCGCGCGCCAGTCGTTCCCGGATATCCTCGCTGTTCACCTCGAGGAACTCTCGTGCCATGAAAATCTGGCCAACGACAAAGTTTGCCCGGATCGCTTCAAAAACCTGAAGGACTGTAGGAACATCGTCTACCAATGAGATATCGATGGTTTCGATCTCAGGCCAGAAAGGAAAGCCGCGGTCCGCGATTACCAGGCGGTTCGTGTGCCTCACCCGGCAGAGCAGCGAGCTAATCTGCGGATTAAGTATCCCACTCCGAATCACAATGTCTCCTTCGCGCAAGATATCCTGCAGAAGACCACCCTCCCAGCCGGAACTCCATGATGCAGTATAATGTATT
>DASRZA010000417.1:0-23492 GCA_035686845.1 Armatimonadota bacterium | reverse complement strand
GTTCCGGTGAAGCCTGTTCCGGTCACGTGAACGAGAGTTCCCGGAAGGCCGCTCGTTGGTGAAAAGCCGGTTATCGACGGCGCTGACGGAACGACGAAATCGCTCGCGCTGGTTCCGGATCCAGCAGGATTGATTACGGTGATGGGACCTGTGGAGGCGCCGACCGGCACTATCACGTCCATCACGTCATTGTTGTGCGCAAGGAAATTCGTGGTAGATGTTCCGTTGAACTGTACCGAGGTCGTTGTAGCGAAACCTGTGCCCTGGATAGTAACGTCGGTTCCAACAGATCCCGAAGTGGGCGAAAAACTGGAGATCGTTGGCGCTGGGACTGGAAGAACGGTGAAGTTGGTCGCGCTGGTCGCGGTTCCGCCGGGATTGGTCACGCTGATCGGACCGGTAGTGGCGGAATTGGGTACCGTTACATTCATTGAGGAATCGGTGTGGATCTGGAAGGATGCGTTCACGCCATTAACCGCTGCGGATGTAACTGTGGAGAATCCCGTGCCGGTGAGAGAAACGACAGTCCCGGGCAGGCCGCTCGTGGGCGTGAAACTGGTGATCATCGGCGCTGGCGTCATGTTGAAGCCGGTCGCGCTGCTAATGGAGCCGGAGGGTGTCAGGACGGTAACAGGCCCTGCCCCGGCGCCATTCGGCACGGTGGCGTCGATCTCGCTGTCACTCTGGATTGTGAAATAAGCGGGCACGCCGCCAATCGTCACGGCGGTCGCCGAAGATAGGCCCGTCCCGTTTATTTGCACCACGGTCCCGGCCGAGCCGCCCGCGGGTGAAAAGTTTGATATTGCCGGAGATCCGGCCACTGACGCCTGCGCTGCGGTGAGGCTTAATGCCATCAACGCTGCCAGGGTCAACAAAGCGGTGATTCTTACGTAATGCCAGAACGAATGCGCGGCGAGATATCCTCGCTTCTCAGATGGTGCGAACATCGGTATGTACTCCTTTACATCGAAGTGGAGCGACGAACGAGAACGGCGAGGCTGCCGTTCCGGACGATAGGATGTGACTAGATCTACTTTACCAACCAACCGTCACAGGGTCGCTTTTCAGCGAAGCCGATGGCGTATAATGACTTCTCATTGCGGGCTTTTCGTTCTGCGAACCGGTTGGCATTGAACCGGCTTTCGCGTCTTTTACTATTCGAGTTTTTCGAATACGAACACTGAATTATCGAGTAACTCCGGCTCCGCTTCAGATAACATTATAGCTCGCTTATACCCAGCGCAAGCAGAGTTCTAACATCGAGCTGTGTTAAATCCGCACTAACCACTAAAAAAGGCAGAGCCACCCGCCGATTGAGAGCTTGCTCGTCATTCATTCGGTTCCCGTAACCAGATTCCTTGGGGAAAGACTGCTACAATGTAGACGCAGAGCACCCTGCCTTTACTGCCGTTCTTATCGGGATCCACCTCGCCGAAGTACGGAATTGTCGGAGAATTGTTATGCCCACTGACAGAGACGCGCTCACCCTTGTCGCCGGCGGCGGCGGCTTTATTGGCGGCCATCTGGTCGCGGATCTGATGCGCAAGGGTTTTAAGCGCATTCGGGCCGTGGACCGCAAGCCACTGAACGAGTGGCACCAGGTATTCCGCGAGGTCGATAACCTGCAATTGGATCTGCAGTTGAAGGAAAACTGTCTCCGTGCGTCGCAAGATTCGTCGATCATCTATAACCTGGCGGCCGATATGGGCGGGATGGGATTTATTGAAACCCACAAGGCGCTGTGCATGCTGAGCGTCCTCATCAACACTCATCTTCTTCTGGCCGCCAAGGAGTGCGGAGCGCAGCGGTATTTCTATGCGTCCTCCGCCTGCGTCTACAATGCTGAAAAGCAGGTCAACGAAGACGTTATCCCCCTCAAAGAGGCTGACGCGTATCCCGCGCTGCCCGAAGACGGCTATGGCTGGGAGAAGCTGTTCAGCGAGCGCATGTGCCGCCATTTTCGTGAGGACTTTGGTTTAACCACCCGCGTCGCCCGCTACCACAACGTTTATGGACCATTCGGAACTTATGATGGTGGACGCGAGAAGGCGCCTGCGGCGATCTGCCGCAAGGTCATCGAAGCGGTACAGAATGGCAGTCGCAGCATTGAGATCTGGGGCTCGGGTAATCAGACTCGCAGTTTCATGTACATCGACGACTGTATTAAGGGCACGCAGCTCATCATGAATAGCGACGTTGAAGAACCCCTGAACCTCGGAAGTAATGAGCTCGTCACCATCAACGGATTGGTTGATATCGTCGAGGAGATCGCCGGGGTCAAGCTGAAGCGAACCTATAACCTTGACGCTCCGAAGGGCGTGAACGGCCGTAATAGCGATAATACTCGCATTCAGGAGCTGCTAAGCTGGCAGCCAGGCATCTCGCTGCGGATGGGCATGGAGCGAACCTATCGCTGGATCTATGATGAGATGAACGCCAGCACGCGGTGAGGCGTTCCGGGCGCCAGTTTTGTTTCACTCTGAATCGTGATCTCGAAAGGACCTCCGGTTGACCGAACATGGGCGGACGCCGCTCACAGTTATGAGCGTTACGCCCGTCCTGAACGAAGAGGCCAGGATTGGCGCGATCGTGCGCGAGCTTCCTCGGGACTGGATTGACACGGCGGTGGTTATCAACGACGGGTCCAACGATGGAACCGTCGAAGCCGCTCGGATCGCCGGGGCCGAGGTCATCAGCCACCCACGAACCATGGGGGTCGGCGCCGCCATCCGCACTGGCCTGCTTTACGCTCTGGAAAAGGGAGTCGACGCCGTTGTTATTACCTCTGGCAGTGGAAAGACCCGCTCCTCAGAGGCGCCATCGCTCATTGACGCCCTGACGGCGCAACAGTTGGATTTTGCGCAGGGATCCCGTTATCTGCCGGGCGGGTACGCTGGAAACATGCCTCTGCAGCGCCGGATTGGTACACGGGCTTACTCGGTCTGCTTTTCACTGCTCACAGGCCGTTGGGTCAGCGACGCATCCAGTGGCTTCCGGGCCATTCGCACGTCGTTCCTGAATGATTCACGAATCCATCTTCAGCAGGATTGGCTGGATCGATACGAACTGGAACCTTACCTGCTCTACAAGGCGATTACCCTCGGGTATCGAATCAAAGAGGTCCCTGTCACCATTGAGTATCCGCCACCCGTCGCAGGCGTACCCTACACTAGAATCCGGGCGGTGGTCGATTGGTGGCGTTTGCTGCGTCCGGCGGTTTTCCTTCGCCTGGGTCTCCGGCGATAGCCGGCTTTGCTCGATTGATTGGAAAATCGCATCCCGGTGAGAGCCGGGTATTAGAGAAGCCGTCGAAATATGAGAGTCATGGTCACCGGCGCCGCCGGATTCATTGGATACCACGTTTGCGCTCGGCTGCTGGCGCGGGGCGACCGGGTCGTGGGCGTTGATAATATGAACGATTATTACGACCCCGCGCTCAAACAGGCGCGGCTTGACCGGCTCACTTCGCTGCGGGGATTTCAATTCCACCAGGTCAATCTCGCTGATCGCGACAGCACGGCGCAGCTTTTCGAAGAGGATCGGCCCGAGGCGGTGATTAACCTGGCGGCGCAGGCTGGCGTCCGCTACTCGATCACCCACCCACACGTCTATATCGAAAGCAATCTGGTCGGCTTCCTGAATATCCTTGAGGGCTGTCGCCATTCCGGAGTGGAGCATCTCGTCTATGCCTCATCCAGCTCTGTCTATGGCTCCAATACGGTGATGCCATTCTCCGTGCATCAAAATGTGGATCACCCTTTGAGCCTGTACGCCGCGAGCAAAAAAGCAAACGAATTAATGGCGCACACCTACAGCCATCTCTTCCGGCTGCCAACAACCGGTCTCCGTTTTTTCACCGTTTATGGCCCCTGGGGTCGGCCGGACATGGCGATCTTCCTCTTTACGCGCGCCATCCTGGAGGGCCGGCCGATCGATGTCTTTAACTTTGGCCGTATGAAGCGGGACTTTACCTACGTCGAGGACATCGCTGAAGGGGTGATCCGGGTGCTAGATCATCCTCCGACCCCCAACCCGGACTTTTCATCAAGAACGCCCGACCCCGCCAGCAGCTCCGCGCCATACCGGTTGTATAATATCGGCGCGAGTGAGCCTGTCGACCTTCTCTATGTCATAGCGCTGTTGGAAAAGGCGCTCGGTCGGCCGGCTCAGAGGAACCTGCTCCCCATGCAGCCGGGGGATGTTCCCGAAACCTATGCCGACGTAGAGGACCTCGCGAACGAGATCGGCTTCAGGCCCGGCACTTCGATCGAAACCGGCACCCAGCGGTTTGTCGAATGGTACCGATCATTTTATACGGCTTAAGCAGACCGGATAGAAGCGTTTGAGAATGCGTCAGGCCGCCGCTGCATCTAGCGCGCTCTGCAGGGGAGCGGACTGAGGGATGCCTCTCAACCAGGTCGGATAGCTCCAGTCGGCCGGCTGCAAGAGAAGATGGCATCGCCCCCGATGAGCGATCTCATCGGGATCAGTGAGATGGGATTCGCGGGCCAGGTACCACGCGTTGTATCCAAGCTCCTCACACCAACGCAAGACTCGGGTCGCGTTTTCGCGCATCGGAAGATCCGGATTCGAGTGCATCTCTACGAGGAATCGGGTCTCCTTCTCGCCGGCGCATCGCCGGCTCCCTTCCAAAACAGCAAATTCAGCGCCTTCGACATCGATTTTCACAAAGTCCGGGCGGGATCCAAAGGCGTGCGATAGCGCGTCGAGCGTTACTGTCGGAACTTCGATAGCCGCTCCCGCAGCTTCCGCGCTCCGGGCATGTGAGCGATACATGCTCCCGGCGGCGCCCGTGCCAATAGTCCAGAATCGTATCGTCGAATTCTCCACGTCGCCCGCGAAGGCGCATACAAAGCGCGCGCGATCACTGAGATGATTATGCACGAGCATCTCAGCGGCCGCGGCAAGCGCCGCAGGGTTGGCATCCACCATCACCAGTTCTTTGAGCTCGTTGTTACTGAATGCGATCGGCGCATTCTCGCCAGTATTTGCGCCCACGTCATAAATCACGTGGCTGTGAAGAGCGCAAGCCAGAAACCACGCACGATCGTAATCGACTCCATCACGCCTGAACGCATCGCTTCGGACCATGTAATTCCGTCCGAGAACGAGAATCTCATCCCAGGGCGCGGGGATTCCGAGCCTTTGGCGGATACGGGCTATGACACGGTTAACGAAAGTTACTCTCATCAATGATGATCCTGACCATAATGTGGAGACCCCGGGTGAGTATGGGAGAAAGTGAGTGTGAAAGAACGTGAGTATAGGAGAAAGTGTATCCTATGACACGCGAAACATTCCCTCATGGGGCCGGAATAACGATGGACTACGCGCGGCCGCCGGGAAGGCCAATTTATTATAGCCCTGGAAAACCGGTAGACTCTCGGCGCCCAGATCAGCGTGCCGGGCAGGGGCGAAGCATTCGCAGGAGGCCATTCAGTTCCGGCGCGTTTTGTGCGAATGCGTTGCCCCTACTACGAATAGAGAAGGTAAGGCTTTCGGTCGTTGAGGAAACGGGCTTCATCCTCGGACCAACCGGCGGCGATGGAGGCGGCGCTCTCTCCGGCGTCAAGGCGGGCACGGACATCGGATCGGCCGATGAGTCGGTCAAAATGCGATCGCCCTGCACCGCCGCTAAGCCATCGGAATTCGCCCGGCCAGAGTTCCTTCACCGCCTGGATCAGTTCCAATCCCGTCCGAACGGGGTGAAACTCTTTCCGCCAGTCGGAGGCGTGAGGCCGATACCATTCGACTCCACCGCAGGTAATGCCGCTGTGCTTGCTGCTGCTGGGAGTAAAGTAGAGACCGCGCCAGCGCGACCCGCCAAGTTCGTTCAACCGGGCTGCCAGGCGATCCGGCTCAATCCAGGGCGCGCCGCACACCCGGAACGGCAGCGGGGCGCCGCGGCCTTCAGAAAGGTTCGTACCCTCCAATAAACAGGTCCCCGGGTAGATCCACGTAGTCTCGGGAGTGGGAATGTTGGGCGATGGCGCTGCCCAGTCGAGGCGAGTTTCGCACCACCAATCAACACGGCGCCAGCCGGTCATAGGGGAGATCAGCGGTGGTGGACCGGGGGCGTACCTGCCTGCAAACATGCGGGCCAACTCGCCGATCGTGAGGCCATGACGCACGGGTATCGCGTAGCGGCCCACAAAGCTCTCCAGCCCAGGCTCGAGCAGCGGTCCTTCAACCATCTCGCCCCCGATCGGATTCGGCCGATCCAGGATCACGACGGGGATGCCGGCCTCCCCGCAGGCTTCAAGAAGATGTGAGAGCGTCCACGTATAGGTATAGAATCGAACGCCCACGTCCTGAAGATCAAACAGCATGAGATCCAGGCCGGCCAGCATCTCCGGAGTGGGGCGCACTGTGGAACCATATAGACTGTAAACGGGCGCTCCCGTCGTCGGATCGGTGGCCGATCCGACCGCCTCGCCGGCTTCAGCGCTCCCTCTCGCGCCATGCTCTGGGCCAAAAATCGCGCCCAGCCGCACGCCCGCCCGCAAAAGCGCCATCTCGGCGCTGCTTAAATCCTCCGTGATAGAGGCGGGATTTGAAACCAAGCCGCAATTCGCTCCCTGCCGGATCAGATGACAAATTTCCGGCAGGTTTCCGATCTCCGCAGCCGTCCCCTCGCGCAGGTTGTTGAGGAGATTATCGAGACCGGTCCTTACCCGGCGATCACTGGATGAGGTCTCGATCATAGGTGGATCATCCTCGCAGCGAACGCGCGAGAACAGGACAAAGCGCCCATCATGGCGCCGCAAGCGCGCTATCTGCAGGCGTGCTATCTGCAGGCGCGCTATCGACGACCGCGGCGCCGGATGGATGATTTACAGGTCGTCGATAGGGCGTCCGTGCGAGACCGGTGTTCGGAGCTGTCGCCCCGGCTCGCGTCGGATAATGCGCCTTTGGATAGTCCGGCTGACGGTAGCCGGCGCTCCCGGGGGTACTTGCGCCTGGTTCGGGATTGGTCACGGCAGGCGGGCTTTCACCGAGTGAAACAGTCGTAGACGCTGAATAACCATCGGCAGGAACGGTTGTTGAAACCGGGGCGCCACTGGCAGGAAGTGTTGCTGAAGACGGGGCGCCGCCAAGTGACACCGTGCCAGGTATTGCCGGCAGAGGAGCAGTAGGGTCCGACAGGCCGGGATCGCCAGGCGCTGTAACGGCGCCTTGCAGCGATGGATCCACCTCATCCAGGGCATAATCCGGGAGACCATTGCTCAAGGCCAGCGCGACCGGTGTTCCATATTCCGCCCGAACGCCCGGAGCGGGCGCCTGTTCCACCACCGAATCAAATGGCACGTCGAAGCTTGGCACATTGGCTGCTATGGATGGTTCTAAACCCAGTCGGGCGATCACTCGCGCCGCCGCACCGCTGTCGAGCCCACGTAAATCCGGCACAATTACGTGCAGTGCGCCAGAACAGACCAGGAGATAGACCCCTCGTCCTGCTCGAACATGCATTCCCGGGGTCAGCGATTGCTGCATGACCGCGCCCTGGGCATATCCATCCGAGCGGGGCCCATCTTGGACGTGAGGGGTCAATCCGAGTCGCTGCATTTTGGCAAACGCCGTTTCACGGGAGAGGCCTATGGCGTCCGGCACACGGACTTCGGGAAGCGCGCCACCAATCCACCCGGAAGTATGAAGAATATAGGCAGCGCACGCCGCGAGGTAAATAATACCCAGCAGCCGAATCCAACGCCAGGCGCGATCCACTGGACCGCTGCCGGGCTGCCACGGAACCCAGGTTGATATAGTCGCCATTCCTCCGCTGCGCCTCCATTTACTATTATAGACGGCCGAACGTGGGCGGCGAATCCCTTCGGCGATTTCCGCAAGTCCAACCGACTTTAGGAGCTTTCGGCGAATTGCGGCCCCCGGCGACCTCGATGGCTCCCTGGCCCCCAATAATGGGCGAACCGCTGGATTGGCGCTCCTACGCGATTGCCCTGCGGTGCGAGGCGCGCTAAGCCGATCGAGGAAGCGTGACGGTAACGGTCGTCCCCTGGCCCAACTCGCTTTGAAGATCGAGCGTGCCGTGATGGGCCTGTACGATGCTCTGGCAGATGGCAAGGCCGAGGCCGGCGCCACCATGCGCCCGGGAGCGAGCAGCGTCAACACGGTAGAACCGCTCGAAAACATGGCTGAGATGCTCCGGAGCGATTCCTTCGCCCGTATCCACAATATGAATAATGATGGAGCGTCCGCTTGCGCGCGCGGCGGCGGTAATCCGGCCGCTGGCAGGCGTATGCCGGCGGGCGTTATCAATCAGGTTCACGAAGAGTCGAGAGAGGTGGTGAGGATCCCCCATCACTGCGATCGATGGGTCCGGAATGTCCAGGATCACTGGTGGACCATCCGTCCGCCCCGGCGCTGTCTCCAAAACCCGGCGCAGCAGATCGATCACCCGTACCGGCCGAAGATCCAGTCCCATCTGGCCCCCATCGGTGCGTGCCAGCAGCAGGAGATCCTGAACAATGCGGTTCATGACGTCAGCGGCATGGTCCGCGGCCTGAAGCGCCCGTCGGTATTCCTCGGGGCTTCGATTACCGCTGAGAGCGAGGCTTGTCTCGGCCTTAATCGTGGTGAGCGGTGTCCTGAGCTCGTGCGAGGCGTCGCCCGTGAACCGTCGCTGCTGCTCGAACGCGTTCCCCAGGCGCGTAAAGGCCTCTTCGAGACGCCCGATCATACCATTGAACGTCCGGGCAAGCACCGAGAACTCATCGTTCCCGCTCACCGGAAGGCGGAGAGAAAGATCCCGCTCCCCAATCTGCGACGCGGCTTCCGTGACGTGGCGCACCGGCCGGAGCGCCCGCGACGTGAGGAACGCGCCGCCCAGTCCGGCGACCAGGAGAGCCAGCGGAACGAGCGCGAGCAGCGTTTTTCCCATCTCCTGCAGCAGATGCCGCAGCTCCGAGAGAGGATGCGCCATCTGCACTACCGCTTCAACATGCCCCTCCCTCCAGACCGGCTCCGAGATGATCCGGACGCTCTCGTTATCAATCTTGACCGTTGAGAAGGTTTCGGCGCCGCGAACGGCGTTCCGGAAGGCGCTCACGTCCCACGGCCGCTGATCCGGAGGACCAAAAAAGAGCGACTTACCCTGAGTGTCGAAGATCCTTGGCCGGCGCCAATCGACGCGGGTATCATGAGATCCATTCCGGGCCGGGGGGGGCTCGGCGGATGGATGGTCATCGCGCCGCCCATGCTGGGCAGATCGTGTCAGTCCTTCGATCTGTGAGAGATCAAGATGGGACACGCGTTCCGCGGCGTGATGCGCATTATGGCGCAGATCCTGATCGATGGATCGCCCGAGAGTCGCATGTACGCTGCAGCTTACCGCTGCCGCAAACGCCGTTAGAACAAACGCCATTACGCCCACATTCCAGAGTGTGAGGCGCGCCCGCACCGAAGTTAGCTTCATGCCGCAGACCTCCCGTCGGTAACTTTGAGTGTATAACCGACGCCGTGTACCGTGTGAATCAGTTTCACGTCGAATCCCGAGTCGATCTTCCGACGCAGGGTCCCGATATGCACGTCAACGGTGTTGGAGTAGCTCTCTTCATCCATCCAGACACGTTCCTGAATCACTTCCCGCGTTAAGACTCGGCCTTCATTGGCGGCCAGCGCCTCCAGAAGCGAATACTCGCGCGGCGTCAGCGGAATTTCCTGACCGCTCCGGGTCACGCGGCGAGCGGCCGTGTCGATTTCAAGGTCCGCGACCTCGATATGTCGTGTCTTGTGAACTTTGTCACGCCTCAACAGCGCTCGTACCCGGGCGAGAAGCTCCGTAAAATCGAACGGCTTGGGAAGATAGTCATCGGCGCCGGTCTCGAGTCCGCGAACGCGATCTTCCACCGTGTCACGGGCCGTAAGCATGAGGATTGGCGTATTGATTTTCAATTTGCGGAGCTCTGAACAAATCCGCCATCCATCGATGCCCGGCAGCATGAGGTCGAGAATAATCAAAGCATAGGCTCGAGCGGACGCCAGGCGCAGACCGTCCGTGCCATTATTCTCTGTTTCCACCTGGTAGTGGGCCTCTTCCAGCCCGCGACGGATCACCGCGGCGATCGACTCTTCATCTTCAATGAGCAAGATTCGCATACTTATATTTCGCAGACCACGCTGGGGTAGACTGCTCTGACTCCACCGAAACGCTGGTGCCGATATCCTCATTTTCGGCTGATCCGCCGCGAGTCCGCGCCGCGTCAACGCGCGACGGGATTGGGTTAATCGATCTTTATACTACCATGTTTCACTAAATCTTCATGGACTCAAATTACAATAGAGAGAATGCTAAATGTGTTTCCCGGGCGGCGAGTCAGCCGGCCAACGCTGGAGGAAGCTCAAATGAGATTCTATTACCCGCGGCGAGAGAGACTCCGGATGGTGACAACCATCGGACTGCTGCTCAGCTGCGGACCCCTTTTCGCAGACAATCCGACGCCGGCGCCGCCGGCAGCCATCGCGGCCCCGCCCGCAGCAGCGGCGACGCCCGCGCCCGATCCGGCGCAGCTCTCCCAACAGGTGCTCTACTTTCGCCAGCTTAAGGCGCTCAGTCTGACACCCGGGCAGATCCAGGATTTTACCTACCGCCTCGCCCAATTGACCCAGATGGACCGGCAGCACGCGCAAAAAGTAGATAAAGCGACTCAGCCGGTCCTACCACAGATCCTTCGGGTGCAGGCGGCGGTTCTGGCAGGACGCGCTCCGGACCCCGCGGACCAGGCGGCGGTCAATAAAGCGCTCGATCCGCTCCGCCCGGACGAGGATAAGATCATCGCATTCCGGCGCGATACCGTGACCGCCATTCGAAAATCACTCACCGCCGCTCAACTGGACGCGGTCAAGACCGATCTCGGGATTGTCACGAATACCCCGAATCCCCGCGGCCGTCGCGGGCAGCAAGGGCCGAATGGACAGCCGGCGGCGGCGCAGCCGGGCGCAGCGGCACAGCCGGGCGCGGCGGCACAGGTAGCGGCGGGGCAAAACGGGCGTGCAGGGGGGCGCGCCGCGGCGATGGCAGCTCTCGCCAATATGACACCGCAGCAGATGGCGGCGCGAATGATCGATCGCCTTCGCCAGATCCCCGCCGATCGTTATAATCGGTTCAAAAACCGCATGGCGGACCGGATGACCCAGATGATGGGGGTTCCGCGCAACAGCCCGCAATTCGACACGTCGAGGAAATCTTTTTTGAGCGAGATGCAGCAGATTCGACAAATGCCGGCGGCTCAATACCAGCAGACGCAGTCGCAGATTGTAAGTGGCTTTATGCAGCAGAACCCGGCATTTGCAACCAGCATGACCCAGCGAATCAATGGCATCAGGAGTTTTGCGGCCCAGGCGACCGAATCGACGGATGAGCTTGACGATGCGGCGGTGCAGCGCTTCTTTCTTAAGCAGGATGCGTTGACTTATCTTCGGGCCCACGACGGCAAGTAGCCCCGCAGCAAATGGGAGAAGAAGTAGAATGTTCAAATCAGGCGCTAAGTTTCTTGGAGTAATGATGCTGGGCGGAACACTGGCGTGTTGTCGGGCCATCGCGGCTGATCCGCCGGCGCCGGCCAACCCGACAGCCCCTGCGGCGACAGCACAAAGAGCGACAATGCTGCCGCCGGGTTCCCAAATCGCTGCGGATACAGATTATTATGAGCAGCTTAACGCCCTGAATCTGTCCGCGGAGCAGGTGGGCGCCATCGCGCAGCAGTTGAACCATCTCGCTCAGATGGACTTCGCTCATACGCAGAGATTGGAGACTGCGGTGGCGCCGGTGTCGGCTCAACTGGGACACGTAAAAAACGCGCTTCTGACCGATAAGACGCTCGCTTCAGGCGATACGACCGCGATTGGCGCCGCCGAGAAGCCGCTCATTTCGGAGACGGTCCAGTTAGAGAAACTGCGGCACGATACCGCGGACGCGATTCGACAGGAATTGAGTCAGTCTCAGATCGACGCTATCCGTGCATTTTCGGGCCTGCAGCCGGATCCCACGTTTCGACGAGGTCGCGGTGGCCCGCCGAACGCCAACCGCGGCGCGCAGCCGGGCCAGCCGGGCGCCGCTCAGCCCGCGAATGCCCAGCCGGCCGGTTCTCAGCCGGCGGCGAACGCTGCAAACCTGACGCCTCCCGGCGTCGCCCTCCCCGCGCAGATCCAGCCGCCGCCCACGCCTCAAGACCGGATGGCGCAAATGTTTGATCACCTCCGGAACGAGCCGGCGGACCAGTTCAACCGCTTCAGCAATCGTGAAGCGAGCCGTATGACATGGCGGATGGGTATCAACCGGCGTGATCCGGCCTTTGCTACGACCCGCGCGTCCTTAAAAGATCAGTTCAACCAGATCCGGCAGCTCCCTGCACAGCAGTATCAGCAGGGGAAGACGGACCTGGCAAATGGTTTCATTAAACAGTACCCCGCGATCACCCAAAACCGCGGATTCGGGCGGGGCTTCCGTGGCGCTCAGAATGAGGCTGATACCGAGATCATCCGCCGCTTCTTTCTCGTTCCCGACGCGCTGGTTTACTTCCACGCGCGGCTCATGCGCGGACATTGACGACGCTCGCTGCCTTAACAAATCAGCCTTAACAAATCCTTAAGGAATCCTTAACGGTAGCCTAACCGCTCCGAACTTAGACTGGACTTGAAGGTTGATTCCAGTTAAAGTCTTGTTAAGGGGGTATGGTCTTGTCTAAAGTCTGGGGATTTGGCGTCCTGGCAGCAGCGGCCCTGGTGGCCGTTTCGGGGTGCGGTGGTAGCGGCGGCACAGAAACTACCGGGACTACCGGCGGAACGACCGGCAGCGCTCCGGTAACTCCGGCGCAGATAGCGAAGACGTCATCCGGAAGCTCAGTCGAGCTGACGGGCGCCGGTTCGACGTTCGATCAGCCGCTATTTGCGAAGGCTTTCTATCAGTACAATAAAGACCATCCGGACGTTTCGGTCAACTATCAGGCGATCGGCAGCGGCGGTGGCATCAAGCAGTTCACTCAAGGTCTTGTGGACTTCGGCGCTTCGGATGTTCCGATGAACGCGACCGAGCTGAAAAACGCCGAATCCGCCGGCGGACCGGTCATTCAGGTACCGGTCGCGCTGGGCGCGGCGGCGATGGGCTACAACATCCCCGGAGTGAAGTCAGGTCTCAAGCTTACACCCAAGGCGATCGCCGATATCTATCTCGGCAAAGTTACGAAGTGGAACGACCCTGAAATCGCGTCTGAAAATAAGGGCGTTAATCTCCCGTCGACCAGTATCACCGTCGTTCACCGCTCCGATGGCAGCGGAACCACCTATATCTTCACCGATTATCTCTCCAAGATCAGCCCCGCGTGGAAGAGCAAGGTCGGGGTTGGCAAATCGGTCCAGTGGCCCGCCGGCGTGGGGGGAAAGGGCAACTCGGGAGTCGCCGGCGAGATTACCAACACACCTGGCGCGATCGGTTATGTCGAGCTGGCGTACGTGCTATCGTCGAAAATGACTGACGCTGTCGTTCAAAACAAGGATGGCCAGTACATAGCGCCATCACTGGATAGCGCCAGCGCGGCGGCAGCGGCGTTTCCCAAGGTCTCTGCGTCTCAATTCTCCATTGTAAACGCGAGCGGCGCCAAGTGCTATCCCATCTCCGGGTACTCGTGGCTGCTGATCTACCAGAAGCAGAAGGACCCGACCAAAGGGAAGGCGCTGGTGGATCTCATGAAGTGGACGGTGACGAGCGCGCAGAGCTCCATCGCCAGCGGTATTGGATACGCTCCGCTTCCCCAAAACGTTCAGCAGCTTGCCACCAGCCTGCTCGGGCAGGTGCAGGTCTAAAAGCAGTCCCCGCTTTTTTGAATAGCGCGACCGCGTGACCGGCTTTGTTGTGTCATAGCGGCCGATCAAAAGCTTCCCCAGCGGTCGCGCGTTCCACTCTCAGCAGCACGTGATTCCTAAAAGGAGACATAGATGCATAAGCTCGTCCTCGGACTCGTCCTGACATCACTATCGGTAGCGCCTGCATTGGCGCAAAACGCTTCCCCGCCAACCGAAACCGCCATGCCAACCGAAACCTCCATGCCAACCGAAACCTCCATGCCAACCGAAACCGCCATGACCGGTCAACCGACTGATCAAACCATCAGCGACCAGATTAAGGCGCTTCAGAAGCAGCTCGACGCGCTGAAAGCAGCCCAGGCAAAGGCAAATCCCGTCACCCACGGACCCGGGAGCCTGGTCATCAGCGGCACCATGCAGGTATGGGCCGGCGCCGCAACCCACCCGGACACCACGTACATGAAGACGGGCGGATTCGGGTTCCGGCTGCGCAGGATGGAAGTTCACCTGGACGGCGACATCGACCCAGGCCTCTCTTATCATCTGAACGCGGATTTTGCGCGCGGCAGCTCCACGCAGAGCTCGCTCGGTATATTGCAGGATATATTTCTAGCCTACAAGACAGCCCCGGGGCAGGAGGTCGATTTCGGGCAAACGAAGATTCCGCTTAGCGAAATCGGAATTGAGTCCTCCGGTCATCTCCCGACCATTGAGAGGCCCCTCTTCGTGTTGGGAAGCCGGAACATTTCCGGCGGCGTCTCGACACCGCAGTGGGGCGATATCCGCGATGAGGGCATCTGGTACAAGGTCTCGCAGAAGATGTTTGCCGGCCAGATCTCTCTTACGCAGGGCGCCGGCGACTATCAGAACATGGGCGACAACCAGTACGGAAAGCAGGTAACCGCAGAGTTATACGTTTATCCAACAGGCAAGAGCGGTCCCCAGATCGGCATCACGGGATCGGCGGGCGCGGGTTATCTCTTTGGCGGCAACAACCTGGCCCGGAACCGGGCCGGCGGAAGCCTGGTTTACAAACCGGGGCTCTGGTTGCTCCAGGGAGAATACGTGGCCGGCGCGGATGGGATTGCACCGACGACGGCGGGCGCCTACCCTGCCTTTACGGCTATCCGGCACGGCGAGTACGGTCTGGTAGGCTACGACCTCACTCCAGGGTATAAGCATGGCAATGGCTACCAGGTCGTTGCAGAGGCCGACTACTGGGATCCGGGTCGGGGATCTGTGAGCACTGCGGGCGCTACCATATCTACGATCTCGCGCCAGACCAATTACACTCTGGGCATCAATCACGATATGGATGGCGGCCGCCGGCGGCTGCAGGTCAACTATATCCACGAACACTTCGATGGTGGCGCCGGCGCCAATAAGGCTAAGAACAACGACGATGACGAAGTAGTTGTCGCCGGGATAGTGAACTTCTAGGAAAGTGATAGCGCTGGCCCGGCGAAGCGCCCGATGTTCCAGGGCTCATCGCCGAGGCCAGCCACTTCTCTCGGAGATTTAAATGACCACCGCGCAAGATCCATCCAAAACGAGGCGGCGCCGGGTTTTGCCTGGCGGGCTGTCCACCGGACAGCGCTTTCACCTCTTTGAGTGGACGCTCGTTGCGTTTGCTTTTTCAATTGTGCTGGTCACCGTGCTAACGCTCTTTATCCTCTTCAAGGGCGCGTGGCCGGCAATCGTGCGCTATGGTCCGGCGTTCGTCGTGCATCAGTATTGGGACCCAGTCAGCGAACATTTCGGCGCGCTCACCTACATCTTTGGAACCATCGTCACGTCAGCGCTGGCACTCCTCTTCTCGGTTGGCGTGAGTATCTGCGCTGCTCTTTACCTGGCGGAGATGGCCCCACGATGGCTCAGGGCGCCCTTCTCCTTCGTGGTGGAGCTGCTTGCCGCAGTGCCAAGTGTTGTGTACGGCCTCTGGGGGCTGCTGGTCATGGCGCCGTGGCTCTATCGCTACATCGAGTCGCCGCTCAATAGCCTGTTCCCAAGATTTCCTCTTTTCGGCGGCACTCCTCGCGCCACGAGCCTGTTTACCGCCGGAGTGCTGCTCGCCATTATGATTTCCCCGTTCATCACCGCCGTCTCCAGGGACGTGATTCTCTCGGCTTCCCGTACGCTGAAAGAGGGGTCCATTGGACTCGGGGCAACTCACTGGGAGGCCATCTGGACTCTCATCCTGCCGGCAAGCTCCCGTGGAATCTTCGGGGCTGTCGTGTTGGGCCTGGGCCGGGCGATGGGTGAGACGATGGCCGTAACGATGGTGGTGGGCAACACGCCGCAGATCAAGGCATCCCTTTTTGCGCCCGGCTACACTCTGGGGAGTGTGCTGGTAAATGAGTTTACCGAGGCCTCTATCCCAATCTATCTCTCAGCGCTGATGGAGCTGGGCTTACTGCTCTTTGCAGTGAGCGTGCTCATGAACGCCGCGGCGCGGATCCTTGTCGGGAGGATGGCTCGGTGAACAACGGGACACACCTGCCGGCTTCTAATGAACCCGGGACACTATACCGCAATCCTGGCGGCCGCCGCAAACGTCACGCCATCGACAGACTCATGAACTTCGTCTGCTGCGGCAGCACGGCGCTGTTAGCTCTCATGGTCGCGCTTGTCCTCTACTACGTAGCTGCTGAGGGCCTCGCCTCTATCAGCTGGAAGTTTCTCGTCCACCTTCCCCGGCCGGTTGGCGTCCCTGGCGGCGGCATGGGTAATGGCATCTTGGGCAGTATTATCATGGTTTTGATGGGATCGGCGCTCGGCATTTCCGTTGGTGTTCCTGTAGGTATTTACCTTGCAGAGTACGGGAACGGCAATACTGGAAACTCGATCCGCTTTTTGACTGAGGTAATGAACGGAATCCCGACCATTGTCTCCGGTGTGGTGGTCTACTGGCTCGTTGTCGTCCCAATGCATACTTTCTCTGCGTACGCAGGCGCGATCGCGCTGGCCATCATCATGCTGCCGCTCGTTTCCCGCGCTACAGAGGTCGCGGTGCGGCAGGTTCCCCAATCCTGGCGCGAAGCCTCAATCGCCCTTGGAGCGACGCCGGCGCGGACTATCTGGAGCGTGGTGACGCCGGGCGCCCGGACCGGGATAATCACCGGGGCGCTCCTGGCGGTAGCCCGGATAGCCGGAGAGACCGCGCCCTTGCTGTTCACCTCTTTCGGCAACGACGTACAATGGCCCACCCATCTGGGGATGGCGACAGCGGGACTTCCTCTGCAGATCTTCGTGTACGCCATGTCGCCTTACTCGGAATGGAAGTCCCAGGCCTGGGCCGGCGCCTTTGTGCTGGTTATGGGCCTGCTCTTATTGAATGTTGTAGTACGCGCCTTCGCGGGGCGAAGCGCGATCAGCATGCAGGGGTAGCCGCGATTGTCTAGGCAAGAGACCAGCGCGCCATCGTCAGCCGCTCGTGGTTCGAAGATAGAGGTCCAGAATCTATCCCTCTGGTATGGGAAGACCCGCGCCCTTGAAAATATTTCGATTGCCATTCCGGCGCATGAGATCACGGCGCTTATCGGACCCTCCGGCTGCGGGAAGTCATCCTTTCTTCGGTGCGTCAACCGGATGAACGATCTGATCGAAAATGTACGGATCGAAGGTAAAGTGTGTGTGAACGGGGAAGACATCTATGCAAAGTCCGTAGACTTGATCGCCCTGCGGCGCCAGGTTGGAATGGTTTTCCAACGGCCGAATCCGTTTCCGATGTCTGTCTTCGATAACGTGGCATACGGTCCCCGAATCCATGGAAGGCGAAATCGCGTGGAGCTGCAGGAGATCGTGCAGCGAAGCCTGGACGCCGCCGTACTCTGGGACGAAGTCAAGGACAAGCTCTCATCACCGGCAATGAGCCTTTCGGGCGGGCAGCAGCAGCGGCTTTGCATCGCCCGGCTGCTAGCCGTCGAGCCGGACGTGCTTTTGATGGATGAGCCTTGCTCGGCGCTGGATCCGGTTTCAACATTCAAGATCGAGGAGTTAATGCTGGGTCTCAAGGAGAAATACAGTATTCTGCTGGTCACGCACAATATGTTTCAGGCGTCTCGGGTATCCAATTTCACGGGCTTCTTTCTAAGCGGGGAGCTGGTTGAATTTGGGAAAACAGAAGAGCTGTTTGAGAAGCCGCGCGACAAGCGCACGGACGACTATGTCCGCGGAAGGTTTGGATAATAGCATGCTCGAACCAAGACACCAATTTGCGGAGCGCCTTTTCGATCTGGAGCAGGATCTGATCCGGTTGGGATCGGTGGCGGCTCGGATGCTGCAAAAGGCGATGAGATCCCTGAAGGACACCGACACGGCGCTGGCCCGAGAGGTGATCGACGAGGACGACGTCGCCGATGATCTGGATCTACACATCGAAACTCGCTGTATGCGGCTTCTCGCCCAGCAGCAGCCGATGGCCCGCGACCTTCGCACCATTGGGTCCATTCTCAAAGCGATTGCGGATCTGGAGCGGGTCGCCGATTTTTCCTGCGACATCGCCCTTGAGGTGATTCACCTGGCGGAGGAACTGCGCTATGAGCCGCCCGCCAGGCTGTTCGGAATGGGAGACAAGGTCTTTCAGATGGTGCTGGATACGCTGGACTGCTTTTCTTCGCGCGATCTGGACGCGGTCCAGCGTCTCTGCACTACTCAAGACGACGAAATCGACGATCTTTACCGCGAGATTACGGACGAGCTTCTGGCCCACATGAAAGAGGAGCCAACCGTGGTGACGCAGGCCGCGCGACTGCTCTTCGTAGCCCACTACCTGGAGCGGATTGCGGACCACTGCACCAACGTTGGTGAACGAATCCACTATATTGAAACCGGACAGCTCAAACAGCTGAATGTCCCATGAAGATACTGGTTGTCGATGATGAACCGCCCATTGTACAGGCTTTAGAGTACAATTTGCGGCGGGAAGGTTTTGAAACACTTTCCGCGCCGGGTGGACAGGAGGCGCTAGACGTGTTTGAGCGGGAGAAGCCCGATCTTGTCATTTTGGACGTAATGCTGCCGGGCTTAAGTGGGATCGAAGTCTGCCGGATCATCCGGCGGCGGTCCCAGATACCGATTATCCTCCTGACAGCACGCGCCGAAGAGACCGACCGCGTCGTAGGGCTGGAGATCGGCGCTGACGACTATGTCACGAAACCGTTCAGCATCCGGGAGTTGATAGCCCGGGTGAAGGCGCTTCTGCGTAGGACTTCGGATCGCCCGGCGGAGGAGAATCTGGAGCCGCTGGTCTGTGATGACATGGTGCTCGATCCTGCGCGCCGTACTTTCAGCCGTGGGGGAAAAGACCTTGCGCTTGCGCCGCGACAGTTCGAGCTTCTTTCGGTCTTTCTGAAGCGGCGCGGGAAAGCCCTCTCTCGTCGGGAACTGCTGCGGCTGGCCTGGGGCGACAGCTCGTATATCGATGAGCGCACGGTCGACGTGCATGTTCGTTGGCTCCGCGAGAAGATCGAGAAGGACCCCGGCGCGCCGGAGTATATCCAGACAGTGCGCGGCTTCGGGTACCGGTTCCGAGGATGACAACGCAGCGAGCAGGTCTGGAACCGGAATCACCGACGCCGGGAACATCCACGACGGCGCGCCATCCCCTTACGCCGCGACGAAAGCCGGTTCACCCGATACTCCCGCCCGGAATTCCATCCAGCCTGGCCTGGACGGGCGGTCTGATTGGCGTCACAGTAGTTGGCCTCGCCGCGGACCTCTATTATATGCTGGCCGGCGCCGGCCGCATCCACGTTCTTGCGCTGTGTCTGACGGGAGCGGGGTTCATCACCGCAGCGATTGCGCTCTTCTACTTGAGGACGCAGCACCTGCACGTTCTGGAACTGGCAGAGGTGGCGGGAAACCTCTCCGCCGAGCGAAACAACCTCTCGTCGGGCGCGCTCGCAGCGGCAGGGTCATCGGCGCCCGCTATCCGGCTCGTCGGGCCGTTCCCCGTGCGAGAAGATGATGAATTCGGATACCTGGCGGCGAGACTGAACGGCCTGATGGACAGTGTGGACCAGGCCTCAGAAATAGCGAATCGGGAGCGCGCACGCACGCAGAGCGTGCTGGCGAACATGATGAACGGAGTGGTCCTCACGGATGTCGCCGGGCGCATCGTTCTGGCGAATCCCGCGGCGGTGAGCGTCCTGGGACGGCCGCTGGAGGCGATCCTCCATCATACGGTTCTCGAAACCACTCACCATAACGTCCTGGCGCGAATGGTGGAATCAGCCGCTGCACGGGGCGAGGCCGGCTCTATCCCCCTCTATCTGGAGCACTCCGGGCGACACCTGATTGCGCGTGTAAGCCCTTTAAGCGAGGGTCCTCAAGGCGCGCTGATTGTCTTCCAGGACCAGGAGGAGCAGAAGCGGCTGGACGCGGTGCGACGGGATTTTATCGCGAACGTGTCGCACGAACTGCGCACACCGCTAGCATCGATTCGCGCAATGGCCGAGACCGTGTTAACCACGGCGTCGGTGGATCCCAAGACCGCCGTCGATTTCACTGAAATCATCATTCGTGAGGTGGATCGGCTGGCGCGCCTGACGGATGATATCCTGGACCTCGCCCGTTACGAGTCGGGGCGACTGGATCGCGCTGAGGTAGATCTTCGCGCGCTGCTCGAGGAAGTCATCCAGCAGCAGCAGCCCAGCGCCGCGGCGTTTGGCCTGGAGCTTCGATCCGAGATAGGCGAACTGCCAACTCTCATGGCGGATCGTTCGGCGCTCCGCCAGGTCTTCCTCAATTTGCTTGAGAATGCCCTGAAGTATACGCCGGCGGGCGCAGTGACTGTCCGTGCCCGGACCGCTTCCGGAGATGAGGCGCGTCCCCGAATCTTCGCCGGATCGAGGATGTCGCTGGCGGACCGGTGGGCCGTGGTCGAAGTTTCCGATACGGGTCCCGGGATTGCGCCCGAGCATCATTCCCGCATTTTTGAGCGGTTCTACCGGGTCGACCGGGGTCGATCCCGCGATCTCGGCGGCACCGGCCTCGGACTCTCCATCGCCCGCCACGTGACCGAAGCGCACGGCGGCCGGATTGAGCTATCCAGCGCCCCCGGCCAGGGCGCCACCTTTACCGTCTGGCTGCCGGCCGCCGCTGAATAGGCGCCACCACGAGCGGCGTCCATCCATCCGCCAGGACGGCCAGGCGCCGGCTGTGCAGGTTGAAGAGAATCACCTGCGCGTGGCTATCATCCCCCCACAGGTCAAACACCATATCATCCCCGGGCAGGAGTGTCTCACAACCAAGCTTCCACATCAGAAAGACTTCATCCGCCGCCAGGGCATATTCGAACCGGCCATGATTCAGAACGTCAATTCCATCGCAGCGGCCCTCTTCGAACCATTCATGTACGCTCCACGAAGATGTACCCGCCGGCCGAAGCTCCTCGCCCACATAGGCCAAAGACTGACCGTTACTGTAATCACCGCGCCCGGGAATCGACCTGATGATGCGCGTCGTGGGCTCTCCTTCGGAATCATTAGCCCAGAGGTCGCAGGTTCCTGGCGCGGCGCCGGGCCGCAGCGAGAGGCTCAGGTATGGCTTCCCGGCCGGCGCTCTGCGAACGAGCGTGCGATCGCTGCCATCGGTGAGCACACGCCAGATTGAGTCATCGTGCGAATCGATGTAATAGACGGCGGAAAGCGGACGGTGCGCAAACGAGAGATCGTGCTGAATATGCGTCTCTCGGAAGATGCCGAGATTCCCCATGGACAGGTAATAGGGAACAAGCAGAGCATAAGACGCGGTCTGCGCCACAAGCGAGACGGTCAATCCGCGCCGCCACCCACGTTCCTTGCGCCGCGGCGCCGCGGCGTAGAATGGCCATTCCAGAACAATCGACAGCATCCACGAGAAAACGCCGGTGGCCGCCAGCCGGAGCGTCGCGCCGTACAGCGGTGGATCCCCGGGAAACACCCGCTCAGCCAACGTCCAGGCGTAACCGAGGATGTACATCCCGGCGATCATTGAACAATAGTTCGCGGCGATGGCGAGGAGAACCGTCCGGAGCCGCGGCAGATGAAACAACCACGCGACGAGCAATCCCTCGAAGATCCCGATGAACAGGTTCCCAATGACGAGATGGAACGCCGTCGCCCACATCATGGGTGTCCCGGCGTCGGCGTAGGCCGCGGCCGGCAGCAAGAGCAGAAAAAGAACGAACGCAGTTCGCCGGATGGTAGAAAGGCGGCCGGCCTTGGCCGGCGGGAAGGCAGGGAACAGGAGTTTCATGGGTGCTCCAAAGGCGCGGGGCGAAGCAGTCGTCGGAAACCCGTGCCCGGTTGACCCGTGACGTTGTAGGGGCGAAGCATTCGCATCAGATCTCTCGTGCCCGTAACCCCTCCGGCGGATGCTTCGCCCCTACGCCGCGCCCATCGCGAACGCCGCGTCCAACACGAATACCAACGCCCCAATAATGGGGGAGCCACCGGGGCATCTTGATTGCGGTTCTAAGACCGCGGGGCGGAACGCCACCGTGGGATAGCCCGCGCGCCCGTTAGAGCAGGGACCGGGCGCGCTGATGGAAGCTCAAGCGCCAGCGCCCGCCTCACGGTCTCCGCGAGTTCGGGATCTGGCCGATAGCTCCCACCATCGAGCCATTTCACGGCTTCTTCGAGCGCCTTCCGTTCCTCGACTGTCCATACGCTTCGCTTCCACTCCCCGGCCCGGCCAAGCACCATCCCCAACGCTTCGCCCACGACCCAGAATGTTGGATGGTCGAGCGAATCCAGCGTCGAGAGCAATGGCCAGATGATTGCAGGTTCGTCGAAACTCGCCAGATTCCGGGCCAGATCCATCAACTCCGGATTGGGCCCTTTGAGGATCCGAATGCTCGTCACAAGGGCAAACGCGGCGGACGGGCCGCTGCTGACGCCCAAAACAAGGTATTGCTCCCATAAAGGATGGGCTCTGATAAAAAAGATGATCAGCGATCCGATAAAGGCAGGGATCGCGCACAGCGCGGACCTGAAATCGCGCGTCTTCTGCCGCTTCTGGATCTCAGCCCATCTCTGTTCCAGCGCAGCGATCGCTTGCGACAGTTCGGAAGGTCCGGCAGCGATAATTCCATTCTGCGACGCCATTCCCTGGCCCCTTTTGTGTTCCGCGAACGCCAACCGCCGAAGTATGAACTCGAAATGCGTTGGGACATTTTAGCACAATTCACGCGGTTGTTTCGCGTTCAGTCAGGGATGAAAAGCTGCGCCCGTCCGCCGATGTGCGGGCCGGTCATGCACAGGCACGGAGACCTGCGCCACCAATGGGATTTCGGTGTCGCGGCTTTTCCGCTACGCATCAAAGCCGGCCGGTGACCGCGACGATCAGGAAGTCGAGCGCGATGCAGAGGATGACGGCAATGAACGCGGAGGGATCGATCTGATCGGGGTTGCGGGGCCGGATCACGGCGCGGATTGGCTCCAGAGCGGGATCGGTGATCGCCACTAAGATATTCTGCAGGGGGAGCAGCCGTTCCCTGATCGACAGCTCAAACAGAACGACGGCGTCGACGGCCACGCGGACGGCAAGTATCCACGCATAGCCGAACACTATCCAATGGCAGAGGCGCAGAAGAACGATCACTATTTTTTGGTCCCCAGCTCTGCCGAACGGGCGGCGCCGGCCGCCACCGCGTCCATGAGCGCGCCGCG
>DASRZA010000416.1:0-7521 GCA_035686845.1 Armatimonadota bacterium | reverse complement strand
AAAGAATATACCCAGAAAAGGGTGCGAGGCGCGGGGTGCGAGGCGCGGGGCTGGTTTGCTAATCGTCGGTTTTCACCATAAGGGCACGTGGAAGAAACGGGATAGCGATGAGCGCAGCGAGGGTGGTAACCGCGTTAAGCCAGACAAGATGGCTGAAGGGCCAGTGCGCCTTATCATGAAGTTGTGAGCCAATATTATCCGCAACCTGCGTGATGATGTTGTTCACCGACATTAAGAGAGCGTAACCCAGGCTGGCCGCCGGCCGGGGTGTTGCGCGGGCGGCCATGTCGAATAGAGCGAGCAGCGCAAGGCTGCCCAAACAGCCGTTTATGCCGTCGATCAGCAGAGCGGTATGGCCGTTGTAATTTAGATAGAGGAGCGCGCCTGAAGCGGTCAGGACGATTCCGAGAGGAAGCAGGATTCGCAGCGATAGCCGGCGGCAGAGATACGCGTAGATACTGGAAGCTACGATTCCCATCAAGCCGGAGACAATCACCAGCAGGCTCAGAAACCCCTTGGAGAAGTGCAGCACGTCGTTTTGTCGGTAGAAGAGGACCGTGCCAAAACCGGGCGCGAGGACGACCAGCGCCCACATGCCCGCCGCGGCCCACAGCAGCTTAGAGCTGAAGAGGAGACGGAACTCATCGATGGTGCGAGTCAACGCCGTCGTGTCTCGCACGGCTGTTTCTCGCTCGCGCAGCCAGATGGTTGTGATGAGGGCGAGCGGCAGGAACGAGAGCCCGATCACCATCGCGCTGATGCGGAAAGGCCAGTGCCCCGCCATCCAGGCGCCCAGCGGCGCCGCCATTAACTGCGCAGAACTTGCCAGAAAAATCCGCATCGAGCTTAGCCGGCCCGTGGCGCCCATCTCCTGGCCGGCTTCCACGAGCATTCCGCCTGCAACCGTGCTGCCAATCACCATGGCAGCGTTAAGGCAGATTGTCGCCGCCAGCAGCGCCGGGTACCGCGCGCTGAAAAACCCGATGGCGCACCAGAACATGACGCAAAATAGGGCGCTCGACAGCAGATAATGGCGCCGCCGTGTGCCGAAGATTGGGAAGCAGTCCGAAAGCAAGCCGGCTGCCGGCTTGAAATACCACGCCGACGTGCTGATCAAAAAGAAGAGGGAAACCTGGCTTGCCGTGAGGTGGAGAGTGTCCTTGAAGAAGAACCGGAGTGGAAATCCGCCGATAACACCCGTCTGACCAAAGGTGGTACAGAAGATCCCCATCCCGATCACCGCGATCAACCCCGATCTGCCGGCAGGCGAGGTCTCACCGCCGCTCTTCACCTGCGTAACCTGCGCGGCCCGCGCCGCTCCGTCCGCCGCCAGATTTCCCCCCTCGTTCGGCCTCACTGAATCCGTCACGCTCTACTCCTCTCCTTCCCGGAACGCAGTTGTCGAAGTATATCAAAAAACACGGGCGGTTGGAGGAAAACAGCAGCGAGCGCAGGAGATATTAGAAAGACGAGAGAGCCCCGCGCCAAACGCAAATACTACAAATCATTCGCCGGAGGAGACCATCAGCCAACCCGGAAATAGATCCGCGTCGCTCCCCCGGGTACACCCGAGCCAGAGACCTGGCCGCCGGTCTGTGCCTCCCAATCAGGTCGGTGGAGCATCGCTTTGCCGACATCAAGACCATGGCGAAGGAACGCGAAAGTGCGCATGATACGAATTCAAATTTTCCGTTGATGGTGTTCAGCGCCGCTCTGGCTCTGGCTGCAGCGCCCTGCCTTGCGCAGAACCCTCCATCATCAATGGACAGGGCGCTTCCTCCGGCCGTTCACTCACCCACAGCGCCAAGTGGCGCCGCCGGGACTGGTCGACTCCTATGCCACGGATTCGACCTATGGCGATATCAATATCAAGGATGTGCCGCTGTACATCGCTGTAGAGAAACTCGCGTCGCTTTTCAAGCGCCAGATCGTGCTCTCGGGTCGTGTGCTCGTTCTGCGCGACCAGACGAGGATCATTAAGGATCGCATCAATCGCGCTGAGTTCCCCTGGACTGTGGGGCCGCAAGAGAGCCGCAGCAACACGCCGGACCCCACCAGAGGCGCTCGCCGCACTTGGCGGTGAGCCCTGTCCGGTTTCCGGTGGCCCCTCTCCAAACCGTGCATGAGATTCGCCCTCTCGCGGTTCTTCGTTGGACTCTCGCCATGTGACGAATGGTGAGCGCTTCTGCCGGAGACGGTGCGGTCGAGGCATCGCTTCTTGCACGGCGCTCGAACGAACCTTTTCTTTCCATGTGTGGATTCTCATGCCAAGGAGCGTGCCAGGTATGCTTGACGGGCACTCGTGGAGGGTGTATCGTGCGCAGGGGTACCTATCCCCCCCATCGCTTCAAAACCGAAAGGAGCAGGATAATGGCACTCAGGATCAAGTCGCCGGAACTGGAGCGGAGGCTCCGAGCCGACGCGGCTCGCCGAGGCGTCAGCGCCGAGCAGTACCTGCGCGACCTCGTAGAGAGCAGTCTCCCGCCAGAGGCGCCGGCCCCAACCGAGGAGACCGACCGGCCTCTGCATGAGGCAGCGGACGTACAGGAGTGGCTCGCGGCGTTCGACGCCTGGATTGGCAGCCACCCTCGGCGGGATCCTCTGCCGGAGAATGCCTTCGAGCGCGCCAGCTTTTACCAGGAGGGGCGCTGATGCCGCACCTGGCGGATACCAACATCCTTTTGCGCTGGCTTGAGCCCGGTACCCCCATGTGCGCCCAGGCCCAGGCCGCGGTAAGAAAACTGCGCCTCCGGGGCGAAACGATCTACATCACTCCTCAGAACCTGGTGGAGTTCTGGAATGGCGCTACCCGTCCCGCAACTGCCAACGGCCTCGGGCTTACTCCCGCGCAGGCCGATGCCGAGGCGCGCCAACTGGAGTCGCTCTTCCCCCTGGCCGAGGACACGCCGGCCATTCACCGGCAGTGGCGCCACCTGGTGGTTGCCTGCGGCGTCTCGGGCGTGCATGTGCATGACGCCCGCCTGGCGGCAGCGATGCTGGCGCATGGCATCGATCACATCCTTACCTTCAACGTGCGCGACTTTGCCCGCTTCGGGGCGATCGTCGCGGTCCATCCCACCTCGGTATAGGGATGTCGTACGCCCGGAACCCTTCTCATCCTTCTCGCTTGCTGCCCGACCGTTTAATTCGCAGCAGGAGTCCATTCGCCAACCGGGAAGTAGTTCGGCGTCCCTCCCTTCAGCACGGGACGAGGAGCTAGAGCCACGAAGATCGCGCTCCCGCAGCCGGAACATGGGCCGGCTGTTCGATCCACTCACCAGCCGTTCCGTGTCACGTACGCCGGGTAAAGGAGCACGAAAGCGAGCACAATATGAAATCAGTTTCTCCATTGATGTTGTTCAGCGCCGCTCTGGCTCTGGCTGCAGCGCCCTGCCTTGCGCAGAACCCTCCGGCATCCACGAGTACGGCGCCTCCTCCTGCCGCTAGTTCGTCCACATCGCCAACTGGCGCCGCCGGTACTGGTCGACTGATATGCCATGGATTCGACCTATGGCGATATCAATATCAAGGATGTGCCGCTGTACATCGCTGTAGAGAAACTCGCGTCGCTTTTCAAGCGCCAGCTCGTGCTCTCGGGTCGTGTGCTCGTTCTGCGCGACCAGGACCGGGTCATTAAGGATCGCTTTAATTACCCTGAGTTCCCCTGGAAGCTGGGGCCGCAGGGCCGCGGGTATCTCAAGGCCGTCAGTGGGCCTGATGGCGCGCCGGCGGTGAGAGGCGCTGCCGCTGTCCTCCTCTCCAGTTCGGCAGCGGCGGCGCCTCGTGCCCAATCAATACTTCAGGGTGATCTCTTTGTGGGTTCCGGCGCTCTGGTAGAGGCCGTCCAGAATCGCCATCACGTCGAGTGATTGCTCGGCGGGAACCGGCGAGGGTTTGCCGGTGGCGACGGCTTCCGCGAAGACGATACACTCCTTCGCGTGGGCTTCGGGACCGTGTCCCCGATTCTGAAGCTGGGTATTGAGCAATTGCTGCGTCTTATTATTGGCGCTGAGGAGCTCGAGCGAGGGCCAGTGCGCCCCGGCTTTTTCGCCATAGAGCCACATCTGCATGTCTTCACCACTCGTCTTGTGATGCAGCAGCCAGCTAACCTCCAGCACCAGCGATGCGCCATTCTCAAATCGCACGAATGCGGCGGCGAACTCCTCCACGTCAAAGGTTTTCGGGATGGCGCCGCCCCAGTTGGTGAAGGCGCCCTTCTGATGCGCCAGCCGGTCCTGTGTGATGCCGGAGACGGTGACCGGTTTTGGATTGCCCATCATCCAGAGCGTGAGATCCAGAATATGGACGCCGATGTCGATGCAGGGGCCGCCGCCGCTGTTCTTTTTGAGGATGAACCCGGCCCCAACCGGCGCCGCAGATCGCCGGAGCATCCAACTGCGAGCGTGGTAAACGTCACCCAGGACACCCGCCTCGATCTCGGCCTTGAGCGCCTGCGAAGATCCTTCGAAGCGAAAATGCTGCGCCGTCATCAACAGCTTTCCGCTCTTGTTTCGCGCTTCGATCATCTTGCGCACGTCGCCGGGCGTGGGAGCAAGAGGTTTTTCGCAGATAACGTTCTTGCCAGCCTGAAGCGCGGCGACTGCGAGCGGCGCATGATACATATTCGGCACACAGATATCGACAATGTCGATCTCTTTATCGGCGAACAGGTCCTCGGGCCTATCGTAAAGCTTCGTAACTCCCTGCGCCGCCCCAACCCGCTTGAGCGTTTCCGGCACGAGGTCGGCGAACGCCGCCAGCTCCGCGTGCGGACTTGCCTTCCACCCCGGGAAATGCGAGCCTGCGATACCGCCGACCCCGATTACCCCAACTTTGAGCGTTTTTGCCACCTGATCTACGTCCTTTCCTGTGCGAGCCCCGGTTCGCCAGAAGAATCAGGGCTGTGCAGCGACCACCCTGCGATTCTATTGTGCGATCCGGCGAACAGAAATCGACGTATGCGACAAAAAACAGCCTGAAAACGAACACAAAGGGCACGAAGTTCCCGCGAAGGGCGCGAAGGAAACCGAAGAGGAAAAAGAGAGGCAACCGAAACCGGGCCGCGCCGCCCCAGGACCTGATGCCCAATGCTCAAGACCCAGGTCCTAAGACCCAATACCTGATCGAGCCATCCGACAACGTAGGGGCGGCTGGAGATTCGAGCTGAGTTAAACTATACGCGTCCCGCCGTAAGTAAAGGTGGCGCTTGCGCGGTCCGGACCGAGCTATGCGCCGCGCGAGCCACCGTAACGATTGAGATCGCCATGAGAACGACGGTGATGGCGATTCCCATGAGATGCGCCGAATGGCGCGGGCGGCGGAACACCCAGGACTCGCGGCCCTGCTGAATGAATCCCACGATAAACCCGACTAGCGCACAGATGGGCAGCACCACGCCGCCGGCCCATACGCTCGCATCCTGGCCCAGGCCGGGCGACCCGGCCGGGAGGACAAGCGGGATTGTCAGCGCCATGATGATTCCAGCCACCAGAAAATAGCTCATCCCACAAACGATTCCACGCTTCATCTTGATCACTCCTGTGATAATGCCCCGGCGAGAGTCGCTGCTCGTCTCAATCTCGATCGGCAGCGACCATTATCGGCCAAGCGCAGCCGGCGCTGATCCAGCCAGATCGTCCTCATTACTCGGGTTATCGACGCGACGCCAACGGATCTGTAGCGAAATGGAGTCTTAATTTTGCTAAGTCCAATGGAGTAATCAACGAATAACGTAGAATCGGAGACCGCGAGCCTGTGGTTACTGAGCGGCAATGGCATTTGAATGGATAGAATGATGCGGTATGGCACTGTCTATCCGCTGCTTGCCGGCGCCGTATTGCTATTCTTTGCCGGCGCCCCCGGCCGGTCGAGGGTATCCAGCGCGAACCATTTACCTTGAACGTGCGACACTAACCAAGCGTAAAGTAGAAGGTAGCGCCCTGTCCAGGAGCAGACTCGGCCCAGACCCTACCGCCGTGACGCTCAATAATTCGCTGCACGGTTGCCAGGCCGATTCCGGTCCCCTCGAACTCCGAGACGGTGTGGAGTCGCTGAAACGGACGGAACAGCCGGTCGACGTAAGCCATCTCGAATCCGGCGCCGTTATCGCGAAGGAAGTACGTGAGCTGATCGTTTGTCCGGTCGGCCCCAAACGCGATTTTAGCGGCCGGTTCGTGTGACGTGAACTTCCAGGCGTTGCCCAGAAGATTCATCAGCGCGATTTGCAGCAGCGGCTGCGACCCGGGCGCCGCCAGTCCAGGTTCAATATCGAATGCCGCCGAGCGATCAGGCGCTGCGGCCTGCAATTCGTCACATATCCGCAGCGCGAGGGCGCTCAAGTCAACCGGCTCATGTTCCAGCGGCCGGCGCGTCACGCGGGAAAGGCTCAAGAGCGCGTCCATCAGCCCACCCATACGATCGCCCGCATTGCAAACTCGCTCCAGGTAGGATCGGCTCTGCGAGTCAAGCTGTTCTGCAGAGTTTTCCATCACGATTCGGGTGAAGCCCACGATTGTCCGAAGTGGAGCGCGTAGATCATGCGCTACCGAGTATGAAAACGCCTCCAGCTCTCGGTTCGCGGCTTGAAGTAGAGCAGTTCGTTCCAGGACTCGATATTCCAGCTCAGTATTCATAGCCCGGATCTGCGCCTCAATTTCCATCTTTTCAGTGATGTCGGTGAGAGCCGCGACGACAGCGGGACGGCCCTGTTGATCATGCAGCGGCGCCGCATTGATGGAGGCGGCCACGACAGCGCCATCGAGATGGTGGAAAAGGAGTTCAGCGCCGAAGACTGATTCATTCGACGCCAGAACGAGGGCGCAGGGATGTTCCTCGGCCGGAAGCGGACTGCCATCCAGCCTCGTTATACCAAACTCGGGGTCGTCGAACCGCATCTTGCTATGGAGAGGACGATTCAATCCCAGGATCTCACGGCCTCGCTGGTTCGTGTAAGTGAGATTGCCATCCAGGTTCCAGGTGCAGAGGCCATTGGGAGAGGTCTCGACGAACCGGGCGATCGTCTCCTCGCGGTGACGGATCTCTGTCGCGGTCGGTCGACGTTTCCTGCCAGTTCGTTTAGGCGTGCCCGGCTGCCCAGCCGGCTCGTGCTTATTCCTCGGATTCTCCGACATATTTTTCCTATCAAACGAGCCTGTATCAGGAATGTCCCTGTGGAAATTGGGTTCTTTACCTAAAATTATGGCATCATTCTAAGTCGCGAGTAGAGGTAACGACAGTTCCCCGATTTCAGGGGGCAGGGGGCCAGAACAGTTCCCCCGATTTCAGGGGGCAGGGGGCCAATAGTTCCCCCGTTATCGGGGGTTAGGGGGCTGCCAGCCTTGAATCCACCGCGTTTTCGTATCCGTCCGGAGTCGCAATCATGTCCCTCGCCAAAACCCATCTGAAGTTGAGGCCGCGAAGCGCCGAGGAACCGTTACCTTCGTTGGCTCTCTCGCGACAGCGGCGGTACCTCTCGATCTCAGCGCCCCCGGTCGTTTCCGATCATCCCATCGACTCCTTGGA
>DASRZA010000415.1:0-35644 GCA_035686845.1 Armatimonadota bacterium | reverse complement strand
CGTATGATTGACCCGGTCTTTCCCCGCGTCGATCACCACCGATGAAACCATCGGCGGCGCATTCAGCCCTGTCAGGATAAAGTCCGCCATCAAGAGATGTCCCGCTTTGCCCGGATGCACCACGTCTCCGCTCAGGCGGGTATTGGGATCAATGGCCCGGAGCCGGTTAATAGCCGCGACGAACGGATGAAACTGGTCCGCGAAGGGCACGTGCGCGTCCTGCGCCACCATTTGATCCCCGGCCGCAAACTGTTCCAGCACCTGGTTATAGCCGATCATGTCATCGCCCGGCTCATGTTTCTCCACAGGGCTTACCGTAAGCACAATCGGCAGCACACCGGCCGCCTTGATCTCGCGGACAATGTCCTGCTCGCCATGCACGTGCTGCGCGTAGAGCGCAGGGTTAAAAGCGCCGTATCCGGCGTCATTCATGCTGAAGTCGATAGTTACCACCGTGGGATGCAGATCCAGCACGTCCCGCTTGAGCGCCTGGTCGGGCGGAAGTCCTCGCTGGCGCAGCCACGACGTGTCACCACCCCAACCGGCGTTGCGAAACTGCAGGTTCCAGGTTGGAAATCGGGTCAGGAGATAGGTCTCCAGGTACGTCGTGTAGAGACGCTGTTCTGTGATGCTGTCGCCGAGGAACACCACCCGGTCGCCATTGTGAAACGGGAACCCTGCCGGCGCCGCCGCGTTCGCCGCCCCGGCGAACGCCAGAATCAGCGCCCCCACCGCGCAGCACTTCTTCAACATGAATTTGCTCCTTTCCAAGAAATAGGTATCGGGTATTGGATGTCGGCGTCACGCCGCTCGTTTGGCATTGAGAATCCCTCCGTCCCCAGCAGCGATTCCCACCCACATCGGATTCCAGTCTCCGATGCGAACCCCAACCATTATTCGACATTCTGCGACCAGAAAGCTCCCATGACCGATGGGTTCTAACTTATCGTCGTACCAACCGGGTCTCCGCCTTGGGATACGGATCGGATGAAATAATCTGTCGGGATACGCTGCCATCCGGTCGCGAAACGGTGCGATAGGCGGTGACACGGTTCGCGCCATCCACAACGTAAACATGCACCCGCTCGCCAGGATGACGGTAGCCCCACACCCTCACCGTGAGAGCGCCGCCGCTCATCGAGGTGGTCAGAATGATCGGCTCTTTGCGGGTGTTCCTGAACTTCAGATCGAGCTCGCCCCAGGCGACCGTGGCGTCTCGCCCTGGAATGGAGTAGCTGGTGCGCATGGAGTGTGGGCTCCGCTCAACGATGCGGCAGTCGGACAGCAGCGCCGCGTTGTATACCGTTGTCGCCACCTGGCACACCCCGCCGCCCGTATCATCCACGACTTTGCCGTTCAAAAAAATCGGCGCGGCGCGATAGCCCTTCGAGATCCGCCGACGCCCCACACGCTTGTTATAACTGAATACCTGGCCCGGAAGAATGAGAGCGCCGTTGATGGCCGAAGAAGCGAGCCAGAGATTGTGGCTCCGGTCTACCTGGTACGGATGGTAGTAAGTCGTATACTCGGCCACTTCGCCATCGATCGGCGCCAGCGTCTGGTCGTTGATCTGGGGGGGAAACCGGTCGATGGGAAGCGACACCGTAACCTGGGATTGGCCGGGATCAGTCGCGATGGCGCGAGCGATGCGCCTGGCGCTTCCGCTCAGATCAAGCCGGACACCGTCATGAGCCGGAATCCGCTCGAACGAAAATCCATCGCCGTTATCCTCAACCGAGATCCCCGCGTTCCGCGCCTTCACTCCAACTTCGCACGCGAGCGGTTTGAGCGCGTCCAGCAGCGTCTTGCGGCGCACTGTCACCGCCGCTCCAAAGTTCCGGCCATGCCATGCGGCGAGCGTCAACTCTTTCAGGGGTTCCATCCCACCGCCTGCACGACCCACCCGGAACGCCTGTTGAACCGCCGCGGGCACGTCCCACACGGCCCCAAGGCGCGCAGCGCTGACTGAAAGCGACCGTGAGCCGGCAGTGGCGGATACTTTACTCTGCGTCAAAGATGGCAGCTCACTGGCCAGCCGCTGGCGCGCCTCCCGCATGGAGAGCATCGAAAGGTTAACACCATCCACGTGGACGCCGCGGGCTATAAGCCCCGAGCGAATAGGGCCGGTCAAATAGAGATAAGCCACCAATGCCGCGCCCATGAGAAGCGCGATCGGAACCGCTGCAAAGAGCATCCGAGACCGGCGGCGGCGCGAAGCCGCGTCTGCCGGCAGCCATCTACGGAATCCCGTCAGTCCCGCATCAGCGTGGGCGCCAGTGGATTCTGCCATTCTTCAAACCTCGTACAAAAGAACTTAAAACAAACGAACTCGAAAGAAGCGGATCACCCTGAGTCTCGGCCGGTTCCGACCGATCTTTATATCCGCGACGCCCGGCATTCGCGAAGGATTCCGACTCGAAAGCCGCCACACTTATGATACTCCGCGTGAGGCTCCGCGCCAAGTGCTATTACGCTCAATGGACCATCTATTTTCGTCCGAAATCAATTGCGAGAAACAAGAAAGTTTTTCAAGATTATTGCGAAACAGACGATGTTTAGCGCCAGTCGATTGCTGGTAAATAAATTCCGGGCGAGCGGAACCGCGAGCCGCGCGGACCGCTCCTCAGTATGATGGCGTTTGCCATTCAATAAACCCATGATTCGGACGATTCGAACGACCGGCACGGCGCTTTTTTCATTCAGAAATGCGATTTTTCGAAAATTGGCATGAAAATGATAAAAGTTTTGGGTGTTCGGCTGTTTGAATCCAAAAGCGAACAGGGTATAGTACATCACTAGTGCCAGAACAGCGCAGCGCGATGATTTTCGTCCTGCGCGCAGCAAAGAGGGGCACCCTGACCACCATAGGAGTCGACTATGGCAACCAAAGAGAAGGCCGGCAAGGGTAGAGGCTGGCATGGCAATCCCGAAGGCCACGCCGAAGCCGGGCGCAAGGGCGGTCGGCAGGTAAGCCAGGATCGGGCGCACATGGCGGAGATCGGCCGCAAGGGCGGAATCTCGGTCAGCCGCGATCGCGAGCACATGGCGCAGATCGGCCGCAAGGGCGGTCAGCACTAACAAGCAGCGGGGCGGGATCGTTTACCCGCCCCATCCCCGTTACACCAGCTCATTACAGTCACTTTATACGAGTCGCTATACAAGCGGCAGTGACGCTTCGGTGTCAAATGAGAGGCTGCTCGACTCGCCCTGAAGTCGCTTGAACCAGCCGGCCACCGCGATCATCGCGGCGTTATCCGTGCAATAGACGCGCGGCGGTGTGGTGAACGCCAGTTTCCGCAGTCGCGCGGCGGCCTCCATTGTAGATCGCAGGCTGCTGTTCGCCGCCACCCCACCCGTCACCATCACCTGCGCGACGCCGTGATGAATCGCCGCATTGATCGTTTTCTTCACCAGCACGTCCACGATGGCCGCCTGAACGCTGGCCGCCAGATCCGGCGGAGCGAGCGGGTTTTCTCCCTGTATGCTCCGGATCACCGCCGTCTTCAATCCGCTGAAGCTGAAATCGCTCCCTCCATCGAGCCAACTCCGGGGGAACGCGGCGGCGTCTGCACGCCCATCCTGCGCCAGCCGGTCGATGACTGGACCGCCCGGATATCCCAGCCCGGCGCAGCGCGCCACCTTATCGAGAGTCTCACCGGCGGCGTCGTCCAGCGTTCCACCCAGCCATCGATAACGGCCCCAGGCCTCCATTAAGATCAGATCGGTATGGCCGCCCGATACAATCAGGCAAACCGCAGGTAGTACCGGCGCCGGGTCGCAAAGATGGCACGCGCAAATGTGACCTTCGAGATGATTCACCCCAATCAGTGGGATCTGATGCGCGAGCGCCAGTGACTTGGCGGCCGCCACACCTACGAGCAGCGATCCAATAAGCCCCGGCCCGCGAGTCACCGCGATCAAGTCAAGATCCTTCCAGGCCAGCCCGGCCGAATCGATGGCCTCTTTCAACACCGGCAGAACCGTCTCCACGTGCCGCCGGGCCGCAATCTCCGGCACCACGCCGCCGTACCGGGCGTGCAGGTCCACCTGGGACGAGACGATGGACGAGAGAACACGGCGGCCATCCTCAACCACCGCGGCGGCGCATTCATCACATGAGGATTCGATACCGAGGACAATCATACGTTCTCACAATCGTTGTCTTTTTCTGGCAGGAGTTGATTCATCAGCTCTTCGCGATCAGGAAATTATAGCTGACCTCGCCGCCTCCGGAGCACCTCATCAAGGAGAACAGCGAGCAGGATAATGGCGCCAGTGACAATCTGCTGCCAGAAGGCGCTGATTCCGTGCAGGTCGAGGCCATTGTTGATCACGCCGATGATGAGCGCCCCGATAATGCTGCCCACCACGCTGCCCTTTCCGCCAAAAAGACTGGTCCCGCCAACCACTACCGCAGCGATGGCGTAAAGTTCGTACCCCTGGCCGGCTGTGGGCTGGCCGCTGACCAGCTTGGACATCAGCAGGATGGCGGCAACGGCCGAAAGCACACCCGAAAGCGTGTAGACAAACAGCTTGATCCCTGCGACGTTGATGCCGGACAGACGAGCGGCCTCTTCATTACCGCCCAGGGCGTACACGTGCCGGCCGATCCTCGTGCGGGTGAGGAGAATATGGCCTATCACGGCGATGACCACCGCGACTAACGCGGCGATCGGGAATGGTCCAAGGTAACCCATTCCCAGCACCGTAAACTTATCCTGCAGCATTGAATTACGTAGGGCCGCGAGCGGCGCGTCGCCGCTTACGATGCCAATGGGTGAGCCGTCGGTCATCACCTCGGCCGCTCCCCGGATGGCCCACATCGTCGCCAGGGTTACGATAAACGGCTGCATTCGGAGCCACGCCACCGCCGCACCGTTCAAGAAGCCCACCAGCGCTCCGGCCAGAAGACCCGCCACCACCGCGGCAGCCATCGCGCCATCGCCGAGCCGGTGGACAATCGGGACGGCCATCAACGTCATCGCCGTGGTGATACCGACAAAACCGAGAATTGATCCAACCGAGAGATCGATGCCGGCGGTGATGATCACAAACGTCATCCCCACCGCGATAATGGCGTTGATCGAGACCTGCTGCGCGATGTTCTGGAAGTTCTGGGCGCTGTGGAATGCCGGCGTCGTGATCCAGAGACCCACAAGGAGGACCACGAACCCGGTAAATACGCCCGGGTTGATGCCAAGAAAGTTGAAACGCCGGAACGCGGCCATGGATGCCCCCCCATTATTGGGGGTTGGGGGGCCGCCGAAAAAGTTGAAGCGCTGGAACGCGGCCGTCCGCGCGGACCGGGATTTAGATGCGGATCCCTGCCGGTTGTCGTTCGATGTCATTCGATCCTATTCCTGGCGCTGATCGTATACCTATCTCCGATCATATTCCTACGGCAAGCCTGCCGATCTTCTCCTGAGTGGCGTCGGCGCGGTCCATTTCGCCGACGATGCGGCCCCCACGGACGACCACGATCCGGTCCGCCATCCCGAGCACCTCCGGCAGCTCCGAGGAAATCATCAGAATTCCAACACCCTGCTTTACCAGCTCATTCATGAGCTGGTAAATCTCAACCTTGGCGCCCACGTCGATTCCGCGCGTCGGCTCATCCATGATCAGCAGTTTTGAATGGGTAAAGAGCCACTTCGCGAGCACCACCTTCTGCTGGTTTCCGCCCGAGAGATTGCGAATCATCTGCTCCACCGAGGGTGTGCGCACCCCCAGGCTCTTGACGTACTCCTCCGCGACCGCGCGCTCTCGGGAGCTGCTGATAAAGCCGGCTGTCGTGAGACTCCGGAGGGCGGCGAGCGTAGTATTCTCCCGAACCGTCATGCCGAGCACCAATCCCTGCTGCTTCCGGTCTTCAGTAACAAGGCCTATCCCGGACTTGATCGCGTCTCGTGGAGATCGGACCGTGAGCGGCTTACCATTCAACGTCATGGTCCCGGCGTCGAACGGATCCGCGCCGAAGATGCAGCGCGCAATCTCAGTGCGCCCGGATCCAACCAGTCCCGCCAGCGCCACGATCTCCCCCGCGTGAACGGTGAGATTGATGTCCTCGAGCACTCCTTTACGAGTGAGACCGCGCACTTCTAACATTGGAGCGCCCACGGGCACGCCCGCCTTGGGGAAGTTTTCCTCCAGCTTGCGTCCCACCATCATCTGGATCAGGTCTTCCTTGGTCACGGCGTTGACAGGCGCCGTGCCGACCGTGTGTCCATCTCGGAGAACGGTAACCCGGTCCGCGATGTTGAAGACCTCTTCCATCCGGTGAGAAATATAAATGATGCTCACGCCCTCGGTTCGAAGCTGCCGGATGAGCCGCCAGAGGTTTTCCAGCTCATGCTCCGTGAGCGTCGCCGAGGGCTCGTCCATGGCGATCACCTTCGACCGCCGGCTCGTCGCCTTTGCAATCTCCACCATCTGATGCTGCGCGACCGAGAGCCGGTGAACCAGAGTGCGCACGTCGATCTGGGCGCCCAGATTATCCATCACTTCTTGCGCGTCCTCGCGCATCTTCTTGGAGTTCACAAAGCCCGGGACCGCCGCTTGCGGTTCACGCCCCAGGTAGATGTTTTCCGCGACGCTGAGATGCGGCACTAAATTGAACTCCTGGTAAATAATGTTGATCCCGAGCTCCATCGCCCGCTGCGGCGAGTCAATCGTGATCAGCTTGCCGTCCAGGTAGATGCTGCCCGAGTCGGCGTGATACGCGCCGGCCAGCACCTTCATCAGCGTGGATTTTCCCGCGCCGTTCTCGCCCATGAGCGCATGCACTTCGGCCGGGAGCACCTCAAAGCTGACGTTATCCAGCGCACGCACGCCCGGAAAGCTCTTACAAATGTTTTCCATCCGGAGAGCTGATTTCACTGTTTTCACTGTCGTCGAAGTTAGTGCTTCTGTCATCTGATTTTATTCATCTTTATATTCGCTGCTCGTCATGGCTGTGGAAGCCGGAGCCGGAAGCAAGGACTATTACTTGGTAAAGCTCTCCGGCGTGACCAGCCCGGTGGGAATCGGAATGGACGGCGGGACCGATTGGCCGTTCAGGTATCGCGTGATGGCGTCGATCGTGGTTTCGCCGATGACGTGGGGATACTGAATGGCGTCCGCCTTGAGCTGGCTGCCCGAGGCGATATAATTCTGCGCCTCCGGCACGGCGTCGAAGCCAACAATCATCACTTTCTTATTGTTCAACTGCTGAAGGGCCGAAAGCGCCCCGAGCGCCACCGGGTCGTTGATGCCAAAGAAGGCGTTCAGGTCGGGATGCGCGGTGACGATATCCGTCGCCTTGGGAACCGCGTTCTCCCGCGTCGCGTTGTTTACGTCCTCATCTGTAACAATCTTGATGCCCGGATATCTCTGGATTGCGTCCTTAAAGCCCTTCACCCGGTCCTGCACGGAGCTAACGGTGCGATCATCCAGAATCGCCACGGTTCCCTTGCCTTTCAGGAGCGTTTTGCCCAGATAATCCCCCACCAACCGGCCGCCCTGCACGTTGTCGGAGGCGATATGGCAGACCACCTTACCCCCCTCGCTGGCGATATCGGCGGTAAAGACCGGAACGTTGGCCTTGTTCGCCTGGGTTACGGCGGAGATGATGCCCTGGCTGTCCACCGGGCAGAGCACGATGGCATCCACCTTCTGAGCCACGAAGTCCTGGACCTCGCCAATCTGCTTATTCAGGTCCTTATCTCCCGACTCCACAATAACCTGAAGCTTCTGCTTCGCGCCCTCATCCTTGAGGCCCTTCTCGAGAGCTTTATAGAATTCGTCATCACGAGTGAGGAGGCTGACCCCAATTTTATAAGGCTTTTTGGCGGGGCCGGAGGGAATCGCAGCCGTGGGAATGGATGGTTCGGTGAGCTTGAGCGTGTAATTCCCGCCGGCCGCTGCGGGCCCACCCGCCGTTTTTACCGGCGCCATCGTTCCACCCGTCGAACCGTTAGAAGATCCACCCCCGCCCGAACAGGCGCTCAGGAGAACTGCAAGAGAAAGCGCCGTGAAAAGCGCCGCCGACCGGCCTATCAATGATCTCATCGCTCAAAGCCTCCCGTGATCACCATCCATAAGAAAGAGATATACTCTTAGCTTCAATGTGATGGCACGGGATTCCTTTACCGCAGGGCGCGGAAGGATGAGGTAGGAAGGATGAAGGATGAATCAAAAACCCAACACCTAACACCCAACACCTAACACCTAACACCCAACACCTAACACCTGCGCCAACGGGACTTTCGGGCGATTCGCAGGCGATCCGGCGCGGATGTTCGTTCGCCGCGGAGCGTTTGTGCTTAGAGATTCTTCAAGTTCGTAACAAAAAACCCGAAATCGCTTGACAGAGATCCCCTGAATCTGGGAATATATGTGCAGCGACCACTGGCGTTCTGAGTGATGACACCCTGGCAGCCGGCGAGCGAAGCGATATCGGATTTACCTGCTGATACGAGTCTGGTTTTCGTCCCGAGTCCTATCCGCAGCTAAGCCCTCCGCTTTCCCCCGTCTGTCTCTGTCGCCCAGTCCGTGCCCGCCGCGAGTAACTCGCGCGCGCCTTGTGGTCCCCGAGCAGTAAGGTCTTGTCATAAGTCCTTTCTACGAATTAGGAGGCCACGATGGACAACAGCATCCTTCCGCAGTTGGGAGGGGTTAGCGTAACAGCGCTCTGGTGTGTGCTTGGTTCGGCCGTTGTCTCGCTGCTCTTCGGCGGGGCGCTTGGCGTACGCGTTCTAAAGCGCAGCCCCGGCTCGGAGGCCATGCAGCGGGTTTCACTGGCAATCCAGGAGGGGGCTGGCGCCTATCTGAGCCGTCAGATCCGCATGATGAGATGGTTCCTCTTCGCGCTGGCGTTTGTTCTCTATTTTATGTTCCGTACGATCTACGCGCATGACACCTCGCTGCGGCCGGGCCAGATTACCAGCCTCTCCATTGGCGTCGCCGTCGCCTTTTTGGTGGGCGCTCTCTTCTCTTATCTCTCCGGGTACGCCGGGATGTACATGGCGGTGCGCGCCAACTGTCGCACGGCGGCCGCGGCGCTCACGGGAATGGGGAAAGCGCTCCAGGTGGCGTTTCAGGCGGGCGCGGTGTCGGGAATGGCGACGGTTGGCCTTGGTCTTCTTGGCGCCACCGCAATTATCCTGGTCTACCGTGAACAGTCGGTGCGGGTCCTGATTGGCTTTGGTTTTGGCGCCAGCCTCGCGGCGCTCTTCATGCGAGTCGGCGGCGGCATCTTCACCAAGGCGGCCGACGTGGGCGCCGACCTGGTGGGTAAGGTAGAAGCCGGCATTCCCGAAGATGATCCTCGGAACGCGGCTGTCATCGCCGATAACGTCGGTGACAACGTGGGTGACTGCGCCGGCATGGTGGCCGACGTCTTCGAATCGTATGGTGTGACTCTCGTGGCGGCGATCATCCTGGGCGCGGCGGTGCTGGCCGATCCCGGTTTCCGGCACACCTACGGGGTCTATGCCAACACCATGGCCGTGATGCTGATCATCTACCCGATGCTGGTACGAGCTATCGGAGTCGCTGCCGGCATTATCGGTGTCATGGCGATTGGCGACCGGGACGACGTGGATCCGATGCAGGCGATCAACCGCGGCTTCTATCTCTCCTGCGCGGTCGCCGTCGTTGGCAGTTGGGCTGTCAACTACTTCTACTTGCGCGATCCGGCGACGGGCCACCCGGACTTCCGGTTCTTTGGCGCGACAATTACCGGAATCGGCCTTGCCCTGGCGATTGGCTTCCTGACCGAACATTACACCGCAACGCACAAACCGCACGTTAAAGAAATCGCCGCCGCCACCACAAGCGGCGCGGCGACCATGCTGCTGCAGGGCATCGCCAGCGGGATGGAGAGCAGCGTGTGGGCGATCGTGGCTATCGCCATCACCATTGGCATCTCGATGGAAGTCTTCCATGGCAGCGTCGTTCTCGCGGCCTATGGTATCGCCCTCGCGGCGCTTGGCCTCCTGACCCCAACCAGTTACATGCTTGCGATGGACACGTTTGGCCCGATTTCCGATAACGCCAATGGCATTTTTGAGATGTCCGGGTCGGTAGATGAGGAGCTTGAGGCACGCGGCAAAGCCGATCCCACGCTGATGACTCCGCTCCGTGTCGTTGCCCAGCTGGACGCGGTTGGCAATACGACCAAGGCGCTCACAAAGGGATTCGCCATCGCGACCGCCGTGCTAGCCGCCATTGCGCTGTACGGCTCCTTCGTCTCGCAGGCCGGCCTTGGCGCACAGATTGGACGCTTCGCGCATGCCGCGGCGGGCATTCAACTGAACCTGCCGGAGGTCTTTATCGGCTTCCTGATTGGCGGCGCTGTGCCGTTCCTCTTCAGCTCGTTTGCTATCCGGGCGGTGAGCCGGGCAGCGCAAGAGTTGGTGACCGAGGTGCGGCGGCAGTTCCGGTCGGATCCGGGCATCATGGCCGGTACCAGTGTCCCTGACTACGCCCGGTGCGTGGACATCAGCACGGCGGCGGCGCAGCGGGAACTGCTCGGACCGGCGCTGCTGGCCATCTTCTCGCCAATCTTAGTCGCGTTTACAATGGGTCTCCAGGAACCATTTAAGGGCGCCGAGGCGCTCGGCGGCTTCTTAGGGGGAGCGATTCTATCGGCGCAACTGCTGGCGGTGTTCCTCTCCAATTCCGGCGGCGCGTGGGATAACGCCAAAAAGTCAATTGAAGACGGATCACACGGCGGCAAAGGAAGCGACTCTCATAAAGCGGCGATCATTGGCGATACTGTCGGCGATCCTTTCAAAGATACCGCGGGCCCGGCCCTGAATCCGATGATCAAGGTCATGAACCTGGTCGCGCTGCTGATCGTTCCAATCGTGATCGACAAAGGAGTCGGCACCGGAGTGCGCGGCGTGATTGTCGCTATAAGTCTGATTGCCCTCGCCGTCGCCGTGATTCGAAACAAGGCTTCGACCAAATCCGGCATTGAAGAGCTGGGAATTACGGGGCCCCTTGAGTCGGCGTCCAAACCGCTCACCGCGCCTTTGAGCAGCGTAAGCTCGAACGGCCACGGCGGGAATGGTCACTTAAGCCCCAGTCACTCCCCCGCTCTCAATGGCCGGTCCCGTACGTCGGTGCTGGACCCTGTGGAGTCAGACGCGGCGTAGAAAAACGAAGGATGAATCAAGCTAAAGGACGGGGGAGGAGTCAAGCTAAAGGACGACCGATGAGTCAGCGACGAAACCGATTGTTTTCCGCGGCCGTTTCGCCTGCTTGATGATCGCTACGAATATCGCCAAAAGTTCCCCGGTTTCCGCCAAGGCGGTGTCAAGAGTGTGGGGGTCCGCAAGTTTCGTTTCAACTAATAACTCCAGCCAGTAGGCGGTCTCGTCGAGCTCCTGCGCTGCGCCCTCCATTTTGCTGATGAAGTCCGCGGTTGACTTCGCGCGTGTTGCCTCCCGATAATGCGCGCCCGGCGCGGTTCCGGAGCGCAAAAGCTGCCTGCCGATTACCTGGGCCACGGCGAACTGGGGCAGGCAGCCGTATAACCGGATTATCTGGAGCGCGTATCGCCGGGTTCTGTCTCGGAGGTCGCGCGCGGCATCGGTCGCCTTTCATCCCTCTCATAGATTCTTGTTTTCCCTGTTTTTTGGGTCCCTCATTGTATCCTTCACTCTTCGACCGATAGATTCCTTGCTTGATCCTGACTCATCCTTCATCCTTCATCCTTTCGGAGTCCTCCGTCCTCCGTCCGCGCCCGCGCCCCTTTTCCCGGCTACCATATAAGAGGGAATAATGGACGCGAGAATAGATCACGTGGTGAAGGAAGTATCGCGGGGGCGGGTCTTTGCGCTGCTTCCCGACGAAACACAGCAGCAGATCCAGGCGCTTTCGCAGGATGACCTGCAAGAAGGCGCTCGCCGTGTGATGACCCGGCCGATGCCCGGCGACGTATCGCAGGCTGGTCGGCTCCTCCTGAATCCCTGCCTCGCGGTTCAATGGATCAGCATGTTCGAGGAGCTCCGGCTGCCCGCCCCTCTCAAACTCTTCGAGGCGTGCGCCGGTGGAAGCGATCCTGTCATCTTAGCCGCCGAAATCTACACGGCCGGCCGGGCCGAGTACACCACCATAAACCTGAACCGCAAACTGGCCGGCGAGCTGCGCGGCCGGCTCGGCAAACTCCGGCTCCGCGCCCGGATTATTGAGGATCATGTAGAGCAGGCGCACAATCATATCCCCCGTGGAAGCATGGACGTCGCCTGCTTCCATCACGCCATCAACGATATCCTCCAGACCGCGGTCTCGGAGCCGCGAGGGCTGGATACCCGCGATATCGACTGGTGGACCGAAGAGCGGCAGATGATTGAATGGCTGGGTGATGATTATGCATCCGGCAGGCTGGATGATTATGCGCGGCCCGCTCTCTTAAATGCCGTCCGGCGGGCGATCGAGATGGTCCGGCCCGGCGGCTACATCCTCTTCGATCACTGGACGTGGGACGCTCACCGGCAGATGAGCTGGTTTCCATGGGAGCTGTTCTGCAGCCTGATTCCCCTGGCCCGTGAATGGATCCAGGAGGCCGGTCTGCCACTCGTTGAACGGCCCCTCAAGGGGCGCAATCCTCGCTGGTGGGCCTGCTTCCGCGTCTTGGGTTCTTGATTTCTAACGCATTCTTGATTTCCAACGCCAGGTGCGCGAAGATAGTGCCGCGGTTAACCTGTTACTTCAGTCAGGGAGGTTGTTATGTCCATCCGTTCGACGCGCCGGATCCGGCGCGGGGCCGCCTCATTCGTTGTAGGCGCCGCCGTTTCGGCGGCTTTGTTCCGCCTTCTGGGAAGCGGTCCCCCTTCCATTGTTCATCCTGTTCCTCCGTCAGCTCCTCTCGTCTCTCCGGACGCCCCGCTTCCATTTGCGCCCGGGACTGTTCTCAGCCGGTTCAAAGACGGCGGATTGGATCAGAAGCTCGCCGCTCGTGACATTGGCGCGCCCGTAACCGAGGCAATCAACGCGGATACGCACGATGTCACCATCCGGTTCGACACGTCGATTCCCGTCGGAAACGCTGTGAAAGCGCTCCGCCGCGATCCCGAGGTCGTGTTCGCCGAGCCGGACGGGTTCTGCGAGGCGGATTACACGCCCGATGACCCGATGCTAAACGACCAGTGGCACCTGAAGACGATTCACGCGCCCGAGGCGTGGGACACGCTTCGGAAGGTAAACTCGAACGTGCGCCTGGCGATCATCGACACCGGTATCGACTACACCCATCCCGATCTGGAACGGATCATGGCCCGCGATTCGAAAGGTGACCTGGTGGGCAAGAGTTTCGTCCCGAATACCACTGGACCTCTCGACGACCATGGGCACGGCACGCACTGCGCCGGAATCGCCGCCGCCGACACCGATAACGGCGTCGGAGTAGCCGGTGTCGGCTTCCGGTCGTTCAAGTTGGTCCCCGTGAAAGTGCTTAGCGCCAGCGGATCCGGTGGGTGGGATGCGGTCGCGAACGGCATCACCTGGGCAGCCGACAACGGCTGCCGGGTGGAGAGCATGAGCCTGGGTGGGTACTTCTACTCGCAAGGGATACAGGACGCGGTGGATTATGCGTGGTCCAAAGGCGTCATCGTGGTCGCCGCCGCCGGCAACTCCTCATCTCCGTCGCCGGGCAGCCCGGCGGACTGCAACCACGTGATGGCGATCAGCGCCACCGATTCGAAAGACCGCCTGGCCAGTTTCTCCAATTACGGTAGACCGATCGCTGTCGGCGCGCCAGGCGTGAACATTCTGGCGACCATGCCGACGTACGACTGCACCATGACCCGCGGCGGCCGCTGCAAGAAAAACTACGACTACCTGAGCGGCACTTCCATGGCCTGTCCGGTCACCGCCGGTATGGTCGCCGCGCTGCTGGCCTACCAGCCGAGCCTCAAACCCGAAGAGGCCATCCAGCGAATCGAACAGACGACGGATAATACCGCTGGCGCTCCCGATGGCGGATGGGAGGCGCAGTTCGGCCACGGACGGGTGAACCTGGCGAACGCCATCGCGGGTCGCGCCCGCAAGTCTTCACTCGGCTGCTTTTACGGACAGATTGTGAACCGGAATGCCGTTGCGGTTCCCAACGCAACCGTGCGCTGCGGCAGCGTCTCCGTAACCACCGGACCGGACGGCATGTTCCGCCTTGCCAACCTCAAAACCGGGTCCCACACCCTCAGCGTTACCAGCTCCAGCGGAACCGGCACAAAGACGGCCTCGATTGTGCCCGGCGCCGACGTGAACGTTACCATCACCGTCAGCAGCGGCTGAGGATAGAAACACCGGCCGGCGGCCGGTGAATAAATCCGAACAGGGCAGCCCGAAGAGGCTTTTCCTCGGGCTGCCCTGTCGCGCGTTTCAGGACGCTTTTCCTCGGGCTGCCCTGTCGCGCGTTTCAGGAGGCTTTTCCTTTTCCCATGCCTGTGGTATGATTCATTATCAGACAGTATCTGCCAATGCCCGGCATTTTGACGGCGTACGATAATGGGTGGTTAGAGGATAATCAGAAATTGGCTGCGATCACAACAGCGAAAAAGAGACATTCTCCCTACAAGAAGAATTTGCGCTTCCCCCGGAAGACAGCGCCAGCGCACGATCAGACGCTCTCTCCCCCGGAGCGGAGATTATCCCCCCACCAGTTAGCAATGTACCGGCTGGCGGTGAAAATCGACGCGCGGATGGGGATTCCGGAAACTGGTCCCACCATGACCGCTGTAGAGTTGCGCGAGTGGATGCGCCAGGAAGGTATCCGGCCAGAGGATAACATCGCCTCGCGCGACATCATCCGGCACCGTTATCCGGACGATGACAATGTATAGCTCGTGATCGATTTGTTATGGGATGCCAGCGCACTGACGAAGCGTTATATCCTGGAGCTTGGAAGTTCGGCTGTCGAACTACTCATCGCTGCCGGCGGCGCAACGTCAGTCTGCACATACACGGGTTATGCTGAAACCTGCTGGGTGCTGCGGCGAAAATTGAACAGCGGGGATTTACGCCGCCAGATGTTCGATGAGGCGCGTCAGACGCTCCGCCAAGACGTGTACCTAAGCCCCGATTTTAAGCTTTTGAGCGTTGATAACGCGGGTGTAATGGATGGCATCGATCTGAGTGATCGGCACAACATCAATTCCTCTGATGCCGCGATCCTGGCGACGTATCTCCGCTATGCGCATCCGGATCCGGAGGGGAAGCAGATCCTGATTGCTTCCGACCTTCGCCTGCTGCGGGCCGCGGCGGCCGAGGGACTCAGCGTGCTCAACCCTGAGACAATCGCTCCAGCCGATCTGGCTTTGCTACTCGCGTAGTTGCCGCAGCGCGCCGGCTATAGGATCGCGCTCCCGGTTAACCCGCTTTCGGAGGCCGGATCTTAAAGCTGCTGAGGCTGGCGTAAATCACAGGCGCCAGGATCAGAGTAAAGAGCATGGAGAGGGTGAGACCGCCGATCACGGCGACCGCCAGCGGTTTCTGCATGGCGGCGCCGGCGCCGATGCCAAAGCTCAACGGCAGCAGAGCTAAGATCGCGGCAAAGGTCGTCATCAGAATCGGGCGCAGCCGGGCCTTGCCCGCCACGTGCAGCAGATCCTCGGTTGAAAGCGTCGTGCCGGCTCGCTGCAAGCGCTGAAGCTCGTCGAACAGCAGCACCCCGTTCTCCGTCACAATCCCAACGATCATGATCGCGCCCGTGAAAGAGGAGATGTTCAACGGAGTGCCGGTGATCGCCAGCGCCATCACGACGCCGGAGAGCGACAGAATCGCGGCGCCAAGCAGCGCCGCTACGACGCGAAACGATCGGAAAGCGATAATAAGCACCGAAACGACAAACAGTATCGCGAGCGCCAGTGTTACCGCCAGGTCGTGAAACGACTGCTGCTGACTCTTGTACAGCCCGCCGTACTCAATGGTGTAGCCGGGCGGTAGAAGCAAGTCCGCCAGTTTTGCCTTCACCTCCTTCACGCCGGTCCCGAGATCGATCCCCTCAAGCCGGGCCGTTACCGAGTCCATCAGTCGTTGATTCTCGCGGTTCAGATCCGGCAGTCCCGGTTCAACTCCGACGGTGGCCACAGATGCGAGCGGGACCGGCTGTCCGGACGGATTTAGAATCGGCATGGCCGCAAGCATCTGCGCATCCAGCTCTGGCTCCGGCGGGCCAGGATACTTCACCTGAATCGGCTCTAAGATTTCTCCCTTTAATACGGCGCCGACGTCGGTTCCATCCAGGGCAGCCGTCACCGCCGCCGTAATGGTATCGGTGGAGAGGCCGGCCTCCGCGGCCCGGACGGGATCCACGTGAACTTCAGTTTGTGGCCCACTTTCTACAATGCCATCGAACTCGTCCACTACGCCGTGAATAGCGCTGATTCGCTGCCCGACCTGGTGCGACAGGTCCCGGAGAACATTAATATCCGGCCCGAAGATCTTCACCTCAATCGGAGCGGGGGAGCCGGAAAGATCGCCGATCAGATCCCCCAGAATCTGTGCGAAGTCTACCTGCAGGTTCGGGACCGCCGCCTGCACCTTCACCCGTAAGTCGGCAGTGATGTCGTCCACTGGCGGACGATTGCCTTTGGTGAGCCGAACGAGCATGTCGCCTTGATTCTGGGGCGTGATCTCCAATCCAGAACCCGACTGCGCTCCGGTAAGACGCGACCACGCGGCCACTCCCTTCTCATGCGCCAGGATCCCCTCCACCTGCTGCATCACCCGGTTAGTTTCCGCCAGCGACGTGCCCGGCGGCATCTTATAGTCGAGTACAAACGCGCCCTCGTCAAACTCCGGCATGAACCCGGTCTGCAGTCGGTTCGCCACCACATACGTTCCCACAGCCAGCGGAATCAATGCGAGCAGCACCCACGGCCGATGCGATAAGCACCACCGCGCCAATCGATCGTATATCCCGCGCCGGGCAGGTTTCGGATGATGACCATCGCCCAAGTGGCGCTCGGCGCCATTCCTCCGCCCATCGCCCGTCGTTCCCCCTCCGTCTCTCGTCCCCTGTCCTCCGCTGTCCGTCCTCCGTCCTCCGTCCTCCGTCCGCCCCTCGCGCCTCGTACCTTCTCCTCCGTCCTCCGTCCTTCGTCCTCCGTCGGCGCTCCGCGCCTTCGTCCTCCGTTTTATCTCGCGCGGCAGCACGCGCATCGCAATGGTCGGGCAGACAATGATGGCGAGGAGGAGGGAGACCGCGAGGGTGGCGATCATGGTGATCGCAAGCGCCGAGAAGAAGTTGCCGGTGACACCGGGCAAAAAGACGAGTGGTAAGAAGGTCACCATGCTCGCGGCCGACGAGGCGAGCATCGCGGGCGTAATCTCCTGCAGCGCCTGCGGAACGGCATCCTCGCGACGGACGCCCCGTTCGAGATGATGGTAAATATGCTCGACCACCACAATACTATCGTCAATGACCAGCCCGAGCGCGATGGCGAGCGCGCCGAGTGTCATGATATTCAGGTCAAGCCCGACCGCCTTCATAACGCCGAACGTGATCACCAGAGTCAGCGGCAGAAGACTCAGTGCAGTAAACGCGGCCCGGCCGTTCCCCAAAAACAGCATCAGTACGATGAGCGCCAGCGCCCCACCGAGCACGATCGCCTCAACAACGCTGCTCTCCGACTCCTGCACAATCTGCGACTGATCGTAAAACGGCGTGAGTCGCACGTCGGAGGGAATGGCTGTGCTGAGCCCCGCCACTTCCTGCTTTACCTCCTGGGCGACCTTGATGGTGTTGCCGTCCGGCTGCCGGACGATGTTAAGTAGCACCGCTGGTTGACCGCTGCCAGTAGCCAGCACCGTTTGCCGCTGAATGGCTTCTTCCACCGTTGCGACGTCGCCCACAGTAACGGGCACGCGGTCTTTCACGACTACCACGACGTGCTGGATCGCCTCTGCGCCGTCGAGTAGGCCGTTCACCAGCACGAGATGTCTTAGAGAGTGGTTATCGTAGTTACCGACCGCAGTGATGGTATTGGCGCGCTGAAGCGCTTCGGTCACCTGCGCCACCGAAACATGCTGCGCCGCGAGCCGGTCCGGCGTTACCGTAACCAGGTATTCCTGCACCTGTCCACCATCGACAATCACCCGGGCCACACCCGGCAGCCGTGCCAGGCGGGGTCTTATCGTGTACAGCGCGAGGGTCCGGAGATCGGCCAGCGACCGCACTGAGGAGGTAATGCTGTAGTCTAAGATTGGGAAAATAGTTGGATTCAGACGCTCCGCTGAAATGTGGAGCCCGGCGGGGAGTGAGCTCTGGACGTTTGCGATACGGGCATTGACAAGCTGGAGCGCCTGCTGAGCGTCGGTCCCCCATTTGAACGTGAGCGTGAAGCCGGCCGATCCTCGCGTGGTCTGCGACTGCATCAGCTCCAGGTCGGGAATTGTGCTGAGCGCCTGCTCCAACGGCCGCGTGACACTCACCAGCACCGTCTGCGCGGGAGCGTCGCCGCCCTCCGCCGCGATCATCACTCGCGGAATGGTCAACGTAGGAAAGATGGAGACCGGCATGCTGGCAACCGCGAACGCCCCCAGCAGCGCCAGTCCCACCGTAACGAACAGGATCGCTCGAACGTGCAGGTGAAGGCGATGGGTCAAAACTCTATCTCCAATCCTAATGCTTTGCGCCGGGTCAGGCGGAGCTCGGCAGCGGCGCGTCCTGGAATCAGGCCGGGATTGCGGCCGACGTTATTTTAACGCGCGTCCCGTCATTCAGTTCGTAAGCGCCGCTGGTGACCACCCGATCGCCCGATTTCAATCCCGAAAGGATTTCGACAAGAGCGCCCTCTCGAATGCCTTCCCCGACGGGGTGAGCGTGGGCAACGTTGTCGGCGCTGACCACGAAGACCGTTGGTTTGTTCTCCAACAGCACAATACTAGACGCCGGGACCGTGAGCACGTGCTGGTGGGTAGCGGTTAGAATTCGGGCGTGAACGAATCCATTGTCCCGGAGCTGCCCCGTGGGGTTCGCCGCAATCGCCTCGACGGGAACCGTATTTCCGGCCATTGTAACAGCGGTGCCCACCAGGCTTACGAGGGCCTGATAGGTACGACCGGGCTGCGAATCGGCCGTAAAGTCCACAACGTCGCCCGGACGAACGGCGCTCACGCTTGAGGATGGAACCTGGAGAATCACCCGAACCCGGCTTAAATCCGCAATGGTGCAGATTGCTCCGGTGGTGTCGACATATTCCCCCGGATTTACCGACCGCTGCAAGATGATGCCCGACACCGGCGCACGAATAAACTGAGCGGCCAACTGCGCGCGGGCAGCGGCGAGCGCCCCCTGCGCGCTGGCGAGCTGCTGCTCCGCCACGGCTACGTCTCCCTGCTTCACCTGGTTCTGGGAAGAAGCGGCCTGTGCGGCGTTCAGCGCATCCTGCGACTGCTGCACCGCAATCCGCGCCGCAGCCACGTCCTGCGGTCGGTTTGGCTTCTCCTTCATCAGGAGGTCTTGCTGAGCGCTTTTCAGCGCGGCCTGGGCCGTGGCAAGCTGAAGCTCCGCCGCCTGCACGTCCTTTTTGGCAACCAGACCCGCTGCCAGCAGGCTCTGCTGTCGCGCCAGGCTTTGCTGGGCGCTGATTACCGCGGCATGCGCCGCAGCCTCGGCTGCCTGCGCATTCGCAATCTCCTCGGGCCGCGACCCTGCCATCAGCTTCTGCAGAGCCATTTTCGAAGCCTGCACGTTGGTACGGGCAGCCTGAATCGCCGCCGAATTCGTCTTCACCGACGACGCGTAATTGGCTTTCGCCTGCTCAAGCGCGGCGCTTGCGGAACGTACCGCCGCCGCCGCCTGCTGCTCCTGCCCGATCAAGGGACCCGGGTCCAGCGTCGCAATCAACTGGCCCTGGCTCACTCGATCGCCATTTTGAACCAGCACCGTCTTCACCCGGCCCGGCGTCACCGGCGATACCCTGGACTCCGCGCCCGGCAGCGGCGCCAGCGTCCCGGTCACGTCAACATAGGAACTCAGGTCCCGAGTTGTCACCGTCATCGTCGAGACCATGACGACCGGCCCGGGAGTCTTTGCGTCGACCGATGCGCTCGCCTTCGCTCCATCCGACTTCCCACAGCCCGAGAGAACAAATGGGATCAGGAGCAGCATGATAGCAGCAGACACTGCGCCTATGACTCTGTCTATGCCAGGACGACCCAAAACCGACCCCTTTCTAACCCTCCCCACGAGCAGAGAAGGAATCCAATTCATTTCGCCAGCGCGGGTATCGATTTCGAAACCAGGCGGTATTTGCATCGTATTGCGATCACCCATTTTCTGTATGAAGGCTGTTGCGCCTCGAGCCCCTTGTCTCTGGGGCGCCAGGTACAGTTTACGCGAACGACATTAAAGAACTATTAACACCGTCGATTCTGAGATTTTCCCGGACGTTAGACGTTCTCTGGCCCCGACGGGTGTCACTTCCCTGCGGGCTTGTCGACCTTGGATGGCGCCGGACGCTCGATTCCAAAATTGGGCGGGCCGGGCATTGTTATTCCGGGTGGAGCGCCTCCGAGAACGTTATAGATTCGGGCGTCGGCGAGATTGTAGGCGTAAATCGCCTCCGTATTCTGAATTCGCGCCTGCCGGAGGGCAACCTGTGCGTCGATCACGTCTCTCGCGGTGGCGACTCCATTGGTGTAGCCCAGGTTGGCCGCGCGGAGGGACTCTGTCGCCAGTGTGACCCCCTGCCCGGTGATAGCGGTGCGCTGGCGGGCGTCATCGAGCGCGAGATAGGCGTTTTGCAAATTGAGGAGCGCCTGGTTTCGCGCAAGATCCAGCCCCGCGTTCGCCTGGGCGAGGGCGGCTTTCGCCTCGTTCTCCCGGCTCCGTCGTCCGCCCCCATCAGGCAATGGAATGTTAATCGATACTCCCGCGCCAACCGCGTCCGGGTAGGTGGTGGGATCTCCCGTGTGGGTGTAAACTCCCTCCAGACTCACGGAAGGCCTCCCTTCAAGCCGGGCCAGCGCCAGCGCTGCGTCGGCGCTCGTCACCATATCCTGTGCGTTCCTCACTTCAGGCGCCTCCGCATCCGCGCGCGTCCGCATCGTCTCCACCGGCGGCGGAGAAGACGCCAGGCCGGAACTTCCGGTGAGATTCACCGGCGCCGAAAGCGGCGTCACAGTCAGGTTGTTGAGGCTTGCCCGCGCCTGTGCGGCGTTGCTCTGGGCAAGCAGCAGGTCTGAACGGGTCTGCGCGACCTGCACCTCGGCTTTGAGCACATCTGTTTCGGGCGCGTCACCCGCGTCCAACCGCTTTTGGGCCGCCGCCTGCTGGGCCTGGGCCTGGGCGTAGGTGTCGGCGGCGATCACCGTTTCCTGATCGGCGCGCAGCACACCATAATAAGCGGTCGCTACCTGATAAGATAGGTCCGACTCAGATCGTCGATACGTCCACCGGGCCGCGCTCAGCTCGGCGCGGGCCTGCCGGATAAGCTGTCCATTTCGCCCGGCGGTATCGATCGGTATCGAGAGCACCGTGTTGAGTGTGGGGAAAACTCCGTACCCAGACGCCTTTGTCCCCGTGATCGCGGTGGTCAATCCATATTGGGGAGATTGGAGCGCCAGTTGTTCATTCAGCCGCGCTCCCGAGGCGCGCAGTTGAGCTGCCGCCTGGACCATCTCCGGATTGCGTTGTATCGCGGCGAGAGCCTCAGCCGCGAGGGTGAGCGACCCTGCGGCAGGCGCGGTCGTAGGCCCCGCGGCTGCGCCTGCAGCGGGTGATGGAATCAGCGTGGGAGACGAGGGCGGCGGCTGACTCAGACTCGGGCCGGCTGTAATCGCCAGCCCGAGAGTTAACCCCAACCAGAATCCGCGACCGCGAATTCCGGCCTTCTGTATCCTACCCATCCATCGCCCGATCCGTCATTCCCATAAAAACCTGTAACTCTCTATTTGAGTGACGGATCCGGCGACGCGATTACCTGTGTCTTCGGACCCGCCTGGCCCGCCGGGCTGGTCGCGCCTTGCGGCGATGCGAACTCCACTTCGCCAGGATACGCCGCTCGCGGGCGGCCGTTATCCGCTGTTCTCGCAGCACTCGCCCGCTGTTTGGATCCACCGTCACGTCAAGAATCTTGCTGCCTTTGTGTGCGATCACTTCGTACGACCAGCGGCCGTGCCCGTACACATAGTTAGCGCTTCTCACATTAGCGTGGAGCCCATACCGCACCGCGGCCTTCGCCTCAGCCGAAGTAAGCCGCGGCGGCGCCGCCTGTGCGGCGAGTATGCTGCCCGCCAGCGCCGCCATGCTCAACCACAAACCTGCATACGCTCGAATCATCGATCAGACCTCGCTTTCGTACCATACGTACTATCAGTCGTGAACGACTGCGACCTGGAATCGTTGATTCCAGGGAGAGGAAATCCTGTTCGGTGTTCGACGTCTCCTTTATACTGCTCTGATCGGGTCGCTGGTGGCGGCCGCGCCGCCTGAAATCCGGTCGGACCGGGCATGCGCGCCGGTTGGGTTCCGAGTTCCAGTATAACGATTCAGAGATTAAGGAAAAATGAGAGCGCCGAGTCACACCGCTTGAGTCATACCCATTCTGGGTAGTATCAGACAGCGTTACGACATCAATCTAAGACTTTTTGTTAAACACTTGCTGCCTGATTTCAAAGCATGTCTCAATTCTTCAATTCCTTTTTTCAACATCTTGATCATGTCTCACCCCTTCACGCGCTGCTGCTGATCGGCGCAGGGATGCTGCTCGAAAGCACAGCAGTACCGGTTCCCAGCGAGTTTGTGCTGCCAATCGCCGGCTACCTGGCTGGCCGGGGAAAATTCGCGCCCGGGGTATGGGGATTCCTGGAAGTCCTGGCCGTAGTTGAGATAGGATCTCTCACCGGTACGATTATCTCATACGCAATCGGCTATTATGGCGGCAAGCCGCTGGTCGACCGGTACGGCAAGTACTTCCTCGTCACCTCGGAGCGCTACGATCATGCCGCTCGCTGGCTCAGCGAGCGCGGAATCTGGGCCGTCACGCTGAGCCGGATAGTCTATGGGCTGCGGCACGTCATTTCACTCGTAGCGGGCGGGCTGCGAGTCAGGTTTTCACGCTTCGTCCTCTTCAGCCTCATCGGATTTACCATCTGGAACACCGCGGGTGTCTATCTTGGCTATCGCTTCGGTGAAGCGGTGCGGCGCTATCTCGATAAAATAAGTTACGGGATGTTAGGCATTCTCGTCATCGCCATCATCGTTCTCGTTGTCCGCCAGGTTCGACATCGCAAAGCCAATAGCGACTCACCCGAATGATGTGCTGCAGTCAATCATCTGGTCAATTGAGTATTAAGCGTCCGGCCATTCCCGCCTCGCCGCGTGGGCGCCGGCTCGTGGGGCGCGGTGTCGCCGCCATCCTGGTTCTGGCCGCCGGGCCGCTGCTGGCCCATCCTCCGGCCGGCGTCCGGCTTCTGGCGTCAACGACATTGCTGAAGGCGCAGGCGCACTCCGCTGCCGCTTTGACCCCAGCCGGCGTTACGAAGTATGTCTACGGCGAGTCACGCCAGCGACGCCCGCTCGTGGCTTATGTTCTCGGGCAGGGCTCAAACGTGACGATGATCTTTGGAGGATTTCATGGGAATGAACAGAGCACACCCGGCGTCGTCAACCGGCTGCTCGCGTACCTCCGGAAATACCCTGAGAAGTGGACAGGCTGCCGAATCATCCTGGCGCCGCGCGCCAATCCCGATGGCCTCGCGGCAGATCGGCGGACTAACGCCGCCGGTGTCGACCTGAACCGGAACTTTCCCGGAACCTGGAAGCCGCGAGGAAGCGCGAGGCGCTTCAGTCCGGGCCCGGCGCCCGCCTCAGAACCCGAGACCCGAGCGATCATCAATCTGGTTCGTCGCGAACATCCCGTGAAAGTCATCAGCATCCACGAACCATTACACCTGATGAACTGGACAGGGCAGCGAGGCCGTCAACTCGCCGCACTGATGAGGCGATACAACCACTACCGCTCGACCGGTGATATTGGTTATTCCACACCCGGTTCATTCGGTTCGTACTGCGGAAGGTTGGGAATCGCCATAGTGACGCTGGAACTGCCGCAAGAGAGCGCCGGCGCCGGGTGGGATCAGAATCGAGAAGCGCTTCTCGCTGCCATACGATACAACTTCAAAAACACGAATCGCTGAAACCCTCGGTCCAGCCCGGGTTCGCTCATCGCTGAGCGTGGCAGGTATCGTTCACGAAAGCAAGCGACCAGCGGCCCTCGGCGTGACAGATTGCGGAGAGACTGGCGTTGGCCAGAGTGATCGGGAGACGGGTGTCGGCGGACGTTCCCAGCGCATAGCCAATGGCCGAGAGAATCGCGCCGCCGTGAGAGAACAGAATAACTCGCTCCCCGCCATGCTCCTGAACCAGGCGCTCCAGAATGGCGGCCACCCGCGCCCGGAGCTGCTGATGACTCTCCGCGCCCGGATAACAGAACCCGGGCTCTCGCGCAATCCACCGCCGGTACAGGTCCGGGCTGCGCTCCTCAATTTCCTGTCGGGTGAGACCTTCCCATTCGCCAAAGTGCCTCTCTCGAAGCGCAGGTGTGATGCGGCAGCAGCCGTCGTCAAGCCCGGCCCGATCGGCAAAGAGAGCGATGCGCGCCGTTTCCGTGCTGCGGCAAAGATCACTGCTGTAAAGCGCCGCCGGCAGCAGAGAGCGCAGCCGGCCAGTAAGGCAAGCGGCCTGCTCCCTTCCGAGGAGATTCAGCGGAGTATCCGAATGCCCCTGCAGCCGCATCTCCCGGTTCCAGTCGGTCTCTCCATGGCGAACAAGATAAATCCAGGTCCAATCGGGCATATTAGGGCTTCCTTACCGTTAATTCCGGTGTAGATCGCCGTTCCGGGGGCGATTCGTTATACCGGGCCGCCTGCTGTTCGGCTTCAGCGGATGACTCGAACAGATCCTCCCCCGGCCGAAACCATCGGTATAGCTCCCCCTCGAAGCTCAGGCCCACACGCCGAAGCTCGCGGTGCATCACGAGCCCCTTGCGAACGATCCAGCGTGGGGCCTCGGCGTCCGCGCCATCCACCCGAACCACAGCCCAGAGATACTGGCTCTCGGTTTCGTCATTTTTCTCATTTGTTAAAATCATAGTTGTCAAATATCGGCGCAATCCGGCAGTTCCGCGGCGGACTTATCTTTGCTAAAGTAATGATATGCTGACACACATCCTGCAAGCCGCATTTCTGGGCCTGGTGCAAGGGATCACAGAACCTTTGCCCGTCTCCTCAACCGCTCACCTCGTCCTTTTCGAGAAACTCTTTGGCTGGAGCAAAGCGACCTATGGACTGTCGTTTGACATGTTTATCAACATGGGGACAACAGCCGCCGTAATCAGCTTCTTCTGGTCTGACTTGCGCAAGATGGCTCGCCATTTTCGCCTTCCCGGTGGAGACCCGCTAAACAGGCAGGAACGCCTTCCCTGGCTCATCATCTTAGCCAGCATTCCCGTGGGATTGATTGGATTGGCCCTGGAAAAGCGTATTGCAACAGTGTTCCGGTCGCCTCTGATCATCGCGTACACCCTGATTGGGGTCGGCTTACTCATGTTCCTGGCTGAGTGGTACGCGCGGCGTCAAAAGCATTCAAAAACGGCGTCCGATAAGCAGGTTGTGGGCATCGGACTGTCTCAGGCGTTGGCCCTCGTTCCCGGAGTCTCTCGTTCCGGCATCACCATTGCGACCGGCCTCCTCTATGGGCTTGACAGGGTGGAAGCCGCCGAGATCAGCTTTCTCCTCTCGATCCCCATCACTCTTGCCGCTATCGGCGACCGCCTGGTAAAGTTCGGACTTCAACTGGGGCGCCACCTGGTGAGCCCCAACGTGCTCATCTACTATATTATTGGCGCTATCGCTTCATGGGCGGCAGGATTCTTAACGCTGCGCTTTCTTTTGCGCTTTTACAGCCGGTATACCCTCGCCACCTTCGCTTACTATCGCATCGCTCTCGGAATCGTTATTCTGCTCTTCTTCCGTTAAGCAAGGCGCCACCGCGCCAGCAGCGCCAGCAGTTGATCCAGCAGTGACCGCAGCCTCGTATGGGCATCCAGCCAGATCATAAAGGCGCTCAGCAGCGATCCTAGCGCGGCGCCGGCGGCCACGTCCGTGGGGTAATGCGCCCCCACGAAGACTCGCGCCCAGCAGATCCAGAGCGCGATGACTAACAGAACTGACCCCAGCCTCCGGTTGAACTGCCAGATCATGACCGCGATCGCGAAGGAGAAAGTGGCATGATCGCTCGGGAAGGAGGTATCGTTCGTGCGGGCGATTAACAGGTGAACATGATGGGCCAGATAGGGCCGCGGACGTGGATACGCGAGACCCATAAGCTGCGCCAGCCCGAGCGCTAAAAGCGCTGAGATACTTGCGAGAATCGCCGCGCGCTGCAGCTCCCTTCGCCGCGTAAACCAGAGACCGATCAGCGCCAGGACGAAAACAAGGATCAGGTATTTGGCGGAAAAGATACCCAACCGGTCCAGCGCTGCGCGGTGAACCGAGAGACCGTTGATGCGCTCGAGAAGAGCGAGATCCATAGTTCATTCCATTTTCGTGATTGATTCTGGCTCAGGGGTTAGAACCGTGCCCGATTGCTTCCGCCACGTCGCCCGGCATCGCATATCTATCTTTCAACTTTTCCAGCAGCCACTGCTGTCTTCCATCGCGGCGGAACCGAAAAAGCTTCCATGACCCCTTCAGCCGTTTTCCATCCAGGTTAAACTCGATAGCGCCCTTTTCCCACGCCTCTTCCGCTGAACCGTTGAGCATCCTGTATGTGCCAGTATCCCATTGGAAGACTTCGCCGGCCCCGTAGCTGCCCGGAGCGATTGTCCCCTCAAAGTCGAGGTATCCGACCGGGTGATCATCCACCTCCACCGCCAGGCGCTTCACAGCCGGGTCGCGTGACGGCCCTTTGGGGATGGCCCAACTTTTCAACACCCCGCTCATCTCCAACCGGAAGTCGTAGTGCAGCCGCGTCGCGTGATGTTCCTGGACAACGAAGCGACCGCCGGTTTCAGCCATACTCCCTCCATAGGAACCGGCGTCGGAAGATTCCTGTTCCTCCCAGCCAATTCATTTAGCGGCGCTCCGCCCCGCATAAAGCCTCACTCGGCTTACGAGCGGATGCGGCCGGCATAGTCGCGAGGCAAAACGCGCCGCAGCCGTGTTACTATGATACCCGAAGCAGGTCACAGCGAGGAGATCGACCGTGCGTGAAATAGCCGTTCTGGCGCTGGCAGCGCTCTTTGAAGCCGGGGGCGACGCGCTCGTGAGATGGGGACTTCGCGATGGCCGCTGGATCGGCTTCGTCCTCGGCGCGGCTGTCCTTTTCGGCTACAGCCTCACCGTGAATGCGTCGCGCTGGGATTTCGGGCGGTTGTTGGGCGTCTATATCGCGGTCTTCTTTGTCGTGTCGCAAATCATTGCTGCGACCGTGTTCCGAGAGCGGCTGCACGCGCCGACTTTCGTGGGAGGAGCGCTCATTGTCGCGGGCGGCCTGGTTCTCACCCTCTGGAAACCGCGATAACCCCGGAAGTTCCTTCACCCCGTTTTTTTTCATTCGACACAGGCAGGGCCGGTGGCGCAGGCGCTCAATGAATCCGAGGTTAGACGGCGCCGAGAATACCTTGATTCAAAACGGCAAGCAGTACGGCGACGCCGTTCTGCTTTAGATCCTCCAGAAGGCAGCGATGCGTTTCACTAATTCGATCGTAAACCTCCTGAAGGCTCCCTACCTCTGGATTCCTTCTGAGTTCCTCCAGGACCACTGTGAGGATAACCTTCACGTAATACTCGAGGTTAGCAGACAGCAGAGTGAGATCCAGGGAGTGCTCCGCGCTATGCACAATATCGCACCGACCGCGGTAGATTCGATGGATATGCCACTCGACTCTCTGCTGATGCCCGCTTAGAAGCGATAAAAGATTGGGAGGATCCGAAATGCCGTTCCAAAGGCGCTCCAGAATATGCACGAATGCTGGCTGCAGCTGCTTAAGGCTCTTGACGATGTGGTTTCGCTCCTTTTCACTGCGCAGCACGTCAAACAGATCGGCCACTTTGAGTTGAGCGTACGCCGAAACGCCGTATTGATCCTGGGTTGATTGGTGTGGATCAATGGCGAACCGGCCCATAGTTTCCCTTGCGTCCTCCAGGTGCTTGGGCAAATAATGGAGAGTGAGGATGGGGGCGAGACGAGTAATTACTACGTCGCCGATGCTTCCTTGTCCTCCCGTTCGCACAAGATACTCCAGAGCGGTCCACCAGTTTACGAGCTTGTTTGTGGACTCGGCCGCATCGCGTCCCATCCGGTAAAATCGGAGCGCCGATCGTATTTTTTCCCGGGAAGGGCCATCTAAAATCTGAGATTGAAGCACGCCGGTAGTATCTGCCACAAATTGATGGAAATCAGCCAGACGCACTCGACGCGTGGGGTTTGGTATCGCGCGAGGTATCTCGTAGACACGCGCAATACTGTCACTTTCCCGAATCGAGAGGAAGTGATTGTCGACCACGATTGGTCCCGCTTCGCGCTCAAATCTCAGTAGGTCCAGCGCGCTCTCAAGCCGAGAGCGACCGCTTCTTCCCGCGGCGCGGTCGTCCCATGCTGTGATCTGGATGGTGGCGAAGGCGTGTGTGTCCGGCGACAGAAACTCCTTGACCCTCTGCTCGGCGTGTTCCGGAATGGAGCAATCAGGGGGAGTTTTCCAGGTTGGACGCAACTTGAGACCCGGTAGCTGGGGGAGCGCCTCTCCGGGCTTGTGAAAACCGGATAGGCGAAAGACAAGGCTGTGATTCGACGGCTGCCGCGTCACAACAGAGCGCAGACGAGAAAAACGCTCTCGAAATTCCGTGAACGCGTCGTCACGCCCCAGAAGTATGTACCTTCCGATATTGAACAGGCTTTCCAGCGTCTGCCCCTCGTCAACCAGACGTGTCAGCAGCACTCCTGTCAACTCACGGATCTTCTCATCCGAGCCTTCGTGGAAGATCGCTAGCTCCAGGTCATCCAGGATGCACGACTTATAGCGTGCTTCCAGATCCGTGACGAGGTCCCGGAGATAGTAGTCGATCAGATTGGGCCTTGTCGCCTTCACGGCGAGATGCTCCAGGAGCGGCTGGATTCGGGCGAAATGTGAATGGAAGTGCTTTTTTAGGCTGCGGTCTGCGGAGAGGATCTGTAGTGCTTCCCCCGCGACCCGCTGAATGTCCGTTTCGACCTTCTGCGGGGGCTTAGAGAAGAGTGTTTGAAGTTCTCTGGTAATATTCAGGGAGTCCATGCAGCGTACGCGGTGCGAATCCAGGGAGCCGCGGTGAACCATGCTGTACCAGAGTTGAACAAAGAGCCTCTGACCAGGGTTGTCGGGAAAGGATACATCACCGCTCGGGCGAATCACCTGCATTGTTTGCAACCCCCAAGTCACCCGTTTACGAAGAACGGCGCCCCGTGGCTCCGAGCGTCTCGACACTCAAGAGTCTGGATATCCGTAGCACTGGACATCCAGACATCAAACGACTATAATTATAATTACTACTGAGGGGCCGATGATCTGGGATTGACGAAAGTACACTGGGTCGGAGGCCTCTCCTGCATCTCTCCTCGCCGTAAGCTGCGGCTTCGCTATGTCCGCTCAAGCGACTGTTCGCTCAGTTTAGCTCCAGTAATCAACGCGCGGGCGATCACCGAATTGGAGGAGCCGGCGTTTACCGGCGCCTCGATCCGCTCCGGCCAGCTACCATGCTTGGTCGGCGCGCCTGCTGCGGGCCGGTCTGCCGCCGGCGCGCCATTTCCGTATTTAGACGCCAAAAGCCATTGAACTAATTTTAGTCCAACGACTCATTTTGGTTTGTTGGCTGCAGGATGTCTATGGCCCGGCGGCGCAGGCCTCCGCGTCTGTGAATCTGCCTTGCTACTGCGCCGGCTTAACGGTGGTTCCACTGTCCACGTCTTGGAACTGCAGGCCATCCACTTTCACGCGGGAATCATCCTGGTTTAAGCCATTCCCGCAGTGGGCAATCGTGCAGTTGTGGATGTCTCCGCGGGTGTTGCCGGAAAGATTGACGGCGGCGTCTCCGTCCTTTTTGCCGGCATATTCGATCTGAACATTTTCCAGATCGGTGTCCGATCCGGACTTGTTGAAAGCAATGCCGGTCCAGTCGCCCTTGCCGGGAGTTTTTTCGTGGGACGTGAGCAGGATCGGTTTGTCCGCAGTCGCCACCGCTTTCAAGTTGCCCTGGTTATTCCATCCGAGGTTGAACTTCTGATCATCACCAAACTGTATCTGCACGCCGGGGTCCAGCGTTAACGTCGCCGGTGTTGTATCGGAAGGTCCCTCTACCGTGATTCCCGCCGGCGCATAAAAAGGAACAGCGGTAAACTTCCACTCTTCATCCTGGTTGACGGCCGCGCTCTTCAGGAATACAAAGTCCTGCGAGTTGCCGGTGATGGTATTCGCGGGCTCAATCCCGTATGCCAGATGAGCGTCGAGTTCAACCGGAGCGCCTTTCATACCGGTCACCGTATTGCCATGGAACGCCGTTATCTTCGTATTGTCTCCTTCAGCATGGAAGCCCACACCGGCGCCATTCCGAATCGTGGAGTTTGTGATTGAAATGTTGCCAGTTGTAAGATTAAGCGCCGGGTTACCCGCGTCCGACATTTCGATGGTACAGTGATCCAGCGTTACATTTCCGGCCTTCGCGCCGTTGATACCGGCCCAGTCGGGAGCGCCCGTAAACAGCACCGGGTGATCCGCCGTCCCGTTCGCCACCAGGCTTCCCACATTATTCCATCCCAGAGTCAGGTTCTGTCCCTTCGCAAAGCTAATCTGAACTCCGGGGTCCAGCGTTAGCGTGGCCGGGGTTGTTTGGGAACTACTTTCCACCGTGATTCCCGCGGGCGCGTAAAAGGGAATCGCGCCAAACTTCCACTCTGCATCCTGATTTACGGTCGCATTCTTCAGGACAACAAAATCCTGCCCATTGCCGGTCAGGGTGTTTGCAGGCTCAATTCCGTAGGCAAGCCGAGCTTCGAGTTCAACCGGAGCGCCTTTCATACCGGTCACCGTATTGCCATGGAACGCCGTTATCTTTGTGTTGTCCCCTTCGGCATGGAACCCCACGGCAGCGCCATTTCGAATGATGGAGTCTGTGATTGAGATGGCGCCGCTCGATACACTCAGCGCCGGATGATCCGCATCCGACAATTCGACGATGCAGTGCTCCAGTGTTACATTTCCGGCCTTCGCGCCGTTGATACCGGCCCAACTGGGAGCGCCGGTGAAAAGCACGGGGCGATCCGCGGTCCCGTTCGCCACCAGGCTTCCCAAATTATTCCAGCCCAGTGTTAAAATCTGTCCCTTCGCAAAGCTAATCTGAACTCCGGGGTCAAGCGTAAGAGTAGCCGCCTTATCCTGGGTTGCCGCCTCAACCTTGAGCCCGTTGTCGCTGAAAAACGGAACCGTGTTATTGGTCCAGTGAGAGTCTCTATCCACCGTGCCGTTCACTTTAATATAGTCATGCCCGTTTGCGATCAATTTGTTGTGCGGCCCCACGCCGCCGGCGGAGTCGGGGGAGATGCTCATTCCAACGCCCTTGAAGTGGGCAATGGTATTCCCGTCAAACCGGGTAAAGTCTCCATCCTCGGCATTCACACCATCTCCATCGCCCCAGGTGATGCTGCAGTTGGTGATGGTTGGAGCGTTTCCGCCATCCACTTTCACCGCCGGCGCGCCATCGGCGCCCGCATTGGAGATATCGCAGTGATCCATGATCGATCGATACTGGCTGTTGTTGATTTCAATGCCGCGCCAGTAACCATGAGTGGGGTTGGGAAGCGAAGCCAGAAAATGAATGGGCGCCGGGATCTCAGCGCCATTGGCGCCCGGTTTTACACCTTTTGCGATCAGAAAGCCCGGGGAACCTCCCGATCCGATGGTCAAGCCAGCGCCCTGGTCGAACTTGATCACGACACCCGGTTGAATGGTCAGGATAGCTTTATTATCGACCGTCACATTATCGTGCGCTAAGTACGGGCTGTGAGCCACCGTCAACGTTTCGCTCTTTGAGATTTCGCCGGGAAGAACGGTTGGCGCTCTCCCTGCCGCAAGCGCAATCGAGGGCGTGATCAATAGAACGCCGGCAAGAATGGACATTAACCCACTCCGCCCATAGGTATTACAACGCATAGCCATGATGCAGTCTCCTCGCTAAAAGGTTCGAAATTTCCTCCCGCAGTACCGATCAACCACTTCCTGCCAAGTATACCCTGCGAACAGCGGCGCGTCAAATAGGTCGATCTTGCACCGCGATCCATTCCCTGGAGTGCGCGGGCATCCCTATCTGAGCAGAACTATGGGCGACTTTGAGGGGATCTCCATCATCTCGGCATTTCCTGGAATCCTCTTCTTATGGTGCGCTAAAATGGTATAGTATACTTTTCGTGCGATGGATTCGGAATCTTCCCTGCCGCTGACGCGGAAAGGGAGCGAAATGGATAGGCAGATCACTCGCCCTTTCAGGAGAAAAACTTGGCAAAACACCCAGGAGATCCCCCTCCTCGAATCATTCAAGGAGGCATGGGCGCCGGTGTTTCCCGCTGGCCGTTAGCCCGGGCCGTCAGCCGCAAAGGAGGTCTGGGCGTTGTCTCAGGCACTGCCCTTGACACGCTGATAGCGCGCCTCCTTCAGGATGGAGATCCAGGCGGTCATATCCACCAGGCGGCCCGGTATTTTCCCCTTCCTGAGATGGCCGGGCGGATGATTGAGCGCTGGTATATACCGGGCGGTAAGCCCGAGGATAAGGCTTACAGAAATGTGCCCAAATGGACGCCAGACCCCCCGCGGGAACTGGTTGAGCTGACCATATTCGCGAATTTTTGCGAAATCTGGCTGGCGAAGTTCCGGAACCCGGGTTGGGTGGGGATCAATTATCTGGAGAAGATCCAGATGCCCCATCTCTACAGCCTGTACGGGAGCCTTCTGGCGGGAGTCGATGCCGTGCTCATGGGAGCGGGCATACCGGACCAGATTCCCGGTGTGCTCGACGCCCTCGTCCGGCATCAGCCGGTAACGTACCGGCTCGATGTTAAGGGTGGCGAGGCAAGTATGACATTCGATCCCGCCGCCTTGTGGGAAGGAAAGACACCCCCGCTGTTGAGCCGGCCGCTGTTCCTCCCGATAGTCGCTTCCCATATCCTGGCTCAACGGCTCAGCAAGCTGGGAGTGGATGGCTTCGTGGTGGAGGGCCCCGGCGCCGGCGGCCATAACGCTCCGCCCCGAACCCCCGACCCCGAGACCGGTCAGAAGGTCTACGGCGAGAAGGATAAGATTGATTGGGACAAGCTAAACGCCCTCAATCTCCCTTACTGGATCGCCGATCGAAAAGCCTCTGCGGAAGGGATGGAAGAGGCGAGAGCGCTGGGCGGCTATGGTATCCAGGTCGGATCAATCTTCGCTCTCTGCAAGGAAAGCGGTCTGACCTCGGAGCTAAAACAGCAGCTTCGCCGCAACGGCTACCGCTGTGAGCTGGAAGTGCGAACCAATCTGAAAGGGTCACCAACCGGCTTTCCGTTCAAAGAGGCAATACTCGAGGGCAGCCTGACTGATCCTGATGTTTATAAAAACCGGCGCCGGGTGTGCAACCTCGGCTACCTGGCGGCGGTGCTTTCTCTCGATGGCAGCATTGTAATCCGCTGCCCCGCCGAGCCGGTGAAGGATTACGTTCGAAAAGGCGGCGATCCGAAAGATACCGAGGGGCGAGAATGCCTCTGTAACTCCCTGCTCGCCAATGTCGGCCTCCCGCAGCGGTACCCCGGCGGCCGGACCGAGCCTCCCCTCATCACCATCGGAGAGACCGTCAGCTCCCACGAAGTCGAGAATGAAGGCGAAACCCATTTTCTGCGCCAGCTCAGCAGCGAGCACGGCCGCAGCTACACCGCCGGCCAGGCCTACGATTTTTTACTCAGCGGTTCGCGCTGAGCGCCAGCCGGCGGCCTGGTCCTCACCCGCTGAAAGCCGCGATAGTCCGGCACAAACCGCTTCGCTCCGCCACCTGAACGCGCCCCGGCCGCGCGCGGGCCGCCAATTTCGACTATCGTATGATATAGCCCGTCGGTCATGGAGAGGTGGAAAGCCCTGTTGAAAAGAGCGCTGCATACGCCGACGTTTGGGCTGGCAGAAAGAGAAACGCCCCATGAGACTGCAAGGACCGCGACTCCCGGGTATTATTGTGTGCGCCGCCGGCATTGGCCTGGCGATTGCGCTGCCGTTTGCGATGATCGGCTGTGGCTCGGGAGATTCGTCGGGTCCGGCTATCCCCGGTTCCGGAGTCGATTTGCAAAGCCAATCTCTCGGTGACCCCGTGGTCAGTGCGGGTACAGAGGCGCAGTCGATGGGCGTGCCGCTCAAGTTTACGCTCTCCATATCAAAGAGCTCCTATGCCCAGGGCGAGCCGGTAGAGCTAAAGGTTTCGGTTACTAACGTTGGCACGGCGCCGATTCAGTTCTCACCATCTACACCCCGTTTTGACACCCTCGTCTCCGCCGGCTCGAATAGCGTCTGGCAGTACTCCAAGATTTATACCAACACCCTTGGCGATGGGGCGGTTGGCGGTGGCTTCGTCGACAACAACGGTGTTTACACACCTATTGACACTTCACTCATGCCGGGCGCAACCGAGTCGGAAACGACGGATTGGAACCAGAAGGACCTGCAATACCAGTTCGTTCCACCGGGCCAGTACTCGATTCGGACCTGGATGACCGGGCTCGGACCCCAGGCGCCAGTCTCTATCGGAGTCGGCGCCCAGACGCTGCAGTTTACCCCCGCCCAGGCGCAGGCCGTTCTCACTCCGGGCGCGATAACCATCACCGTTCAGGAAGGCCCCACTCCTCCGGGACCCCCGCCGCCAGGCGATCTCACCGCGAGCGGCGGCCCCGGGAATGTTCACCTTTCCTGGAGCGCCGTCGCCAATGTGTTTGGCTACAACGTCTCTCGCGGGACAACGCCCGGCAGCCATCCGACGAGGGTAAATGGCAGCGACCCGTTCAGCACGGATCTGATCGACAGCAGCGTGACACCGGGAGTCACGTACTATTACGTGGTGAAATCATTTGACCAGAACTTTACCGAAGGCGCCGCGTCCAGAGAAGTTTGGGCCGTACCTCAGCCGCTCCCGCCGCATACCGGTCTGCCACCCGGCGCGCCATTTCGGTAATGGGAACGAGATCCCATGCGGCGCGTCCCCCCGCCGAATTACGGATTTTCCATCGGCTGCCGGAGGATGAACCGGTCCAGGAGCGGAACGGCAAAGGAGTATCGCCCGTGCCGGTTCCGGTAAACCAGACCCGCGCTGCAAAGAGCCGCCAGCATCTGGCTGATATGACTGGCGCTGAACGGCTTCTTTAGCAAACTGCGGGACTTCTCTGCGATGCCATGAACCGAAAACTCATCAGAGGCATTTTCCACGCCAGCGATGACCTGGAGCAGTTCTCGCTGTCGGTCCGTCGCACGGGCCCAGCGACCGGCGAAGAAGTCGGTGTCCAGCTTGCGCGTAATCTCCTCAATGGGAATTGTTGGCGCCTGGTCCGTTTCGATTTGCTGCAGAAACGCGTCGTACACATCCCGGCAGATGAACTGGATGAAGTAGGGATAACCGCCCG
>DASRZA010000414.1:0-2149 GCA_035686845.1 Armatimonadota bacterium | reverse complement strand
CAATCCACAAGTAGCTCCTGGCCCGGACGCGTTGCAGCCGCGCCAGGGAGACGCTCGAACAGTTCGACCAAGCCGGGCCGGATGCGTTTTCTCGCCTGATTCTCAGCGCCGTTCAAGCTCGCTCCACGCCCATAAACAGGCCAGGAAGCATCGCTTCGCGTTAGATGCACCGAGGCGACGGAAGCTCGTAATGACGTTGCCGGCTTGCTGGATTATCCCCAGCACATCCGAACGCGTGAAACGCTCGGTCAGGTCGTAATCGGCGAGATGCCTCTTCTGTTGAAGATCTATGAACGCTTTAGCAAGAGAACGGACATCCGCGGGCACTGCGAAGGTGGGGGAAGGCCCTTCGAAACTCCAGCGCGCAGTGCGCCGCCGGAGAACGACTTGCATGCCTTCTTCATCGTCGCATGGTTAAAGGCCCGGCCCAGGACCTGGCGGTAGGGCGCCTTCGGATGCTGTGTCCCAATCATTGCACGGCAGGACTGATCCACGAGAAAATGGAAGAGCGCATAGTACGCAGCCGAGACTGCGCGGCGAAGATTTGCTTGCTTTGGCCGCCGCCTGTCCATGTTCGCGAGTCGTCGCGCCTGCTCAAGCAGCTCGTCGTGCATTGTGGCGTTTCGGTTTCGGCTCAGGCAGCAGATCGCTCGGTTTCATAAACCAGACATAAGGATGAAGCTCGATTCCGTGCTCGATGAGGCTGTCGAGAATAGACATATTGAACTTAATAGCCGCCTCGCCCGTATCCTTAAATTCATCAAAATCCTCACTCAGCAAGACGGACACCCGGAGCGCATCGTCACCAGTCCAGTCGACGTAATCCTCGACGGAGATGCTTATTACCGGCAATTCGGGCGGCACTGATAAGTTCTCGAGCCGCAGCGCGTCTTTTACCCTCTCGTCCACTGCCATCTACCTCTCCGTTCGCCCAAATTGGAGCCCAGTGTCAGCCGTTTCCTCGCAGCTGGCGGCGGATTTGGCCGCCAGCGCTCTCATTCTCAGGCTCTACTCAGTCATCCTCATTATACCAAAGTCACCTCCCCATGGAGATTCAAGACACCCGGTCGCTGTCATGATAGTTCGGGCGCGTTTTGCTGGCGTGAATCGCGGTGTGATCATGGCAGCGGAGTCCCGAATGCCCACTTTCTGCTCAGATAGCCAGCCGAACCGGGTGTTAGGGGCGCATAAAAAACCCCTCTGAGGGAGTTCAGAGGGGCGAAGTAGGGGGAAGGCCCGTGGCGGAGTCGAACCGCCGATAAAGGTTTTGCAGACCTCTGCCTTACCGCTTGGCGAACGGGCCATGTGAGCGCCCCTGCGGATGAGCGCCACCGAGATTATACCAGACCTTCGGGCTGAGGATCAACACAACCGGCCGCACGCTGCTGGGTTCGACGAGCGCTGCTGTTTGCCTGCCCCGGCAAAGTACGGTATCCTTTAGAGGAGCCGGATTGCGCCGGCCACCGCCGGGTCAGGATATGACCGCGGGATTCGTGTCTGTTCTGTTGAAGAGGTGTTCGTTGGCGCCCAGTTCCTCGTGGTCATCACGGTTTCCCATACCGCTGCCAGCGTACCTGCGCCGGCCGGTGTTCCGGGAGATGTTCCATTTTATGTCGGTGGGGGTGGTGAATTTCTGCCTCTCTCTTTTCATCTACGATTTCAGCTCCCGCGCGCTTCAAACAGCGATTCCCGATGATAACCTCCGTTTGAGCTGCGCGCTGGCGATCGCCTTCGCCATTACGGTTACCACGGCCTTCATCCTCAACTCTCGAATCACCTTCAGGGAGCGAGGGGCCGGCGCCCGCGCGTACATCCGGTACGGAATTGTGAACCTGGTGGGATTTGGATTCAATGTAATACTCAACCTTGGCTTCTGCCACCTGATCGCGATCATGCGGCACGAAACGTTGAACGCCATGGTGACCACGTTCATCATTGGCAAGGACGGGGCGTTCTTAGCGGCCGCCGGGTGCGTTTTCTTCTGGAACTTCTTCATGAGCCGGCACTGGGTCTTTCGGCCTCGGATTGAAATCACATCCGACCCCGCGCCTCCATCCGACGGGTTCTCCGACATCATGTCAGGGGAATCGGAAAGGGCGCCGATAGTGGGCGCCGGTTGAAAGGAATCGCTTGATGAGTAGGGTTCGGT
>DASRZA010000413.1:0-7945 GCA_035686845.1 Armatimonadota bacterium | reverse complement strand
CCTGTCCCGGCAGGATCCTGTGACCGGGCTGCTGCCTGCCAGCACAGGTGTTACCGCGCATGGAGATTACACCCACGCCTGGGTGCGAGATAATGTTTACAGCATCCTGGCGGCGTGGGGCCTGGCGCTGGCGTACCGGCGGGTCGATAACGACCGGGGCCGTACTTATGAGCTGGAGCAGAGTGTCGTCAAGCTCATGCGCGGACTACTTACCGCCATGATGCGCCAGGCGCCGAAAGTCGAGCGGTTCAAGCAGACTCAGTCCCCCGACGACGCTCTCCACGCCAAGTACAGCACGACTTCGGGCGGCACAGTAGTCGGCGATCATGAGTGGGGCCATCTCCAGATCGACGCCACGGCTCTCTTCCTGCTGATGTTGGGCCAGATGACCGCGTCCGGCCTCCACATCGTGTTCACCATTGACGAGGTGAACTTCGTCCAGAACTTGCTCTACTATATCGGCCGGGCCTATCGCACCCCGGACTACGGGATCTGGGAACGGGGCAATAAGATCAACAGCGGATCCGCCGAGCTGAACGCCAGCTCCATTGGCATGGCGAAAGCAGCCCTGGAGGCGCTGAACGGGCTGGATCTTTTCGGCGTCCGAGGAAGCCAGGCCTCCGTCCTGCACGTGCTGCAGGATGAGATCGCCCGGGCGCGGATCACACTGGAGTCGCTGCTTCCCCGGGAATCCCGTTCGAAGGAGGTCGACTCCGCTCTGTTGACCATCATCGGCTTTCCCGCCTTCGCGGTGGAAGACGCGGCGATGGTGGACGAGACCCGGTCTCGCGTCATCCGGCTGCTGCAGGGCCGGTACGGCTGTAAGCGGTTCCTGCGAGACGGCCACCAGACGGTAATTGAGGACACCGGACGGATTCATTATGAGCCGTGGGAGCTCAGACAGTTCGAGCAGATCGAGTGCGAATGGCCGCTCTTTTTCACGTTCCTGCTGCTGGACTGCCTCTTCCGTGGTGATAGGGAGGGCGCCGAGGAGTACATCAAGAAGCTGCGCGGCGTTGCCGTGACGCAGAGCGGCCTGGACCTGCTGCCGGAGCTTTACTTCGTGCCAATACCGGCCATTAACGGCGAAAAGCTGGACCCCGGCAGCCAGCGCCGGCTCCCCAATGCGAATGTCCCGCTGGTGTGGGCGCAGAGCCTCTATTACGTGGGGCAGATGATATTTGAGGAACTGCTCGACCCGGAGGAGCTGGATCCCCTGGGCCGCCGCCGCCGGCTTGGGCTGGAGAGGGACCCGGTGGTCCAGATCGTGCTGCTGGCGGAGAGCGAGTCTCTTCAGCATGAACTGGAGGCCTACGGGATCGAGACGCAGACGCCCGCCCAGATCGCGCCGATTGAGGTCCGCCGAGCCGGCGAGCTATCAGCCGCCTATCACCAGATCGGCCGGAACGACCGCCTCGGGCTAACCGGCCGGCCGATCCGACGGTTACGCTCGTTGACCACGTCCAAGGTCTTCCGGATCCGCGGTCAGCTCATGGTATTTCTCCCCTCATTCCTGGACCCGCAGCAGTTCTATCTCACGCTTGACCACCACTTTCTGGTATCTCAGATGGCGAGCGAGTTGGCGTACATCAGGCGTCACTGGCGACAGCCAGGTCAGCCCACTCTGACGCTCCTTCTCACGCGCACAATGTCGACGATGAGGCAGGACTCGCTGCTGCGACTGATCGCCGCGCTGCGGGATGGGAGGGTTGGCGATGTCCTGGTGAAGGTCGGCCGGCTTCAGGCCTTGATGCATACGGGATGTCTGGAGCGGATCGATTACCTGCACGATTTTGAGTTCACCGATGCGCCGCTGGCCGTGGAGACGCCCCGGCAGCCATCCCTGTCGTTCGCGTTCGAACGGACCGTTCCACTCTCCGCGGATCAGGAGCGCGAGATCGAGCGCTGCATTGATGACGACTGGCTTCAGGAACGGCTGCGGCGCTCCGAAAATCTCTACGAACAGGTCGAGCTGCTGCAAAGCCTTTCCCGGCGGCATGGGCTGCAATTCGCAGTCAACCTGCATCCCACCGACGATCCGATCACGATAGAGGCTCTTCTGGAAGAGATCTATGCCACCGCCGCTCAGGGGAACGCCGACGGCGGACCGCTCTGGAGCGTGATCCGGCGGGCAGCGGGGCTGCTGGATCGGGTCGATGTTGGGCTCACCGACGCGGTGACCGACATCCTGGTTCGCCAGAAGCAGATCGCCGTCGGGAAAGCCTTCACCGATGAGTCGGTCATCACCCGGCCAATGCCGCCAGAGGAGATCATGGCCCGCATTCGAATTCTCGGGTCCGAGGATGTCCGGGCGAGAGTGCTGAGCCAGGAGATTCTGGTCTACCTCGGGCTGCTGATCAAGGCCGAGCCCCGGCTGTTTCACGGTCTCTTAACACTCCGCGCCGCGTATCTTATCCTGATGATCACAGCCAATCTGGCCGACGAGCTCGGCTGCCGCCAGGATGAAGCGTACGAGCGGCTCATGCATCTCAGCCCTTACGAGGTTCAGGCCCGGCTGAGAGGAATCCTGCAGGATTATACCCGGACCGGCGCGCTCCTGCATCAGCAGGAGACGCTGAGCGTGAGCCGGCCGATGGCGGCGCCGGGCCAGCGACTTCTGCCGGAAGGATCGCAGACAGACTGGCGCCGGTGGCGGGAACGCGAGGGATCGCTGACGCGCCTTCCCGAAGCGTTTTATCCCCGCGTATGGCGGCTGCTTCGATGCTGCGAGGGACTGGTGATAGGCGACAAGCTGGCGCGGCGGAACCGGTTGGACAGCGCGCTGATTCTCTCCGAAATGACGCCGGGAGAAAGCAACTTCGCCCTCTGGATCGAGCATCTCCTCAACAAGATCGAAGCGCCGGAGTACCGGCAGCTCAACATCGAAGCGCTGCTGGCGCTCGCCACTCTCGCCGAGAAGGACGATGGCTTTCGGGTTGAGGACACCATCGTCCTGGACATCGTGATCGGGCACGCTGTCCGGCTAGCCTGGTTGGATGCGAATCCCGATGCTGCCGCGGAATACGACGAAGACCGGGCTGCGGCGTGGGACCATTTTCAGGCGCTGTCGCCGCCGCTCTGCGCCCGGTTCATCGGCCGGGCCATCGCGTTCCTCGCCAGCGATGAGGGAACCGGCTGGACCGGGCTGCTGGACAAATGAACCTGTCAGCGGCCAATAAGAGCACTCGAATTTCGGCCCTGGAGAATGCCATGCTTCTCTTCCGCCGCGGCTGGCGCGAAGGGCGGCGCCCCCACCCACGGCAGTCGGTTCCTCGGGGTTGAGCTGAAGGTTGAGTACTGCCGAATCGCGGCGGAGCGCATTCCTATAGGTGGAGTCTAAGGTAACGCGGTGACGGCCGGAGCGCGCTGATTCAAAGGCGAGGGCCCGCGCTACGGTAAGGTGGCACGGATCTGTTTTAGCCGCCGGAGAATAGCCGTCACGTGACCATTCTCAAGTTCGCCAGCGAGATAACCCTCGCAGAACCGATCGGCGCGAACGATAGTGGTGAAGAGCTTACGTAGGATGTCGAGGTCAGCGGTCTCGAGAGCTCCCGGCTCCTCCAGGAATCGTCTTGACTCATCCCGCCATTTCGCCCAATCGAAGGAGAGGATGAATCCCTCATCGTAGAGCGCTCGGACGAAGCGTTCTACGTTTTCGCTCGCGTTGAAGTGGGGAAATTCGCCCGGGTTGCTTACCATGGCGCCGAACACGGGCCGCTCGACATCGAACAACGGTAGGAACGCCAGCACCGCGTCGACCTGGTCGAGTCCTATCTCCCCGGCGCTGTTTTCTTCCATTCTGCGTCTCCTCTCACGTCATCCTCTCGAAACCCCATCAGCGGGGGCGTACACCGGTTGCCATTTTATGCTTCGCACTTCGTTCAGGGGCATCGTAGTTTCAGCTACCAGACATGCCCATGGAGGTGGCGCGTACGCGGCCTCCCATCAGGCGACACCGGCGCAGGCGGGTCTCCTCGCCACATTGACCGAAGCCGCCCGTCATTCCTCTTGTACATGGCCGCACCCGCACGCCGGCAGCGGAACCTATTGCCGTCTCGAAAGCGACAGACCACTTAAGGGAGAAGCCACAGGCACTCCGAGATCGCTATCTGCCGGCGGGGCCATCGCGCGCCCGGCGTACGTGGCCGGCGACACTCCCGCCGGCATTATCACCGCGGTAGACGAGCTATCTCGGCTATGACAAACTCCGCGTCGCGTATCGTATCCATGGCCGCTTTGGCGACTCCTGGGAACTCGTTGTCGTAATCTGCGAGGTTCCGATCTACCCGCATGCTCGAAAGCAAGGAGCTGATGTACTTCCCGCGACGGCCATGGACTCTGAGCCTGTCCTGAATAAATCGGTGGTCATCCCCCGTTCCCGTCATCGTGGTCCCATGATTCACGAGATAGTCCATCGTGCGGCAGAACGCCGCATAATAGGCCCGACTGATGGCGCATCTCTGCCGCGCTTCCTGGATGGTGGCGCCGGACTCTCCGACCAACTGACGCGATAGCTCCAGATAATCAGACCAGTCGAACATCAAATGCGCCGGAGCACGAAACACAATTGGTCGCTAACGTCTGGTTCTCGATCCAGCCACCAGTCCTCATAAAGCCGGTCCATTCGAGCATACACGTCATCCTGGGGCAAGGAGGTGACTATGTAGAGGACCAGCAATCTGTAGTTCTCAATCTCCGGATCATCCACGAGGTCGAGAACCTGGCTCGCGCCCGGGAACCGTGAGTTAATCTCCTCCCAGGCTTCAAGAACCGCCGACAACAGTTCTTGATTATTACACAGGTAACGATGGACCCTCTCGCAGCGCGGCAATTCGAAGAGTGCGTCAAGCCTCCCCAGCTCGTTTTCCAAAAGTGTCACTGTCACCGGTTGGTCCTCCCATTCGGCCCGGACCCGACGTAATTGCCGGTCGGGCGCCCTGAACCACGTTCAACAGATAGATTCTACCGCGTTTCCCCTCCGCCGCGCAATGGTTCCGGATGGCGCAGACGACAAGGCCCGGGCGCGCGTGCGCCCGGTGGAGCAGCATAGCCACCAGCCGCAGGCTCGCACCGGTGTCCTGTCTACCGATCGCAGCGCTGCCCGTGGCTCGCAGCCGAATCGGCAGGCGCTCGCGTCTAAGATGATATGAGGAGAAGCTAACCGCTACCTATCACGTCATGGAAGTTCATCCGCAATCCGTGCCCCGCTGGAGTAAGAGCAGTGACCGATTTGAATATGCATGCGAAGCGGCCGCGAACCCGCCTTCGCATCGGGTTTCCGGTTGGTTTCCTGGTGGCAGTAACCTTTCTGTGTGTCCCGGCGGGGAAGCCGGGAATTGCGACTCCGCATAGAACACCAACGGTGATCGCAATTGCGGACCGAGCTTCGGCAGCGGCGGCGCCTGGCGAGCACCCGTCATTGGTCACGCTGACGGGAGCGGTGGTCAGCGCAAAGGTCTGCCGGCCGGGCAGCTGCGTCCCGGTGGAGGTTTCCTGGGACGCCAGCCCGATGGGGTACGACTGTAACGTCTTCATGAACCTGCAGGGGCCGGACGGTAAGATGTTGCTGCGGAGCTACTACACGCCTTCGACCCCGACCTCGACCTGGTCGGGCCGCGTGACCGATACCTACAACCTCTACGTGCCGGCAGGTACGAAGAACGGTACGTACGCCATCATCCTGGACCTGTATTCTTTTGCCGGGCGCTTCCACTTCACCCCGCAGACGCTGCAGACCGGCCCTGGAATCAGCGCTGTTCCAGGTTTGATGGGATACCGGATTGGCAGTGTGAAGGTACGCGGAGGCGCCCCGCTCCCCAAACTGCCGCCCCGGACACTGAACCTGGCGGGTTACGCGCTGACATTCGATGAGGAATTCGATGGTCCGCTGAACGTTGCTTCCGGCGGCGCCGGGTCGCGCTGGTATACGCCGGGGTGGTACAACTTCACGCGCACGCCAATCCAGTACGGCCGCGCCGCCTTTACGCCCGAGGAGAACGGAATCCCGTTCCGCGTCCGGCACGGCGCCCTCCGGATCGCAGCCGTGAAGCAGCACGGCGTGTGGCGTTCGGGCCAGATCGTGTCGGTGAACCGCGAGGGCCAGGGCTTTTCGCAGAAGTACGGTTACTTCGAGATGCGGGCGCGGTTTCCCAGGGGCGTCGGGCCATGGCCGGCATTCTGGCTGCTCGATCAGCCGTCCCTGGCGCGCCCGGACATCACCAACGTCACCCGGTGTGAGATCGACGTCGTGGAGCACTACGGAGCGCTGCCTTACGTGGATTTCGCCACCCTGCACCTGTGGCCCACGAACGGTCCGCACTCGATGGATCAGGGCGCCATCGCCGCCCCCGGTATGGAGAGTGGGTTCCACGACTATGGCGTCATGATCACACGGAAGCACGTCACCTTCTACTTCGATGGCCGGGCATTCAAGCAGATGAAAACCCCCGTAGCGGCGCGGGTTCCACTCTACCTGCTGGTCAGCCTGGCCATGCGGCAGGGCTGGCCGGACGACGGGATCGACCCCCACCTCACGCACGCGTACCTGCACGTCAAGTATGTTCGGGTCTACGCAAGGCGGTAGAGGCCATCCGCGCTATGCGCCCGCCTCGTCTGGTCCCCCCAGTTGAACCGTGAGGATTCTTTTCGGCGCAGCCGAGGAGGCCCTAGGTGGAGCACACGGATTGCAAAGACTCAACGGCTGCGCGGACTTCAGCCGCCAGCAATTCCAGAGGGAAACCTCTTTACCACCGAGGCCCAGATTAATCCTACGCTCGAGCAACTGGAACACTGCGACCTGCGCTCGGGGATCGTGGGCATGACGGGCGCATCCGGCGCATCGCCAGGTCGGACCTGCAGACAGTAGACGGCGCCATTTTGTGAATCCGCGTTCGGACACGTATCGTGCTCCAATGCTGCTAGGGTCCGATGACCACCGGCCAGAGCGTGGCGACGGGAATCGGCGGCTCGCCGGACCCCTGGCGCGAAAGCTGCAGTACGACGCGCGGCGCCTGATCAGGAATAAGCATATCTTTCATCAAAACCAGCACACCCCCGCTCCTCTTCGCCGTCTCGCGCTGGCCCAGCGTTAAATTGATCCGCGGGGGGCCAGTGAGCGGATCGTATGGTGCTGCCGGCGCGCCGACCTCTGCGGTCAGTGAATACCCGGAGTACACAGACTCGCGCAGCACCGGCATGCCCCCCGGGGCAAACGCTTCCGGACTCAGTTTCAGGGCGGCGAGAGGAAGCCCTGCGGGGAGCGTCACCCGGCGCTTTACTCTCACGGGCGCCTGCCCGAGCAGCGTTAGCAGGAACCGCGCGTCGTTATCGATGGCGACCGATTTGATCACCTTTGTGAAGTCGACAGCGCCATCCGCGTAGGCCCATAGACCGATCAACTGATCGTCCGTGCAGGCGGCCATTGCTTCGCAATTATCCAGAGTGAGATACTTGTGGCTGGACTGAAGCGCGATCCAGCGCTCCGGAAACGGCCAGGGGATTTCCGCCGCGTCGTCATCCGGCCACGGTATGCGACGGGCCAGCAAGAATTCGCCGTCCTGCTTGAAGACCGAGTCGAACCTGACGGATGCCGATTTCAGGACTTTAGCTAAGGTTCCACGCTCCGCAGAAAGATGTTGAGACAGCGTATATTGATCAGCCACGACGTTGAAGCTATCGTGATCCCCCAGCCAGGAAAGAAGCTGCCAGCGAAGCAGCGGCGCCGGGGGAAGCTGGACGGCGCGCGCCATCCACTCGGAAGACAGAACCACGGCCGCGGGGTTCTTCGCCCCGGGGCCAGCATCCATTCCGAGAAGTGCATCCTTCGGCGTCGGAAGTTTCGCCAGCGCCGCGTCGCGCTGCACGGTCGCGGGGTCCATCAGCTCGCGCATCGGGACGATCCGGTACCGGATGACCGCCGCCTGCAGGATGACAGACGCGTGGCTGG
>DASRZA010000412.1:0-11370 GCA_035686845.1 Armatimonadota bacterium | reverse complement strand
CGATGAATCCGCGCTCATGTCCCTCGTACGCGAGGGCCGTACGATCGAGATTCGCGAGGATGGCGTGGAATATGGCGGCCGGTTTTTTCCGGCCCGGTGGCTGGAGCACGCGGAAGTCGAAAAACTGCTCCAGCAGGCTCGATCATCCCTCGGCGCCGAAATAGAGGCGTTCGCGAGGAACACGCTCGATTATATCGAGCGGGAGCGGGATCTCGTCCTGGATCGCCTGGAGATGCCCGAAATCAAGACTTCTATCGCCCAGCGGCACGCTGTGATCGTGGTGCGCGGCGAGGGGTACAAACGGGATCTGGACGCCATTCTACCTTACGTGCGCGACGTGAATCCGGTGATTATTGCGGTGGACGGAGGGGCGGACGCGCTGCTGGAGCTGAAACCACCGCTGAAGCCGCATTTGATCGTGGGGGATATGGACAGCGTCAGCGATGCGGCTCTTCGCTGCGGCGCTGAAATCGTGGCGCACGCCTATCCGCCCAGCCGCGCGTCGCTCCAGAGCAAAGGCGCCGAAGGCCAGAAGACGGAAGAGGCTTCGTCGGCGTCCGGAGCGATCTCCAACGGGACCGCGACCGGATCCGGCGCATCCGTTTCCATCACAATTGTGCCAGCTGCTTCCGCGGCATCTGGCAACGGCGCGGCTCATTCGGCCGTTCTCACGCCGGCCGACGGAACGGCGCAGGCGCAGACGGATAATTCCGCAATGGAACCGCCGGCACGGATCGATTCTCCGGGAATGGAGCGTCTCCAGCGGCTCGGGATCGAGGCGAAGGTGTTTTCGGTGGCGGGCACCAGCGAAGACATGGCGATGCTGATCGCCTACGAAAAGGGCGCCGAGATCATCGTTGCCGTGGGAACGCATTTCAGCCTGGTCGACTTCTTAGATAAGGGTCGATCGGGAATGGCGAGCACTTTCCTGGTGCGGCTCCGGGTAGGATCAAGGCTGGTGGACGCCCGCGGAGTCGGCGCGCTGTACCAGAAGGATACCGGTCTTGGCTACGCCTGGTATCTTGTTGCGGCGGCCGCGCTGCCCCTGGCCGCCATCGCAATGCTCTCACCCGGTCTGCGAGCGCTCTTCTTGTTGGCGTATACTGTTTTCAGCCACTGGCTGCGCGGCTATGGATTATAATACGCATCACCTCCGAACGGGACTTCCAGATCCCGGCTTCCGGTTTTTCAAGCTCGGAGCCGGGCCTGCCTGCGAAGTGTCAGGGGATTCATGAGAGATTTCCGCTTTCATCTCGCTAGCCTCATAGCGGTCTTCCTGGCGCTCGGTGTCGGGATGTTTATTGGCTACGGCGTTTCGCTTTCGATTGGAGTCGAGCCGCTGCGAGCGCAGATCAACGCGGTGCGCCGGCACGACAACGCTGTTGAGGATGAGAACAAGCAGCTGCAGCAAACATCGGTCAGTCTGGGCGCTGTACAGGGACGGCTCCAGCACGAGGTCAAGCGGCTCGCCATCCTCAGCATCAGCGGGCGACTGGCGAATCGGACGGTGGCGCTGGTAAGTGTTGGGCCGCCGCCGGCGCAGACGCTGCTCGATTCCATCTGGAATACGCTCTACCTGGCCGGCGCGCGCCGCCTCAATGAGACGATTATTCGTGGGTCTCTGGTTCCGCCCGACGTGGCGGATGCTCAGGAAATTCTCAGCCGGATTCACGCACCGCCCGGAGAGGCGCCTGCCGACGCCATTGCGCAGGCTCTCGGTCAGACGATCGCCACGGGAACTGATCCGCTGCTCCCTGCCGCTCTCGTGCATCGGAATGCGGCTCTTGACCGGGTGGGCGATTACAATGTACGTCCCGATCTCGTCGTGCTCTTGAGCCGGGTCGAATCCCAGGATCGGCTGCATGCGCTGCAGGGCGGCGAAACGCCCGAGACGCCGCTGGTGTCGGCCTTCGAAGCCCAGAACGTGCGAGTTGTGGAGTGCGAGTCGAGCGCGTCCGCGGAAACGGCCGCGACCTACTTCCGGCGTCTTGGGGTCTCATCGGTGGATGACGTAGAAACTCCCGAGGGGCAGGTTTCTCTGGTCTGGGCTGCGCTGGGGTACGCCGGCCACTACGGCACCCGGGTAGAGGCCGATTTCCTGCTGCCCGGAATCACGCGCCCGTGAGCGGTGTTGCCGTCCTCATCCCGGCGTACAATGAAGCGGACCGGGTGGGGGAAACGATAAAGGCCGCGCTCGGGATACCGGGTGTTAGCCGCGTCGTCGTGATAGATGATGGATCGATGGATGGCACGTTCGACGCCGCTCGCGCTTCCGGGGCCGACCCGGTGATACGGCTTCCACGGAATCGGGGGAAGGGCGCCGCTCTCAACGCCGGATTGCGCCAGACCACCGAGCCGGTTCTGCTGCTGCTGGACGCGGACCTGAACGATTCATCGGCGGAGGGTATTCGCCTCGTGACGCCGATCCTGAGCGGCGGCGCGGATATGACCATTGCGACTTTCCGGCGAACGGCGGCCGGAGGAGGGTTCGGATTCGCGGTAAAGCTGGCGCGCTGGGGAATCCGAGCTCTCACCGGGCGCGGGATGACCGCGCCCCTCTCGGGGCAGCGATGTGTCGTCCGCACGCTGTTAGAGGAGTGCGGTGGGTTCGAACAGGGATTTGGCGTTGAGACAGCGCTCACCATCGATGCGCTGCGGCGGGGCTATCGTGTGCTCGAAGTGGAGACGGGCATGACTCACCGGGTCACCGGAAGGGATTGGCGAGCAAACATTCACCGGGCACGGCAGTTTCGAGACATTGGCCTCACGCTGCTGAAGCGCGCTCTCTCGCGTGGCCGGAATCATTGACATGTCTCCCGAAAGCGGCGGAGTCGCCGCGCCGGCGCGTTTGATGGCGCTCACTTTTCTGGCGACTGGCGTCACGTTTATCAGCGCCGGTATACAGCGTCTCGTCTGCCGGCATGCCGCTTCGCTTGGGCTTCTCAAAACGAATTTTGAGGGAAAGCCCATTGCAGCGAGTGTGTGCGTCGCGATCTGGGCGGCTGTTGTGCCCGGTTATCTGTTCGCTGCGATCCTGTTCCCCTCTTATCGCCAACTTGCGCTTACGTTCGCGATGATCTCGTTCGCGGTAGGGCTGCTCGGGTTGCTCGACGATCGGCACGGGTCGCGGAGTGTCGGTGGGTTCCGCGGGCACTTCAGCGAGCTACTGAGAGGGCGCATCACCACAGGCGCCGTAAAGGCGCTGTTGATCCCTCCGATTGCGTTCACAGCCGCCCTCCTGATTTTGCGTCAGCCTGCAGTTAAGGCTATATTGACGATGGCGATTGTCGCGCTCTCGGCCAATGCGCTGAATCTGCTCGACGTGAGGCCGGCTCGCGCCTGCAACGCCTGGATTGCGGGCTGCCTGGCCCTTTTCGTCATAAGCGCCGACGCGCCTCTCTGGCCACTTGGCCTGGCTTTGGGGCCGGTGCTGGTCTACTGGCCGGTTGACGCCGCTCGCCGCGGGATGTTAGGAGATGTGGGAGCAAACCTGATCGGCGCGATTCTGGGGCTTCAGATTGCCACTGCCGCGCCTGTCTGGGCGCGCGCCGCCGCTGTTCCGCTACTATTGCTCTTACACGTGTATAGTGAGCGCCGGTCCCTGAGCGCCGCCATCGACGCCAGTCCATGGCTGCGCTGGCTGGATTGGGGGACTGGGACCGTTAGAACATAGGTGGCGGTGGAAGCCGTGGTGGAGATGGCCGCTTCGGGGTTTGAGTTGGAAAGCTACGATGTTGACGTCGAGACGCATAGAGATCGTCATCTGGGGCAGGGGCGGGCAGGGCGCCAAGACGGCGGGTGATCTGCTTACCCTGGCGCTCTACCGGGCCGGAATGAACCCGCAGGGACAGCCGCGCTATTCCGCGGACCGGATGGGCGCGCCGGTCACGTATGCGATCCGCTATAATGGGGACAGGTCGCGCGTCGCCGATCCGAGCTGGATCCGGAATCCTCAAATCGTCATCCTGTTTGACCTGACGCTGTTGGAGGAATATGATCTCACAAAATCCTGGCCGACCGGCATGATGGTTGTGGCGAACGCCCGACCCGCCGCTGCGCAGTTGGATCGGCTCCACCGATTTCGCGTCGCGCTGCTGGACGGCGCTCAGATCGCCCGCGAATGCGGGCTCATGAAGGGGAGCGTTCCCGCTCTGAGCACGGTGATGCCGGGCGCCTTTGCCGCGGCTTCGGGGCTGCTTACACTGGAGTCTCTTGAGGCGGTGACGCCTGAAATGCGGGGCCCTATCAGCCGGTATCCGGAACCCAATATCCGTGCTTTGCGCGCAGGTTACTCGCAGGTCGCATTCCTGGCGCCCGGAAAAGAGGCTTCCCACGTTGCGCCGGCCTGGATGTCCAATGTTCACGGGAGTGACAGCGCTTGACAATGGTAGAATCGGGCGGAATACACCTGGAAACAGCCGCCCAGCGTCGATACCACTCGAGTGAGTCCAGCACCCGCATCAAGACGGGATTCCAGCGCTATGAACGGCCGATCTACGATGACTCCATCAAGACTTCACCCTGTCGTGCGGGCTGCCCGGCCGGCCATGATATCGCGTGGGCGCTCAACCTGGTAGCGGAGGGCCGCGAGGACCTGGCGAATCAATCGTTCCTGGAAGAGAGTCCATTTCCCGCCATCACCGGGCGGGTGTGCTATCACCCCTGCGAATCGGTCTGCAACCGCGCATCCTATGATGGCGCCGTAGCCATTAATGCCCTGGAACGCGCCTTCGGCGATCGAGGCGCTTCGTGCGATGTCAAAGAGGCGCCAGTCCGTTATCCCGAAACCATCGGCGTTATTGGATCGGGCCCGGCAGGCATGACTGCGGCCTACCACCTCACCCGGCTGGGCTATCGCTGCACAGTCTATGAGGCGCAGGATCGGCCGGGTGGGGTTCTGGCGCTGGGGATTCCGCCCTATCGACTTCCCGTAGACGTTGTCGCTCGCGAGGTCTCGCGCCTGGAAAAGCTTGGTGTGGAGTTCCGCTGCGGTGTCCGGATCGGCGACGATCTCTCTTTCGCCGATCTTCGGCGGACGCATGCGGCGGTTATCACGGCCACCGGGCTGCCACAGCCGCGACCGCTCACGATAGCGGCGCCGGATGATCCGCGGATCATGGCGGGCCTCCCATTCCTGCAGGCGGTGTCGCGGAATGAGGCTTGCGGGCTGTCGGGAACGATCGTGATTCTTGGCGGCGGCGATGTCGCCATCGACTCGGCCCGGTCCGCTCTTCGGCTTGGCGCCACCTCGGTAATCCTGTTCGCGCCCGAAGCGCGAGGAGCCATGCCGGCTCATCCCGAGGAGATCACCGCCGCCGAACAGGAAGGGATTGGAATCCGGAACGGCTGCCTTGCTGTCGCCATTTCCGCCGCGAGCAGCGGTCTAACGATTCAGTTTTCAAGCGTGGACAGAACAAACCGAAGGACCGATGGATCGATTGAATTCATCACCGGTTCCGAGCCGCTCACGCAAGTCAGCGCGGCCGCTCTCATCTACGCGGTAGGGCAGCAGGCGAGTCTGGAGTTTCTGCCGCCTCAGTTTGCGAGCGTCCCGCGTCTCTCCACCGGCGCCTGGGGCGAAATGAGATCTTCGTGTGATACCGGCGATCGGGACGAGGCCGCCGGTGTTTTCGCGGCGGGGGACGTCACCGGAACTTACAATGTGGTGAACGCCATCGCATCGGGCAAACGGGCGGCGATTGGGATCGACACCTACCTTCGAGCGCTTCCCACGGATGATCTGGCTGCGCGTATCCGGCTCGGGAGCGCCGGCGCAGTCTCCATGCAGAATTATCACGCCTGGCGTCGGGGTGAGCCGGCGCCGGCCATTGAAAAGATCGTGCCATATTCAGAGATTAACCTGGATTACTTTCCGCCCGTGTCCCGCGCCGTGCTCCCCCATCTCTCCCGCGGCGCCAATGGGACAGCGTTTCGCGAGATCAACCTGGCGCTGGATAACGCCGCGGCGGTCGAAGAGGCCCGGCGCTGCTTCAACTGCGGGATCTGCAATATGTGTGGAAACTGTTTTCGCTACTGTCCCGATTCATCCGTCATTCAGCAAGCAGACTGGGGGTTCGCCATTGACGTGGACCACTGTAAGGGCTGCGGTATCTGTGTGCAGGAGTGTCCTCGCGGCGCGATGTCGATGATTCCGGAGGCTGCGGCGCGAGATCTCAAGCGCTGATCTAAGGAGCATTTGCGTATGTCATACCGGGAAGCTTTGATCGCAAAGGCGCTGAAGCAAGGCTGCGGCGTCGAGGGTCAGCCGCTGCCCGCCGTCTCTCTGGAAGACTTTTTCGTTGAGAACGACGACCTGGGTTCCATCGGTTGCAACCTGGAACCGCATCCGGGGATACCCCGGTTCTATCAAACGCTGCTCTCCATCCGCGACCGGGAATCTGTGCAGGACGTGCTGGTCGAGATCAACGAGATTGAGGTATCCGATCAGGGGATGTGGCCCTTTTCCGAAAGAGTTTATTTCCTGACCCGGGCCTCGAAGGCTGAAGTCGCGACGTGGATGGAGGAGCTTGAGCCTGATAGTATTGCCGAGGGATATATGTTTGGCATTCCTGCGGCGGCTCCTGAGCTGCTGCCAGGGATGCGCGTGCTTAACGCATGGTGGGATTAACCTGGAACGGAGCTCCGGATAGCTGAAGCGATGGATCGATTAAACGTAACGCTGCGGACGAAGGAAGAACGTAACATGGTCGCGCGCGCCCCTGTGATGGATGCAGCGGCCGACGTTCGCGTCGTACAAGCGCCGCGACTCTTGAATGGCGCGGAGGCGATGGGGGTGGCCTACTGGCTGGCCGGCGCCCGGCTCGCCTACACCTTTCCGATAACACCGCAAAGCGAGGTTATCGATTACTTTGCGGCGCACCCGGATATCCGCTGTATCCAGGCCGACTCCGAATACAATGTTATCTCGGGCGCGCAGGGCGTGCTCTGGGGCGGGGAGCGGTGCGCGCTTGCCACCGCCTCGCAGGGTCTCATTCTGATGAGCGAGGTGATGTGGGAGGTCGCGGGCAACCGGCTGCCAATGGTGATGGGTGTGTTCAGCCGGGGCCTCAAGGGCCCGGGCTGGTGCCTGGGCACGCAGCAGAATGACGCGCTTTTTTATCGGGACACCGGATGGCTCCAGCTCTATTGCGAGTCGGCGCAGGAGATTCTCGATTTCACGTTGATCGCCCACCGGCTTGCGGAACGCATAAGCCTTCCGGTCATGGTTGTCGGAGACGGGTTCTATCTCTCGCATGAGCTCGAAGAAGTGCAGGTTCCTACGGCGCCGGCAGCCCGGGAATTTGTCGGCGAGCCGCGTCGTGAGTCGATACCGGTCGACAGCCCTCCTGCGAGTTATGGCGCGCTCGTTCCGCCGGAACGGTACAGCAGCTTTTATCAAACGATGCACCGGGATATGGAACGAGCCGCGGCGGATTTTGAGGACCTGAGCGCTGAGTTTTCCCGGCTTTTCGGCCGGCGATACGCGCTCACCTCGGGATCGTGGCTTGAAGACGCCGAGGTCGTGCTAGTCACGGCCGGTGCGATTTCGGGGACCGCTCGCGAGGTGATCGGCGGCCTCCGGGAGCAAGGGCAGCGCGTCGGCCTCTTAAAACTCCAATCTTTCCGACCGTTTCCGGCGGATGAAGCGGTGCGCCAATTGGCCAGCGCCGGGCGCATCCTGGTCATCGATCGGAATATCTCGCCTGGCCTGGGCGGGATTTTCGCGGCCCATCTGCGAGCGGCGCTGCACGAACGACGAATCACGATTCCGGTGTGGGGAATGGTGGCCGGTCTGGGCGGCCTTGATGTAACCCCGGACATGATCGAGCGCGCCATCGCCTACACCGCGCAGGCGCAGGCGCCAGGAACGGGACCCCTGTTTTTGACCGAGTCGGGCATCGGTTGAGGGCGAGGCAAACGAAGGAGTGGACTTTTGCAGAAGATGCTCGACGAGCTGAAAATTGATCCGTTTCAAGATACTGAGTTCTCACCGGGGCATAACGCGTGCCCCGGCTGTGGATCGACGATGGCGCTGCGGATTGTGCTGGATGCGATGTCGGGAACGCCAGCGGTCTTTTTTGTTCCCGCAAGCTGCGGCAGCCTCTATTTTGGACCCAGTGACACGACTCCGGTTCACTTCCCGGTCATTCATACCATCTTTGCCGGCGCGTTCGCCCAGGCCGAGGGGATGGGCTGGGCGCTGGCAAGGCGCGGTCGGCCGGAGCGAGTGGCCGTCTGGGCGGGTGATGGCGCCTGCTACGATATCGGGATGGGCGGGCTGTCCGGGATCGCGGCGCGCAACGCCAACGTGCTCGTATTCTGCAACAATAACGAGGGTTATCAGAACACCGGCGGCCATGAAAGCTCTGCCACTCCGGCCGGTTCCGGTGGCGCTGGCGTCTCAATTAGTGATGGGACGCTGCCGCAGCCGCCTACCGTTCGAAAGGACCTGGCGGAAATCTTGGCCGCGCACCGGGCGCCGTACGTGGCAACGGCATCGGCCGCGTTTCCCGATGATCTCTCGGCAAAGGTAAAGACGGCGCTTTCTATCACGGGATTCCGGCTTATCCTGCTCATGACTCCCTGCGTAACCTGGAAGTATGAAACTCGCTATTCGGTCCGGTTGGCCCGGCTGGCTGTTGAGACTGGCTATCATCCGCTGTATGAGGTGAGAGACGGTAAAACGTGGTCGATTACCTATGAGCCGCAGCGGCGCCCTCTGGAGGAGTTTACCCGGCTCCAGGGCCGATTCAAGGGGGTCGCTCTCGATGCGATCCGTGACGAGATTGAAGAGAAATGGGAGGATCTCCACTTTAAGGCGAGCCGGCCAGCGACTTTTCGCGGCGCGACCCGGTCCGAACCGGTGGAGAGGAACTGCTCTTGAAATTAATCACGTACAACATCCAGGCTGGCCTTGGCATTGATGGTGTGCGATCGGCGGATCGAATCGGGCGACTTGCAGCGGATCTGGGCGCCGATATTGTGGGTTTGCAAGAGGTGGAGATGGGGAGTCCTCGCAGCCTCTTTGTTAACCAGGCGCGGCGGCTCGCGGAAAGCAGCGGAATGGGATGCGCGTTCGCTCACGGATTTCAGCGCGGACCCTGGCGGTTTGGCAACTGCATCCTCTCACGTTTTCCAATTCGCTCTTCGGAACGGCTGGGGCTGCCAAGTACGGGCGAGTCCCGATCGGCGCTTTCGGCGCTCATCGACACGGATACAGGCCCACTCCATGTCATCTGCACGCATCTCGGACTGGATCGCGAGGAGCGGGTAGGGCAAGTTCAGGCGCTCCGGCGCTCGCTGGACGAAATCATCGGGCCGATCGTGCTCATGGGAGATTTCAACGATTTTCCCGACTCACCGCCGATCCTCGCGCTGCTCGATGGCAGTGGATTGGTAGACATCACCGGGCCCGGGCCGACTTTCCCAGCGCCTTCACCGACATCCCGAATCGACTATATCTTCGTTCGAGGCCTGGCCGCCGACGGGCCGTCAGAGGTTATCTCCACTCCGTTTTCCGACCACCTGCCGGTGCTGGCCCGGGCGTTATAGGAATAATCCTTCGTCCGCCCCATGATCGAGGCTCCGATCAGCCGCCCTACCCAATGGCGTAAACGACCTCAATATTCACCGGGACGGCGATTTCGGCCGGCGGGGCGACGGCGCCGCCGGGCGATTCGGGAGCGGTGGCCGGCAGCTCCGTAACCGAGATCACAAATGGGAGCTGGATCGGAGGCTGGTCTTTACGGCTGATTCCCAGCGCCAGCACTCCGGCCTTATTCGCGGCGTCTTTGAGGGCCACGACCAGCGCCTGTTGCTTTAACTTATCGATCTCACTGGGTAAGAAGCTCATGCCCAGAACACTGGTAGCGCCGGCGTACATGCCGATCTGCACGATGCCCGCGGCGTCGGAGACTTTATAAGTCTTTGCCTCTACCCTGGCGTTGGCGGTGTACTGGGAGGCCGGAGTTGATCCGTTATCACTTCCGGTGTCGATGGATGTTGGCGGCAGATCGGGAGTTAACGGCGCCGTTACGAGCGAGCTCTCCGACCAGACGACGTTGCCGGCCGGAACACCCCGTTTTTCCAGCTCGGCTACGACTTTGGCCACCTGTTTTTCGTTGTCCTGTAGCGCCGTTACCGCAGATGCGTCGGTAGTGGAGACCAGGAAGACGATATGGGCCTCGCCAGGCTTCGCGCGGACCACGCCATAGCCGTTGACCCGAATGAACCGCACAATCTGGCCGGGCGCGCCCATTAACGGAGATGAGTACGTTCCTCCGGCGCCCGTTACCGGGGCCGGTGGGATGACCGGATCAGCCGACGCCGAAGCCGCCAGCGCCGCGAGGAGCGCAACCACCCCCGAGACGGATCTCGGGTTCAGAACAGCGGTCGCCCGCGAGATCAGACCGCGCGTGATCCGCCGGTCATGTATAAACAGACCCATCGATACTCCTATCTGCAGCAGCGCTTTTTAGCGTACCGGGCTGCCGGGCGGCACGGGGCGATCCGGCTGCAGCAGGATGGCGCTTCCTTCAGCGTCGGCAGCGAGCAGCATACCGAATGATTTCACGCCGCGAATCGTGGCCGGCTTGAGATTCACGATGACTGCGATCTGCCGGCCAACCAGTTCTTCGGGGCTATATTGGTCGGCGATACCAGAGACGATCTGCCGCTGCTCATCACCCAGATCGAGTGTAAGCCGGATCAGCTTGCGGGCGCCTTCTACCTTCTCCGCCTCGCGGATCGTTGCGATCCGAAAATGGAGCCGCTGAAACTCTTCGATTGAAATCTCAGCGATTTCGGCGCCGCTCTCAGCGCCAGTTTCTGTACCACGATCAGATTCTTTAGACGACGCTGCCGGGCGATTAGGTTCGGTCTGGCCCCGTTCCGTTTTTGTCGCCGCGTTCTTCCCGCTTTGCGCTCCGCCCGCCTTGCGGGCCTCGATCCGGGGGAAAATCGGCTCAGGCGTGAGTGCCCGGCTGCCGGTTTCCCATCGACCCCACGCGGTTCTTTCCCACAGCAGCTCGCCCGGATCGTCCGGAATTCCAAGCTGCCGCAAGATCTCCCGTGCCACCGATGGCATCACCGGCGCCATGAGAACCGCAGCGATTCGACAGATCTCGCCACAGGAGTAAAGAGTTTCATCCAATTCCGCCTGCCGCCCCTCTTTCTGCAGGTTCCACGGTTTCCGATCGTCGATCAAATGATTGCCGGCCGCGATCAATTTCGAGACCTGCGCCAGCGCCTCACCCGGTTCCAGAGCCTCGTACGCGGCCGCGGCCGCGTTGACCAGCGGCGCGGCTGCCACCGAAGGGGCGCACGCGCGGGGTACAACGGTGTCCCGGTATCGCTGAAGCATTGAAAGCG
>DASRZA010000411.1:0-5332 GCA_035686845.1 Armatimonadota bacterium | reverse complement strand
AAAGGGATGAATATTCCCGTGGAGAGGGTACTATCCGGCTGCGCTGCAAACGTGATCGACGCCGCGATTGAAAACAACCAGGCGGAGTACTGGAACGCGCTCCTCTCCGAGACTCCCGGCGCGATAATCCAGAATCAAGGGCCAATCCAGTATGGTCTTACCGGCCTTCCGCACCCCCTTTTTAACCTGGTGACGCGCACGCGGCTCGAAGGCGCCGAAACCGCCGCCCGCGTGGAGCAGACGATTCGAGAGATTCGCGGATTTCGCTTGCCGTTCGGATGGGTCGTGGGGCCATTGAGCCGGCCGCCGGATCTCCCACGTTTTCTTGAATCGCACGGACTCCACGTGGGCGTTCGGCTTCCCGGAATGGCGATGGATCTCTGCGTAGCGCGGCCATCGGATCCGGCGAAGGACGTCGAAGAGGTCCTCGATCTTGAGGGCCTGGACCAGTGGATGATCCCCTGCCTCACCGCTTTTGACATGTCGAGAGACGCCGCGGAGTGGTTCCGGTTGGCGCACGCGGGCCTCGGTTTTGGCGAAGGCGCTCCTCTCCGTCTTTTTGTGGGGCGCGACCAATTACGGCCCGCCGCCTGCTCGCTGCTTTACTTCGGCGCGGGCGTCGCCGGCCTCTATTGCGTGGGGACTCTTCTCGAAGCGCGCCGCCAGGGCTTCGGCGCGGCCATGGTTGAGGCGTGTCTTCAGGCTGCCCGCGGCGCCGGATATAAGATCGCGATTCTGCATTCTGCTCCGATGGGCCACAATCTCTACCGACGCCTCGGGTTCAAGGACTACTGCACGCTCACCGTCTACGTTGACTGAAGCAATACGGGTCGCTCGCTATCCTCCGACCGTAGTGCCTTAAAGAATCTCCTCGATAATGCCGCGGCTTTTCTCATCGAGCGCGCCTACATCTTTGATTTCGAAACGGTTGCCATCGACGTCGATGAGCAGGAGATGAGTATCGGAGAACCATTGCGCGTTCTCCTGCAGACTCTGCGTTACGAAATCCCGCGTTCCCCGGTCGGTTTCCACGCTCCAGTAGGTGGCGCCAAACTCCTGCCGCGCGTGGGTTACCTGGCTTACGACAGCCGTCAGATAGCGCTGCCGGATCTCCCTCTGCAGCGCCTGGCGTGAATCCGATGGAAGCGCCTTCGGATTGGAAATCATGAGGATTTCTTCCCCCGTCCCGTCCAGAAGCGCCAGGAACCGGTCGGGACGGGTAAGCGGCGCCGCCCAAACCGGCTTGACAGTTACATATGAGCGCGACTCTCCGACCGTCAACCGGAGTCGCTCGGCGGGGTGATAGAACAGCTTCAACGCACTCGGGTCGACGTCTCCGAGGTCCTCTCGTAAGTTACCCATGTTAATCCTCCAAAAGCTGGCGCGGACGAAGGACGAAGGATGGAGGAACCGGGCGCGAGGTACGCCCGCCGGTCCTTGGCTCGCTCTCCGAAACCAGACGATGATGTACGCGAACGTCCACGGCCCTCGATGTCTTTGCCTGTCGTTCGGGCCGCGTCCTCACGCCGCAGACCTCTCTCCCGGCCTCTCTCCTGCGAGGGGAGAGGCGCCTATGCTCGGACGTTGGACGTTAACCCCGATCTTTTTGCGAAACGGGAACAGGCGTCTGTCACTCCGGCGTTTGTGATTCATCCTTCATCGTTCCTGCTTCGTCCGGACCTCTCTCCCGGCCTCTCTCCTGCGAGGGGAAAGGGGCCTATGCTCGTACGGGTTGACGAATCCCGGATCCTTCGCAAAAAGGCGTAAGAGGCGCCTTTCATTTCATCGTTTGTGATTCCTAAGTCTTCCCAGGTCCTTGGTCGTTGGTCCACGCAGCCTCTGCGGTTCTCTGCGGTTCTCCGCGCCTCGGCGGTGAGCTCGTAGGTTCATCCTTCGTCCATCGTCCATCGTCCAATGCCGTTCAGATAAGACGCTGCTGGCCCCGTTCCAGGAGTCAACGCAGGTGGACTTGGTGCAGTTCTAGCCCGTGATTTCAATCACTGGGCCCGTTATTTGAACGGTATTGGTCCTTCGTTCATCGTCCGCGCCTATCCTCCAATAATCTCATTAATCTGACTCTGCGTCTGAACGAGGTTATAGAAGATTCCCTGTTTTTCCATCAGCTCTAAGTGAGTTCCCATCTCGACAACCTCGCCCTTTTCCAGCACCACGAGCCGGCTCGCATTTCGGAGTGTGGCCAGTCGGTGTGCTATGGCGAATGTGGTGCGTCCTGCGATAAGGCGGGCGATGGCCTGCTGGATCTGTTTTTCGGTCTCCAGGTCTACCGACGAAGTTGCTTCGTCAAGAATTAGAATCCTGGGGTCGTGGAGAATCGCGCGAGCGATAGAAATCCGCTGACGTTCGCCGCCGGACAGCGCCGCGCCGCGTTCGCCGACGATGGTATCGTATCCATCCGGTTTCGCCAGGATGAATTGATGAGCGTTCGCTGCGCGCGCGGCTTCAACGATCTCTTCAAACCGGGCATCAATTTTACCGTACGCGATGTTCTCGGCGATGCTCCCATTGAACAGGAACGGCTCCTGCAGCACGACCCCAATCTGCCGGCGAAGGTGCTGCAGGGTTATATCCCGGTAATCCACGCCATCTATCAGGATGGTTCCGGCGTCCGGCTCATGAAACCGGGAGATGAGACTGATCGTGGTGGACTTGCCCGCTCCCGATTTGCCCACCAGCCCGATCATTTCACCCGGTTTTGCCGTAAACGTGAGACCCTTGAGCACCGGATTGGACTTATCGTAGCCAAACCGGACGTTCTCAAACGCCACTTCGCCTACGATGTCATGATCCACGCCGGGCCGGGTGTAGGGTTCCGGATCGGTATCCATCACCTCGAAGATCCGCTCGGCGCCGGCCATCGCTCGGCTGAACCAGTTGTTGATCTGGGCGAACCACTGCATCGGACCGTAGACCAGCGCCAGGTAGCCGTTCACCTGCCAGAAATCGCCCAGCGTCATCTTGCGGGAATACACCAGGTAACCGCCCACGGTCCAGTTGATGAGCGCGCCCAATCCGGTGAAGAAGGTCATGATCCCGAAGAGGGTATACCACCGGCTGTCGGCGGCGATGCCGGCGTCGCGCAGCTCCAGGTTACGTTTCCGGAACTTCTCGTTTTCATGGTCCTCCTGGGCAAAGACCTTCACCACACGGATACCCGAGAGCGCCTCATTCAGGTTCATGTGGAAGCGCGCCCATTTTTGCCCGACCCGGTGGAACATCTGTGACATCGACTTCCAGAACAGCGCGCTGATCAAAATCACGATCGGAATTGGCGCCATAATGCAAAGTGTCAACAGCCAGTTAATATAGAAGAGGAACCCGAGAATCCCGAACAGCAGCAGGACGTTTGTCACGAGATAGGGGACGCCTTCGACGAGGAAACCCCAGACGCGGTCGGTATCCTGGGTGACCCGGCTGGTGATCGCGCCGACCTGTTTTTTCTCGAAGTAGCTGATCTGCAGAAACTCAATGGCCCGGTAGAGGCTCGCACGCAGATCTGAGGCGACCCGGCCGGCCAAAAACGCGACCAGCTTTCCAGAGGCGATCTGAATGCCGACGTTGCCGGCAAGGGTCCCCAGCCAGACGGCCATCAATATCCAGAGCAGCGAGACATCGCGATGCCGCGTTAGAACTCCGTCAATGAGAGCGCCCTGGATCTTCGGAGGCGCCAGGTTCAGGAGCGTGGTGACGACCGAAAGTCCGGCGAGCATGACCGCCTGCCGCCGGTAAGGGCGGAGATACCGCGCAATTCTGAGCATTGTCCGCCCTCGATGGATGCACGCGGGACAGATGCCATCCGCTTCGGGCAGCAGGCGGCCGCATTTGAGGCACCGGAGCCGGCGCTGCTTCAGGTTGATGGACAGGGGCTCACCGCGAGCCAGCTGCTCAATGCCGCGCGCCGCCTCTGAGAATTGCGCCGCCACCGTCAGCGAATAGGTAATCGCCGGGATGAGATCGCCACTCTTCGTCAGGATTTCCAGCCGGCCGCCGCCAACCAGGGGCTCGTTCCGCGCCGACTCGATGGCTGCTATCGGGATTTCGCGCCGAGGCGTTCCATCGGCTTCTAAAATCCTGACGAACCGTGCTGTGACTTCCAACACGCGCAGCCCGAACTGACCCTCGGAGGCAAAATCCCCCTCCAGCCGGATCAAGATCTCGTCCGGCTGCGACTCCGGCGCAAATAAGGGATTTGAAGGCCCGTCTGTTTCCTCGCTTTTTGGCGGATCCAGGTCTACCGCGCCAGCTTCCAACATGATTCATCCTCGTTTCGGGAAGAGCTGCGGAGCGAGGCAAAAAAAAGCCACGGGTTCGCTCCGCTGTAACGTGCGGGCCGCCCGTGGTACCAGGGGTTTTCAGATCAGGGGATTGACCTTACCGAAGAATGCCTCCTGCAAATGGGCAGCGTGCCGCATCAAAGACGGAATCGTCGCGAACAGGCGCGACAAAAGGAATGATGGCGGGACCGTTGGGAATGAGAAAGGTGAACCTGTTTATCATCATTCTGTGCCCTGGGGCTTTCCCTTTACAGGAGTATGCCGGAGATAACTCCTCTGCAGTTAGAGGTTAGTATAACTCAAAAGCCGCTCACGTGTCAACAGCGGGTTTCAGACGCTGACAGAGGACCGAGGACGAAGGACGGAGGAAAAGCTCACGGCGAAGACCCCAAGACCGGCAGAGTACCGCATAAGAAACCGGGACGGCGGGGCGCGCCGGGGCCCCGCCGCCAGTGGATTTTGACCCCGCAGCTCTTGCGTTACTTCATTCCGTCTTTTGCGCCCTTCCCGCCAAGCTTCTCCATCCACTTCTGGAAGCCGGCCGGCGGGGTGAGCCAATCAACGCCATTGCCGACCAGGTTCCGGTCGGGCAGGTAGTAGAGTTTTGTGGTCCCGGGGCTACTGGTCGTGAGCTCAAGCTGGAACTCCGGCGCGACCAACAGGTCTTTTATCGATGATGGCTCGCTTGCCTTGAGGAGTTTGAACATCACCAGCTGTGATGTCTCGCTGAGCACCGCGGTTGGCTTCTTCGGCCACTCATACTTCGTCGTACGACGCTCGACCTTCACCTCTTTCGCATCGGAGAGGATCTGGGCTGCGGTTTTGATGCTCTTCGGGAGCGTGATTGGGCCGGCAGGCACGTAGGTTTCCTCGCTGATGACATCGCCGGTCTCAGCGTCGACGGATTCTTTCACCGGGTAGCCGCCGGTCCCCGCATGAGCCACCCATGCCAGGCGAGGGGCCACAAACTCAGTCCGTGGGAGCCCGTTGGTAAGCGGGTCATCGGGAACGACATATTCGGCGTCTTCGCTGTAGATGAG
>DASRZA010000410.1:0-3863 GCA_035686845.1 Armatimonadota bacterium | reverse complement strand
CAGGTACCCTCGCGTGACCGGCGCCCCATCCGGTCCCACGAGTTGAAAGCGCAGGACGGGCATTCGCGTCGCCACCAGTTGAACGGATACAATGCCGCCCGCCGGAACTTTTAGATCCCGGTCCAGCGGCAGACAGTTCGCGGCAGTTACGGAGAGGCGATAATCACCCGGCGCCGGCGCCCTGAGAATAAACGATCCATTCGTCAATGTCTGCGTCACCGCCGCCGGATCCGTCCGATCCCCTGTCCGCAGCGTCACCACCGCCGATACCACGGGACCGCCACCGGTCCCCTCGGTCACCACACGACCGGAAACGTAGGTGGGCGCGGCGAAGGCAGGTCCCAGCGCCACTAAGACCAAAACGATTGAAGCGACTGCGTAACGCATAGTGGTTTCCTGCTGCTCGTTACCGTTATTCCCCTACTTTGAGTATAACATTGCTTTTCGGCGCCAGCGGCCATCGGAGCGCCAGATCGATGGTCGACCCAGTTTCCCCGGCTTTACGGCTGAGTTAGGAGAATCGTGGTATGATATGAGAACTATCACGGCCCTGGGAGCGCCGCGAGGTGGTCTGGTAATCTGATGGACCTGCCTGTCATGTGAGCTAAAGCCCGGTGCATGCACTTTTGAGGGAGGCGTTACCATGCGCAAGAGGTTCGCTTTTGGTCTCGTTTTGCTGGCTTCGAGCCTGGTGTTCTGCCAGGCCTCAATGGGCGCTCGGCGCCATGTTTCTAAACCTGCTGTGCCTGTCGTACATCTCGTCTACCTGGTACCGACCAATCGCCCTATCAACCCCCAGTACCAGGCGGCTATCGCCAATGCCGGCGTGATTGTTCAGCACTGGCTCTGGCATCAGCTTGGCGGCAAAACAGTTACGTTCGCGACCCCGATGGTGGAAACCATCAGAACCCACCATGGAGCGGAATGGTACGCCAATCATAAGCCAACCGCAACTTCTGTGTGGGACAGTTACGCCACCCAGCAAGGCTTGCCGGCTCAGACACTCTGGTATCAGGATAATGCTGTAGCCGACGCCATCGCGCTGACACACGCCCAGATGGGCGATACGCGGCAGCTCTGGGTCTTCTATCTTGATGCGCCGTACGGTGATGGACAGTACAATTTCGCAGCAGATGGCATAGCGGTGCTGCCGTCGAGGGACCTCGGCGGTTTTATCGACGAATCCGAGTCCGCGGACCCTGCGCAGCAGTCGCCCTGTCGATGGGTGGGAGGGCTGGCGCTCTATCTCGGCGACGCAATGGGTCTGCGTTCTAATTTCGACTTTGAAGGCTTCCCCAACGGCCCCCTGGGCGCCGACAACCGGGCGGCCTTGATCGCCAGCCCATTCATCCGCAGCGTCAAGCTCAAAGGCGCCGCCCTGGACTGTGCGAAGCAGCCGCTCGGCAACGTTCATGGCAGCCATTCTATCGGGGGTCGGAGGGCGAGGTAGGGCGCGGGACGAGTACGGAGGACGGGGGATGTGAGGCGCTTTTGATTCATCCTTCATCCTTCATCCTTCATCCTTCATCCTTCTACACCTCCATCACCACCGGGATGCAAACCGGGCGGCGCCCGGTGGTTTCGTTGAAGAATTTGATGAGGGATTTTCGGATATCCTGCTGCACCACAGACAGTTCTAACACCTCTTCCGTCTGCAGGTTAGAAACGATGGCCCGGACCCGTTCCACGGCGTCGTTCAGGAGGGGGTGCAGGCCGCTTTCCGAGAAAAGGAAGCCGCGGCTGACAATTTCCGGCCCGGCGATGAGAGCGTGACTTTCCTTATCGAGAGTCACCAGGACCATGACCAGCCCTTCCTGGGCGAGATGCCACCTGTCGCGCAGTATCACGTGGCTCACGTCGCCGATCGTGAGGCCATCCACGAAAACGGAGCCGGCGGTGACTTTGTCCATCAGCAGCGGACCATCGGGGGTAAACGTGATCCGGTCGCCGATCTCGGCGCTCAATATGCGGTCTTCCGGAACCCCCATTTCGCTTATCATCGAGTGATAAAGCTTGAGCTGGCGCGCCTCGCCGTGCGTGGGCATTACATATTGCGGACGGCAGAGATTATACATCATCTTCAGCTCTTCCTGGTTGCCATGCCCGGAAACATGCACGTCGGCCAGGGGATGGTAGATTACGTTGGCGCCCAACCGGCAGAGATAATTAATGGTGCGGTGTACCTTGTCCTCGTTGCCCGGGATTGGCGTCGCTGAGATGAGGATGGTGTCGCCCTCTTCAATCTTGACCTTCCGATGCTCTTCCATCGCCATGCGGGTGAGCGCCGAGAGCGGTTCGCCCTGGCTGCCGGTGGTTAAAATCGTGATCTCATTGGGCGCATGCTGCTCGATGTCGCGCACCGGGATCAGCGTTCCCGGCGCCGCCTTGAGATAGCCGAGCTTGAGCGCCATCTCCGAGGTCTGCTCCATGCTGCGGCCCACAAGCGCGACCTTGCGGCCGAAACGCTCCGAGACCTGGATTACCTGCTGAACCCGGTGGACGTTGGAGGCGAACGCCGCCACCATCACCCGGCCCTCCGCCTTGCGAAAAACCGCCTCGAGTGTTGAGCCCACAACGCGCTCAGAGGGCGTATAGCCGACACGCTCCACATTTGTGCAGTCGCTGATCAGCATGAGGACGCCATCTTCACCGATCTGCGCCAATCGGGCGATATCGGTGCAGCGACCATCAATTGGCGTCTGATCAATCTTAAAATCGCCCGTCATCACCACCGTGCCCGCGGGTGTTCCAATGGCAAGAGAGCAGGCGTCGGGGATACTATGTGAAACCTGCACGAACTCCACCACGAACGACCCCACCTCGACATATTCGCCCGGATCAACCGTGTTCAGCTCCGCCTGTGTCGCCAGTCCATGCTCTGCTAGCTTCGGCCGCAGCAAGCCAAGAGTGAGCGGCGCTCCGTAGATCGGCACGTTCATCTGGCGGAGCACGTACGGTACGCCGCCGATATGGTCTTCGTGCCCATGGGTCAAAAAGATTCCCAGCACCCGGTCCCGGCGCTCTAAGAGATACGTGATATCGGGGATGACGATATCCACCCCCAGCATCTCATCCTCCGGAAACATCAGACCGGCGTCCACGACGATGATCTCTTCACCATACTCGATCACCATCATGTTCTTGCCGATTTCGCCGACACCCCCGAGCGGAATAATCGATAATTGTGGCGCCTCAGTCACTTGCGTCATCTCCAATAAAAACGCCGCCGGGATTGACGGACGCTACCCCAGCAGTTGCAAATCTTCCAACGCCTTGCGCACCACCGCCTCCTCCGCCGGAGTCGCGTCGAGCAGCGGGGGCCGCGGGCTGCCGCCGGGCAAGCCCATCAGTTTTAGAGCGCATTTGAGCGGAATCGGACTCGTGGTAATAAACAATGCCTTTAATAGCGGCACAATCGAATTGTGCCGCTCCACCGTCTGATCGCGCTTTCCGGCCGCGGCGGCTTCAACCAGATCTTTGATCAGCCGTCCGGCGACATTCGACGCGACACTCACGACGCCGTAGCCGCCGAGAGACATGATGGGAACCGTCGCCGCGTCATCACCCGAGTATACCCGGAATCCCGGTCGAGCGGCGCTCAGCACCTCGGCTGTCCGGTTGACATGGCCTGAAGCCTCTTTCAGCGCAAATATATTAGGGATGTGCGAGAGCCGTACGATCGTCTCCGGCAAGAGATCCGCAGAGGTCCTCGGCGGAATGTTGTAAAGCATGACCGGCAGCGACGTCGCCTTCGCGGTCGCCTCAAAATGACGGTACAGCCCCTCCTGCGGGGGCCGGTTATAGTAGGGGACAACCAGCAGAATCGAATTCGCGCCGCGGGCCTCCGCTTCTCGGGTGAGCGC
>DASRZA010000409.1:0-13678 GCA_035686845.1 Armatimonadota bacterium | reverse complement strand
GGTATATTCTTTGCATTGGATGCATTTACAGGAAGGAGTAGCAAGATGCCGCGGAGTAGTTTGGAGAATGGAAAGCAGCAGCGGGGAGCGTGGATCCTGGTGTGGGCGCTGGGTGGGCTGATTGCGGTTGTTCTGGCGATCGTAGCGGTTATGGTACACCCCTCGGAGCCGGCGCCGCCGGGCCCGCGCCAACCGATGAATCCACCCGCAGCGCGAACGGTCCGGCTGCCCGGCGGTCTCACGACCACCGCTCGAGATTTTTTACCGCCCGGTGTCGATCACATCCCAAATGCCGCTGCGGATCAGATTCCAAATAGTCGAAGGCAGCCGGTTCATCGATAGGAGACAATCAGACCATGGGATGCGCCATGACCGAAGCAGAGATGTACGAGTTCGACGTGAACGGCTATATCGTGTACCCGGGTATTGTGAGCGCCGACGAAGCGCATCGGATGAACACGTTCATCGATGATCGCCAGGCCGGGGAGTTCCCTAATAACTTCGGATTCCTGGACCTTAATCCGTTCTTCCTGGAGCTGATGGCGCGGCCCCGCACGCTCGGAATCATGCGCGTGATGATCGGCGATTGGCTGCGTCTCGATCACGCCTACGGCCTGCAGATGACCAGCGATATGGCTATACACGAGAACCTGCACGGCGGACCCCGCGCCGACCAGGGAGAGCACGCCTATCAATGGGTGCAGGGGCAGATGTATAACGGGCTAATCGTGGTGATGTACGCCCTCGAGGATGTCAATCCCGGAGATGGTGGATTCATCTGTGTGCCGGGCAGTCACAAGGCCAATGTAAAGTATCATCCGGCCGTTGATTCCCACTTAGTTGTCAATCCATCGCTGCACGCGGGAGATATGTTGATCTTCACCGAAGCCCTGGTACATGGGACGCGCCGGTGGACCTCAGAGCACCGCCGCCGATCACTGCTTTATAAATATTCGCCCGGCTATTCGACCTGGGGCGATCCCGAGCGCCTGGCCCGGTTCCGCGACCTCGCCACCAACGATCTCCAGCGCGCGCTGCTTCGACCCCCGGGCGTGGGGCGCCGCACGCCGGTCCCATTTCCCGAGTAGTAGGCGCGGACGGAGGACGGAGGAAGGTGGGTGTGCGGGTGTGTGGGTGTGTGGGTGTGTTCGCGCCTCGTACCTCGCGCCCCGCGCCTCGTACCTCGCGCCCCGCACCTCTTGCCTCGCGCCCTCTTGTTTGCATTCCGCCTGCATGTACGGGTAAATTGGGTTACGTAGACAGGCGCTCTCATCAATCGCATTTGATCAAAGGAGGTTAATCGTGGCGCATCCTGAAGCGAACACACCGGGGAAGGAAATTCGGACGCTGGAAATCACTGATCTGGAGCGGATCGAGCGGTTTCGACGTGCCGGTTATGGCGGCTGCGTCTCGGACGCGCTCAATAGCCTGGGTGTTAGAGATACCGTCTTCGCAGAACGTTTCCGACCGCTGCGGCAAGGGATGCAGCTCGTTGGGCGGGCGCTCCCGATCAAGCTCCATTCCATTGTTGAACCGCGCTCGAAAGAAGACCAGAAGGTCCTGGAAGATCGGTGGGCCAGCGAGGGGGGGCATCCGCAAAAGCGGATGATGCAAACGGTGGAGGCACTGGAAGATGGCACGATTCTCTGCTTCGACTGCGGTGGGGACATGCAGCCGGCGCATTTTGGAGAAATGAGCTGCCAGGTCGCCTATGCGCACGGCTGCCGGGGAATGCTGCTGGCCGGGAATTGCCGGGATACGCAGTACGTGCTCAAGATGCCTGATTTCCCGCTCTTCTCCTTTGGAACCCGGCCGAATGCGTTCGGTGGATGGGTGATTACCGACGTAAACCGGGCGATTTACCTGCCGGGTCATCTCACTCATTATGTCCGGGTAAATCCGCGTGACTTTATCTTCGGTGACAACGATGGTGTGCAGCTAATCCCTGAGAGACTGGTGGACGAAGTGCTGCTGCGAGTTGAAAAGACCTTTGAATTCGAGAACCGGGAGCGGGAACAGCTCGCCTCGGGAATGTCGGTAGATGAAGTGTACCGCACGTTCGGAGTGCTATAGCCCATGATTCAGATCGCTGAAGTGCTTCCTTCACAACCGAATTCGCTCTGGAATCTGGTACGGCAGGCCGGGGTCAGTCATGCGGTTGGGTCACTCCCTTTCGATGACCGCGGGTCGGAGCACCCATGGGACCTCGGCCCGCTCCGCCGGCTCAAAGAGCGACTGGAGAAGGCCGGATTCGAGTTGTCGGTCATCGAGAGCAGCCCGCCCATGCAGAAGATCCGGCTGGGACAGGTGGGCCGCGATGAAGAGATCGATTGCTTTAACACCATGGTTCGGAACCTGGGTGAGCTTGGCGTTCCGGTGGTCTGTTACAACTTCATGGCCGTTTTTGGCTGGAAGCGCACCCGGACGGCGCTGCCCGGCCGCGGCGGGGCGCTGGTGACCGGATACTTTTATGATGATGATAAAGATCAACCGTTGACCGAGGCCGGCGTCGTAACTGAAGAGGATCTCTGGGAACATTTTCGATACTTTCTGGCGCGCGTCCTGCCGGTGGCTGAGAAGGCGGGGGTGAAACTCGCGCTTCACCCGGACGATCCACCGCTCTCGCCGATTCGGGGTGTAGGCCGGATTATGCGCAGCGTTGAAGGGTTCCAGCGGGTGGTTGACATGGCGCAAAGCGAGTCGAACGCCATCACGCTCTGCCAGGGCAACTTCGCGCTCATGACAGACGACCTACCGTCGGTCATCCGGCATTTTGGCAAGCAGAACCGGATCGCCTTCGTGCATTTCCGCGACGTGAAGGGGACGCCGGACCATTTCGTGGAGTGCTTTCACGATGAGGGCCAGACCGATATGCTCGCATGCATGCAGGCGTACAAGGACGTGAGTTTCGAAGGCGTGCTGCGTCCGGACCACGTGCCTACTCTGGAAGGCGACAGCAATGACGTGCCCTGTTACTCCAGTATCGGCCGACTGCTCGCGATCGGCTATATCACCGGACTGCGCCAGGCGGTCTATGGTCGAGCGCAGGCGTAAACCCGCAAGAATTCCGTTCCCCCGGTTTTGCCGGCGCCGGATCATGAACCGTCAATACGGAATCAGCGCAGGGATTTGAGCTGCTCCACAAAACGGGGCACACCGACTTCGGGATCTTCGTCTTCCTCGAATTCGATGGAGAGATAGCCGCGGTATCCGGCGTCGGATAGAATCGCCTTGACCCGCGCGTAATCGATCTCGCGCTGTTCGGCGCCGAAACGGGTGGTCAGCTTAGCATGTGTGGTGATAACTCGAGGCGCGAGCGCGGCGAACTCGGCGTAGGGATCCACGTGAAAATTGCCGAGATCCAGATTCAGGCCAAACCACGGATTGTCGATCGCCTCGAGAAACCGGCTCACCTGCTCAGCGGTTCCCGTGACCCCGCCGTGATTTTCCAACGCCACGCAGACACCGGACTGTTCACCATAAGCCACGCACTCTTGAAGACACTCCAGCGCCCAGCCAAAGGCCTGATCCTCACTCACTCCGGCCTGTATTCCACCGGCGAAGACACGGATGCAGGGCGCGCCTAAGATCACACTGTGGTCGATCCAATTCAGCGTCATCTTGACCTGTTCCCGACGCTTCGATTCATCGGGCCGGGTAAAGTCGCTGCCAACAGCCGTACCGAGGATATGCTGACCTTTCAGGAAGCAGCGGCGCTTGAGCGAGCGCAGATATTCCGGATCCGTGGAGGGGAAGTAATAGCTGGTGAGTTCCACTCCATCCATGTCCATGGCAGCGCAGCGGTCCACGAACTGCTCAAGGGTCATCTTTCCCGAAGAAAGCGCATCACGATAGGAATAGGCGGCGCAGCCGAGTCGCATTCGAAAGCTCCGATCTCTGACACAGTCATAAAACCACACACCGATACACCCGCACTCACACTTTAGCCCCCTGTCTCTGCTATTGACCGCTTTTCCGGCAGGACGCCCGGCCTCTGACGGCGAAGAACAGGATGATAACAGGGGATGATATTCCCCCATTTGGCAGCGAGGAGCGTCCATGAAGTTGTCTTGCCAGGAGGGACTGGCGCCGGGTGGCAGTTTTGCTGAGAAGCTGAAGAATCTGGCGGATTACGGGTTTGACGGGGTGGAGCTGAACGGGGGGCAGCTTGAGGGCGCCGGCCTGGAGGAGCGGAAAGCGGCTCTAAAAGATAGCCCGGTGCGCGCCAGCTCAATCTGCGGCGGCTGTCCGGCCGAACTGGTTCATCCGGATGCCGGACGCCGGCGAAAATGCGCCGACGCGCTGAAGCGGATGTTAGATATTGCCGCGGAATTCGGCGCTCGCGGCCCGATTACGGTACCGATTTTCAATAGCAATGACCGGATACCGGATCTCTCTCCTTACAAGAGTCGGGGCGATCTGGAGAAAGAGCTTTTGATCCGGATGCTGCAGGACCTGGCGCCGTACGGTGAGCAGCGCGGCGTCGCGGTGCTGCTTGAGCCGCTCAATCGTTACGAGTCGAACGCGTTGTCCCGGGTGGAGGACGCCGCGGCGATCTGCCGGGCGGTGGGCGGGACGGGAGTCCGGGTTATGGCGGACTTTTTCCACATGCACATCGAACAAACCAACACGCCGGCCGCATTCGAGGCGATTGGTGATACCATCGGTCACGTCCATCTTGCCGATAATACACGTAAGGAACCGGGCACGGGGGATATAGACTTTAAGGCTGGTTTCGCGGCGCTCAAGAAGATTGGATTCGACGGCTACATGGCTTTTGAGTGCGGTCTCTCCGCGCCGGCCGCCGAGGCTCTGCCGCGCAGCGTCCGGTATCTGAGGGCCTGTCTGAGTTAGGACCTTGAACCAACGCCTGCGCAGCGACCGGCTTCGCACGGCGTCGTGTCCATAGGCATGTCAGGAACGAGATTGGCCATTCGGTAGATCAACCCCTGGCATTGAGGTGATTTACGGCGTTCTGTACGATTACGAGAGGGGATAGGGACTATGTGGATGATCACGCAGGATGGTAACATGGCCAACCTGGATAACGCGCAGCAGATCCGGAGCGTTGCACATGGCGAGGGCTGGGCCCTTGAGGTGTGGTATGGGAACGACGAGAAGGTGGTTCTCGCAACCTACGCTACGGAAAAGGAGGCGGAGGACCTGCGGCGGCATCTCCGCTATTACGTTCACGCCGAGAGCATTATTCCGGTTGAGCCGGACTTTGCGCCGGCCACACCAAGATGACGGCAGGCTGGCGCCGTCGAAGCGATGTTGACGGCGCCAGCCTGCCCCGGAACGAATCCCACGGAGAAGGGACTTATTTGAGCATGTGTTCCGCGGTGGGCAGCTTGAAGTCGATGCCTTCCTTCGCGAATGCGATGGCGAGTCCGTTCTTATCGATTACTTTGGTATAGGCCTCCATGGGATCGACGATGCCGTCTTTCACGAGTGGAAGCACGGCGTCGTTCATGGTGATCATTCCCATCGCCTTATTCACCTGCATCATAGAGGTTAGCTGGAAAGTCTTACGCTCCCGGATCAGGTTCGCGATGGCGGGGGGAACAAGCAGGATTTCCCATACGGCGATACGCCCGCCGGTTTTCTTTCGGAGGAGCATCTGGGAGATGACCGCCTTTAAGCTTTCCGAAAGCATGGTGCGAATCTGCTCCTGCTGTTCGGGCGGGAACTGGTCCACGATCCGGTCAACCGAGGTGGCGGCGCTGGATGTATGCAGCGTGCCAAACACGAGGTGACCGGTTTCTGCCGTCTCGATGGCGATCGCGATGGTCTCGAGATCGCGCATTTCCCCGACAAGCACAATGTCTGGGTCTTCGCGGAGCGCAGCCCGGAGCGCCTTCTTGAACGAGTCAGTGTGAACGCTGACTTCTCGCTGGCTGACCAGGCAGTTGATGTTCTCGTGCACAAACTCGATAGGGTCTTCGATCGTGATGATATGGTCAAGGCGGGTCTTGTTGCAGTGATCCACCAGCGCTGCCAGCGTGGTAGATTTACCGGAGCCGGTGGGCCCGGTAACCAGCACCAGGCCTTTGGAGAGGTGACAGAGGTCCACCATCGGCTTGGGTAGGTGCAGCTCGTCTACGGTTGCGATCTTCGAAGGAATGAGGCGGAAAGTCGCTCCAACACCGTGCCGGACGGAATAAACGTTGCACCGAAAGCGCGCCATACCCGGCACTTCGTACGCGAAGTCCGTGTCCTTGCACTCTTCCCATTCCTCTTTGTTCCGATCCGGGGCGATATCCCAGATCAGCTTCTTGAGCCATTCGTGAGACCACCGCTCATATTCCCGCAGCTTGTAAAGCGTTCCATGCAGCCGGAAAACCGGGTGTTCGGTAGCTTCACAATGGAGGTCGGAAGCGTCGGTTTCAAATAGAATCCGAAAGAGCTCATCCAGAGATTGAACTTTGAGGGTCCCCACGCGATCGTTGGGGACATTGAGCATCTTGTCGGCGAGCGCATTGCCAGTTGGGGGCGCGGACACCTGACCCTGGGCGCCGGCCGCCTGGGCTCCCGCGGATGACGGTCCGGTCACCTGGGGAAGAATCACCAGCTCAAGCGCGCCATCGTTCTGCCTCACCCGGACCAGACAGGGGCCGCTCGCGCTCTGATACGGGTACTCGAATCCCTCCGGCTGCCCAATCTTCGATTGCATCGCCGGCGGGGCGGACTCGCGAATCACCGCGAGCACCTGTTCGAGAGACAGAACCTGCGATTGAGGAACAGTCCTATCTCCCACCTGAAGTGTCACGTTCCGGCCAGCTGGAATGATAAAAGCGGACGCTTTGTTGTCCGTCATGTACTTAACTACCTGGTCAATATACGCCACTCACGCCTCCCTACTTTCACTCACCCACAAACGCCTAATCTAACGCGTTGCCTCTCCTCCGCTGCTATTGCCTCCTCAGCATCTGGCGCAATTCCGTGACATTCCCAGCGTACTGCAGGGCGTCTTCCTCGGAAATGACACCGGCCCGGAAATACCGGGTAAGACATTGGTTCATCGTCTGCATCCCGTAAAAGCTGCCCTCGGCGATGGCCGGGTAGATCTGGCCGGAGCGCCCCTCCTCAAGCAGTTTGGAAACTGTAGGCGTCACCACCATAATCTCAATCGCCGCGATCCGGCCGCCATCAGCCCGCGGCACGAGTTTCTGCGAGATTACGCCGCGCAGAGAGTTAGCGAGACGCAGGGCGATTTGCGGCTTGTCGTGCGGGGGGAACATGTTGGCAATACGGTCCAGTGTTTCGTAGGCGCTGGCGGTATGCAAGGTGGAGAATACAAGGTGGCCTGTCTCACCAGCCTGCAGCGCCACCTGAAACGTCTCAGCGTCTCGCATCTCCCCGATCAGGATCACGTCCGGCGCCTGGCGCAGCACGTGACGCAGCGCGTCTTGAAATGACTCCGTGTCGAGTCCCACTTCTCGTTGATTGACAATACATTTTTTATCGGGGTGAACGAATTCCAGCGGATCCTCAACAGTGACAATGTTAGCCTCGCGCGTGTCATTGATATAATCGATCATCGCAGCGAGCGTGGTGGATTTGCCCGATCCGGTAGGACCGGTGACCAGCACAAGCCCCTGTCGATGCTGGCAAAGACTCTTGAGCACCGCCGGCATCCCGAGATCGTCAAGGGTCTTAATGCCGAGCGGAATGATCCGGAGGCACATTCCGAACCCGCCGCGCTGTTTGAAGATATTACAGCGAAATCGGCAAAGACCCGGCAGTTCCAGCGAAATGTCGAGCTCCGGATGATCCTCGAATTTCCGAATCTGCTTCTCGGTCATCACCGACTCAGCCAGAGCCTGACACGCCGCTTTGTCCTGGATTGGGAAAGGGCTGAACAAAACTTTACCGTGCAGGCGGTAGGTGGGAGGCGCATTCTCTTTGATAAAAACGTCTGAGCATCGCTTATCGAACGCATCGCGCAGCACCTGCTCCAGAAATCGATCCATAAAATAGAGTTCCCTCCTATCAGAGGAGCGACAAGACCGATAGGTCTCGTCGGATGAGCGTTTTCAATCGGATGAGCGTTTTCAATCGGATGGGCGTTTTCAATCGGATGGGCGTTTCGGTTCGGTAGTGGCGCGTCGTCTCGCCACGAAGACTTACTGGGAGTTGGGTTCGGCGTGGAACATAAATCGTGACAGAAGCAGGTAGGACCCTCCCCCGATCAAGAGCGCGATCAGGAGAGCGACCAGCACGGATGGCAAACTCCCGTGCGGCGCGGCGCCGGCGTTCATCGCATCCGGCGTGTTCAGATGGGAAAACGATGGATTCTTTACATGAACGTCAAAAGCGAACGTCATACTCTGGGGAGTCTGCGGCTCCATCTGAATATCCACGCTGCGATCACGATAGACGTGATTGCCGGCGTAATTGAAGGCGCCGGAAATATCAAAAACCAGCAGGAGATCGCGATACTGCTTGAGCGCGGTCACCAATGCGGCGACGGGAAGCCTGCCGGACACCCGTCGGATCGCGTGGGTGGTCATAAAATCAGCGCCGGGATAGCCGCGCGCCGGCGAAGAAACGTGGACGGCGCCAACCCGCCAGCCCGTCTCGCGGGCGATGGAGTCAATATCCGATCGGATTTGCGCCGGCGAGACTCGAACAGAATAGGTAAGCACCACGTCATCGTACGCCGGATTTATGGACTCAACGCTCACCATAACATGAGGAAGAGTTCGGGCGGGCGCGGCGGCGCACACCATCAAACTCAAAAGCGCGGCCCAAAAGGCCACCACCGAACGATCCGGGAGCATTTTCATCGTCGTTCTCCCCGGGGATTCAGGAGACTCCCCGTCCAGCATTCTTCCGCAACCTGTTGAGAGACCGGTCTTAGTGTCTCTGAATGGGCGCATGAGATAGCGCCCGCCAAACGCGCAGCCATTCCTGACGCCTTTGTCGGCGCTTTGTTCAGCGCGGAGAGGCTGCCATGAATGATCTTTCGACGCTCGCACGCGCCTTCCTCTTTGTGCGGGATCGTCCGATCTTTCAGCCAGGCCTTGTGGATTAACCCGCGGCGAACTCTTAAGCAAGGTTATCGGTCGATCGCAGGTGAACCTTGATCTTCTCCCGCGGCGCTCCGGATGCGGCGAAACAACTCGTGGAGATGGCCGCTCGTGCGAGGCAAACCAACCAAAACAAAAGGATCGGAAAACGGTTGTCGACGTTTTTAACAATTCCGGGATCGAACCGTCCTATCGCGTTAGAATTGAATCGGCGCCGGGCAGACTTGACGCGCTCGGAGCGCCGTCCGCGCTGTCACGAAAAATATTTTGGCGGAGTCCACGCCTCTTGGCGATAATTGTGCTAAAATTGGGGCGAGAACCGGCTCATGCGTGAAGAGTGGCCGGCGCGGTAGTTCTTTCCTGCGTTTAAGAGCCTTCGCACTTCTCATTGCGAGATGGCTGAGTACGTTGTTGGTTGCCGGCGGCCGGATGAATGGCTGCCATCACCGCGCTACATAGAGGAGTTCTTAATGTCAAAGCTGTTCAGAAGGCAGGTCCTTGGACTGGCGGCGCTTGGAATATGCGCCCTGGGTGGTTTACTGGCCGGGTGCCAGGGTGAAGGCAGCGGTCCGTTTCCTCCCGTTCCAGTTCTGGGCGTTACCAGCCTCACGTTCCCGTCCGGAACCTTTGTGGGCGGTCAGACGATCACGGGTACCATCACGCTCGGCGCTCCCGCTGGCGTTGGGGGAGTGCTTGTAACGCTTAACAGCAGCAGCGGTTCGGTTGTTGTGCCGGCCAGTGTTACAGTGCCGCAGGGCTTCACTTCCGCCACCTTCACGGCAACAACCAGCCCGGTGACCGGCAATACCACCGCAGTCATCACGGCAACAGGCGCCGGCGCCTCACAAACGTTCACGATCACGCTGGTTCCCAGCACCACCGGGGCGACCGGCGGCACTGGAACGACCGGGGTTCGTTAGCTCGATCGTTCGTGAGCGCTCTGGTAGACGCCGTTCGAAATTCATGGCTCTATTCGTCGCGTGTGAAACGGGAAAACCAATGTCCCGTTTCACACGTTGGCTTTCGCGAGCGTAAGCTTTGCACCGTAAGCGCAAGTTAAGGGCGTCCGTTCAGATGGACGCTGTCACCACCATCCACCAGATACCGACCACCAATCCGACTATCCAGCCGAGAGCGCCGATCCGGAAGCGGAGGCGCTCAGAGCGGCGAGCGGTAAGCATGGCGCCGAGCCAGGTCCCAACACCGGTGAAGAGCGCCAGTGGTATGGCGCCATTGATCAGCACGAATCCAACCATGCCGGCCGCACAGAGGCCGCTAAGCCACTGACTCGCGGACCGGGCAGGCGGGCGGGCGAGTCCCGCCATCATACCAAGCGCCGCGGCGAACACAAGTCCCCACGCGATCATATCGATGCGATCCATAAATGTCATCAGCGTGGGTGCATGGGAGATTGAACGTAGAGGAAGCTGTCGCCGTCCAACGGCTTGACTACACAGGGACTCAGACTGGTGGTCAACTCGATCCGGCAGCCTTCTTCGTCCAGGACTCCGATGCCCTCCGCTAAGAATCGTCCCTGAAGGGCGATGAGCATTTCGCCCCCCTCCAGAAGAGCGGAGATCTTCTCCGTCGCATCACCCAACTGGGTGCTTGCAGCCGTTAGCTGAAGCGCGTCGCCGGAGAGCGCGATCTGAACCCGGTTCTGATCGTCGGCGGCTACAATCGCCATGCGTTTCAGAGCGCCCAGCAGATCGCTGCTCTTGATCGTGGCCCGCTCGTCCCAACCCGCGGGTATGACGCGCCGCCAGTTGACAAACTGGCCTTCGATCAGACGCGTTACGAGCAAAATGCCGTTCGCTTCGAAGGACGCCAGCGTCGGCCCGGCGAAATCACTTCGGAAACGCAGCTCCACCGGATCGTCTGATTCGGGGCGCAGAATCCGGCCCAACTCCTGAACCGCTCGCGCCGGAACGATTGCGTTGATCGCTTTCTCCGGTTCTCGCGACTTCTCCGATTCTCGCGACGTACCGTCGGAGAGACCGCCGCTTTCCGGAATCACTGATTCCGGAGCAAGTGACGCGCTGGAAACGGCCACCCGCACCACACCGTCGGTGGAGACCAGCCGGAGCGTGGATCCTTCCCGATCAAAGAGTACGCCGGTGTACTGAACCCGGGTCTGGTCAGGACTCGTGGCGAAGAGGGTCTGGCGGAGAAGCCGGCGGAGCGTTTTCTGGTCGATCCTCACGCCGGGAGTGTCGTCCCCCGGCGCATGTACGACCGGCATACCCGGAAACTCCTCCGGCGGCAGGCCCCGGAGCGAAAACTTGATGTCGCCCTGCCGCACAACGATCACCTCATGCGCTGTCTGGAACTCGAGGTCTCCATCCGGCAGCGAAGCCAGGATCTCCCCAAAAGTCCTCGCATGGACCGCGATTCCATCGGTCGAGGCGCCCCTCTCTAACGGCGCCGCGGACGAGATGGCGACCGAGGTGCGGGAGTAAAGCTCCTGATTGGTGGCGGTGAGGTGAAGCCGACCGTCCCCAATCGAGAGAAGTATATGGTTCAGGATAGGAAGCGAGGCCTGGGTCGCTGCCGCCCGAGCTACCGTCTGAACCGCTTCGTTAAGATCGCGACGCGAGCAAGAAAAGTTCAAAACGGACTCCTGTGACAGTCGATGAAGTAATTCCGCGGCCGGCGCGCCGAACCAATTATAGCATGTACGGGATACGGGGCGCGGGACGCGAAGGCGGGCCGCGCGGGGAACAGGGCGGGAAAGCGCCATCGACCGGACACGGACGGAGGCCGGTGAAAATGGTGGTAATTGATTAGCGATTTTCAATAGGTCGTGTGGCCTCTTTTCGGTGTCATTACATATTGCGATTGGCGATAGTTGAGTGAGGGGGCAGGAGGGCCGGCGCTGTGAGTGAACTCTAAGGAGTATGCCGGCTGAAACGACCCCTTCCCCGTTCAAGGATATGCAACTCACCCCGGACCAACTCCGGGAGTTGGTGGAGCAGCAGCACCGGCGGATCCAGAAGCTCGAGACCCAGGTGGAGCGACTGCAGGAGGAGATCGACCGGCTGCGGGGCAGCAAAGGAGGATCCGAAGCGAGCGCCGCGGGAGAGCAGGCGGGGCGCAAGCGGGGCCGGCCAGGGCGTAAGCCGGGGCAAGGACGGTTCACCCGACGTATGGCCGCAGCGCCGGAGAGCGTGACCGCGAACGTAGAGGCTTGTGTGGAGACGACGGTGTGCCCGCAATGCGGCGGGGAACTGGTGGTCGAGCAGGAGGAGGTCGCTTCGGTGACGGACCTGCCTTTGGTGGTCCGTCCGGAGGTGACGATGATCCGGGTGGCGGTGTGCCGGTGTGCGAGGTGTGGACGGCAGGAGCGAGGGAAGCATCCGCTGCTGGCCCCAGACCAGTGTGGGGCGACTGCCCATAGACTGGGGCCGCGGGTGATGGCGGCGGCCCATGTGCTCAAGTATGGATTGGGGCTGCCGGTATGTAAGGCGCCCGCCGTGTTGCAGGCGTTGTGTGGCATCCGGGTCACCGCCAGTGCGCTCACCCAGGACAGCTTGAAGCGGGCCCACTCTGCGCCCCCGGCGCCGCACCGGCGAGGCCGGCCCCGGGCTAAACGGCCCGAGGCTGCGCCAGGAGCAGAGGTAGCGCCCGCAGCAGAGGTAGCGCCAGGAGCAATGGCAGGCGCGGTGGGCGCGGTGTATGAGCAGCTGCGGGGGGAGATGAAAGAGGCCCCGGTAGTGCATACCGATGATACCGGCTGGAAGGTAGGCGGCCAGCGCGCTCACTTGATGCTGTTCGAGAGTCCCTCGAGCGCCGAGGGGCCGGTGCGCAGTGTGTACCAGATACGTTCTCAGCACCGGCATGAGCAAGTTCAGGAGATCATCCCGGCCGACTATCAGGGCATTCTGACCAGCGACCGCGGGTCTAGCTACGACGCCCGGGAGCTCGCTGGTCTTAAGATGCAGAAGTGCCTGGCTCATATCCAGCGATCGATCCGTGCAGCCATCGAACAACCGGTGCTTTTGGGGAGCGACCGCAAGGGCACTCGTCTGAATCCGAAGGACCCTGCCCTCCTCGAACCCGAAGACGACGAGGAGTTGACGGAGCTTGAGAAGTTCACGGAGCTTGAGGAGGGGATTGCTCGGAAAGACCGGGAGCAGGCGGTGCGAAACCGCGCGGTGGGGGTGGCGTTTCTCGAGGAGTTGCGCCGGCTGCTCCGGTGGGCCTGCGCACTCCACCGGGAGTATCACGACAACAGTTCCCCGTACTTCCGGGCAGTGCAGTTCCCACTCAAGAGGCACCGGTTGCTCAAGCGTCTCGGAGAGCACCTGGGCCCGCGTAAGTTGCCGGACCGGGCGGCTCAGACGCTGCTGGACCGGTTGGGGAAGTTGCATCGAAAGGGACACCTGATCCGGTTCCTGTTCGAGTTGGACCTGGAAACCACCAACAATCGGGCGGAGCGGGCACGCCGAGGACCGGTGATCGCTCGAAAGCTCAGCTATGGTTCCAGGACCACAGCGGGGGCCTACGCCTTCAGTGCGTTCAGTAGCGTCGTCCGCACGCTGCACCTCCGGGGCTGTCCGGATCTGGCCGGGGCATTGCTGGATGTGTTCCAAAGCGGCATGCTCCCTTCAGTGAACCAGCTGCCCCGCTGAACCAACTGCCCCGCT
>DASRZA010000408.1:0-7468 GCA_035686845.1 Armatimonadota bacterium | reverse complement strand
GTTGCAGCCGATCCGTCAATGCTGGGAGGCAGTTGACGCCCAAACTATTCTCGAACTCGTCAATGACGATCACTGTTCCGGGAGGAGCGAGGGCGAGTTCCCAGAGGTGAACGAGGACGCGAAACATGCCTGTGGAAAGCCTGCTCCCCGTGATCCACTCGTCAACCCCTCGCTCCCTGACTCCGACCGCTAGCCGCTCGCGAAAGATTCCTGGCTCCTCGCCTGCGGCCGCAGGGTCAAGCTCGTTCAAAGGAGCCACCGTCACGTCAGTAACCGCCGGAAATATGTCGCAATATTCGTCTCTGATACGTTGATATTCATCCGGATATTTCTGATGTAGAATATAAGCCTTCACGACCACTGGCATCGGCTCCGCCTCGCGCAGCGCCTGCAAGGTTTCGAACCGCCCCGTCTGTCGCTTCACAGCGGCCGGGTCGATCACGGAATAGATATGGGATTCGGACGCCTCGCTAAAGATGAACCGATGGAGCGCCCGGTGCAGCGGGCCTATAAGTTCCTCGTCACGGAGAAGGTTTATCGCACTCTCGGTATTCTTCAGCTTCGGAAGGCGAGTGCCATCGAATTCGAACATCTCGTCTTGCCGTTTAACCAGTACGCGGTTACTTCCATCGACAATCAACTCATGGATAAAAATCGGGGTGTTTAGGTCCCCTTCTTCTTCGCCCGCGCTGAAACCGGGGCCCTTCTTGACGAGCGATACCCCGGCGGACCAGGAATAATGTGTGCCCTCGGAATCGACCTCAAGTGTCCACGAGCAGCCGTTGACCATCTCCGTCACAGGTCGGATCCCCGCGCGTGTAACAGCCTTTATTGCCTCAAGAACCTGGGTCTTGCCGACCCCCGACATTCCGACCAGAAGGTTGAGGGCGCCGAAGGATGTCTTTTCAAGATACCATTTACGGAACTCATTCGCAAAACTGAAGTCTGTGATATTCATGATCAACTCCGAGCTGAGACAAAGCGAAGCGGCAAATCTCGCTACCGAGCCTCACTCCCTGATTCTGACGGAATCCGGTTCGTTAGGCAATCATAGTTCGGCAGGGGTTTCGGATTCGACCGCCAATTTATTGGCGGTCTGCATTGCCAAAACCCCTCAAGGGTCGACAACCGCGCTCCCTCTCACCGTCCCACACAGTCACCGTCCCACACACTCACCGTCCTCAGTCGCCGGCGAAGAGGCTTGTGCTGAAGTAGCGCTCGGCGCGGTCGCAGAGGAGGGTGACGATGGCGCCGTCGGATCCGCCTTCGGCGGCGATCCTGAGCGCGGCGGCGACGTTGGCGCCGGATGAGGTTCCAACGAGCAGTCCAAATTCCTGGCTCAGCCGGCGGGTCATGGCCGTAGCTTCAGCGCTCGTTATCTCCACGTGCCTGTCTATCGAAGCCGATTGCAGCAGGGGAGGCACAAAGCCATCGGCGACACCTTCGATGCGGTGGCAGCAGGGCATTTCGCCGGCGAGCATGGCCGCTTCAGCCGGTTCCATAGCGACGATCGCAGCGCCCGGGTAGCGGCGCTTGATGGCTTTGCCCACCCCGGCCAGGGTGCCCCCGGTGCCAAACCCGGAGACGAACGCGCCTATCGGTCCCGGAACATCCCGCAGAATCTCCTGACCCGTCGTCTCTTCGTGGTCGAGAGCGTTGAGAGGATTCTCGAACTGCCTCGGGAGGAAATAGCGGCTGTCTTTCGCCGCCATTTCTCGCGAAAGGTCGATCCCGGCCTGGTAATCTCCACTGCTCTCGAAGAGTATCAGCTCCGCTCCCAGATGCCGGATGAGCTGCCTTCGCTCGCGGCTCGCCCCTTCGGACATAAGAATGGTGACGCGATATCCCTTCGCCGCTCCGACCATTGAAAGCGCAATCCCCGTATTCCCGCTGGTGCATTCTAAAATAATGGAACCGGGCCGGAGCAGGCCGCGCTCCTCCGCGTCGGTGATCACGCAGCGCGCCAGACGATCTTTTACGCTGCCGCTCGGGTTCAGGAACTCGCACTTGGCATAGATCGCTGCGCCTTCCGGCTCAAACCGCAGCGGGATAGTCGGGGTGTTTCCGATCAGCGAAAGAACGGCGCCGGGACGCGGCTTTTGATAAGGGCTATCACTCATTGGCTTTACCGGACCCCTCTGGAATCTTTGATTCCAGAAGCGGAACGTCCTGCCAGTAAAGAATCACCTTCCCGGATTCCCCCGACATCATGACCTTGAACGCGGCTTCATAGTCAGAAAAGTGGAAGCGATGCGTAATCACCGGACGGATATCGAGGCCGCTCTGGAGCATTACCGTCATCATGTACCAGGTCTCATACATCTCGCGGCCGTAGACCCCCTTGATGGTGAGCATATTAAAGACAACGCGGGTCCAATCGATAGCCATTTCTTCGGAGGGGATACCGAGCATGGCGATTTTCCCGCCGTGACACATATTCTCCAGCATTTCACGAAAGCCGGCCGGGCTGCCGGACATCTCGAGGCCCACGTCGAACCCCTCCTGCATCCCCAGATCGGCCTGCGTCTCCCTCAAGGTCTTAGCCGCGCCACCGGGCCGGACGTTGATCGCCGCGGTGGCGCCAATCTTGCGCGCCAGGTTCAGCCGGTATTCGTTGACATCTGAAATTACGGTGAATCGCGCTCCCGCGTGACGCACCACTGCGAGCGCCATGATCCCGATGGGCCCGGCGCCGGTAATCAGCACGTCTTCGCCGAGCACCGGGAATGAGAGCGCGGTATGCACGGCGTTGCCAAAAGGGTCAAAGATCGAAGCCACGTCTCGATCGATGCCTGGATGATGATGCCAGACATTTGTCATTGGAAGCGAGATGTACTCTGCGAAGGCGCCCGGCCGGTTGACACCGACCCCGCGGGTGTGACTGCAAAGATGCCGCCTGCCGGCCAGGCAATTGCGGCAGCGCCCACAGACAACGTGCCCCTCCCCGCTGACGACTTCGCCGGGAAAGAAATCTGAGACGTTAGAGCCGGTCTCGACCACCTCACCCACAAACTCATGGCCCACGATAAGCGGAACCGGGATTGTCTTCTGCGCCCAGGCGTCCCATTTCCAGATATGCAGATCGGTGCCGCAGATGCCGGTGCGGTCGACCTTGATCAGCACGTCGTTTACACCAACTTCTGGCATGGGCGCATCGGTGAGCCAGAGGCCCGGCTCGGCTTTACTCTTTACAAGGGCTTTCATCGGTTTATGGTTCCAGGGCGAAATAGCAGACGGTGGGACAGTGAGTGTGTGAGAGAGTGAGTGTGTGAGAGAGTGAGCGCTTTAGCGTCCTCCGTCCTTCGTCTTATTCTCATTGCCCCCCAGAATCCGGATCTGGGTAGAGAGGGTGAAAGAATGACCGTCCAGGTTATAGGTTGCTTCGCCAAACGCCGCCCCGAAGCCGTGAGCCGGTATTGGAGCGGAGGCGGTGAAGCCACTATCAGCTATAGTAGCCGGATCCGAGGTCCAGTGGGAGTCCCGGAAATCCTGCGTGGGCGCCGTGGTGTGGAAGAGCCGGGCTGAGATGGGCGGCGGGTTGCTCGTGAGCCGGAGCGTGGCGCCGGTCCAGGTCCAACGCATCGTGGGCCAATGTTTCCCGTCGGCGACAGCGCGGATAAAGGCTGAGAGGGTGTTGAAGACCCGAGCCCGATCTTCCAGTCCGTGGCCGCTGTTAGGATCATAGAGGACCCATTTGGGGCCTTTCAGCCCATCCCAGTAGATGTTGAGCGCGTCCTGCGCCCAGTATCGGTCGTTCGTTCCAAGAATGATCAGCTTGGGCAGGGTCAGAATGCTGCGATAGTTGTACGGATCCTCAAGCTCCATGAGCCGACGGCCCGCGGGAGTCTTCAGTTTATCGGGAATGCCGGCGTCAATATAGTCTTTCACCTGCTCGCTATACGTTCCAAGAACCTTGAGTTGATGAGAGGTCTGCGCAGGGACGTTGAGAGTGTCGATCACCATGGGAGCGATCGCCTTAATGCGGGGATCCCGGGTCGCGCCTGCGAGCCAGGTGGTCCAGCCTCTCTTGGAGGCGCCGCAGATGAGGAATCCATCCACAGATGGCAGCTCGGCTTTTTCAGCGTGGGCCTGGATGGCCTCCATCGCCTTGATAACCGCCATTGTCATAGGAAAATGCAGCGGCCACGACTCATCACCGGTTTCCAGGAATCTGAGCCAGGTATAAACCACCAGGCGGTCTTCGGTAAGGCCATCAAAAAGCGGTTGGTTTGGAATGTTGAACAGAATCGCGAACGGGGCGCCCGTCATCTTCGCCATTTTCACACCCATCGCGGTGTTCTCGGCGCTGCCGCCGCCACCTGTATTATAAAGGGAGCAGAAGTGCGGCCTATCCGGGTGGATCGGTTGAAAAATCTGGAGGCGATGCTCCCAGGTGATCCCCTGCCACACCAGCGAGGTGAGATGCAGGTCATAGACTCGCACCCCGTCGATCTCCTGTACGCCTCGCTGCTCCCATTGGAAGGCCGGGTCGGGCTTTCTTACGTAGGCGCCGATATCGGCCATCGCCGGCTGCTCCACAGCGCAAAACAGGACCATCATTCCAACGCAGCCGGTAAGATACATATTCATTTGCTTATACCCTTTTCAGACACCGGCGGGAGGCAGAAACTGGACGGAGGAAACCCACCGCAGAGTTATCATGAGCCTTCGGCGCAGCACGATGAATGAAAATGATCGGGCCGCGACCGGGCCGCGACGCTCTCTGGCGCCGTACGGCGGCCCTATTTTCAGAAGAGGCGCAGAGTTGCTCTGAGATTCGCCGAGAAAAAAACAGACAAAGGCAGGAGTGCAGAAACTCTCGTTCAACGCGTCGCGACACACCGTGTGACTACATGACTTCGCGGCCGGTCATTAGGCCTGGTTGACTCATCCTCCGTCCTCCGTTCCCCCTCTCACACGCTCACCCCCTCCCCCTCTCACACACTCACACACTCACCCACACACTCACACACTCACACACAGTCCTCCATCCTAACGTTTTCGCCGCCGGCGCATGAGGTTCCCTTCTGCGATTAAGGCGGTTTTTGGAGGCGCGCAGAGTGTTCCCGGGATGTTTTTAACATAAAGTGTGTGATTCTTCGCGGTTTATACAGATGGTTTGGTTACATTCCGACCAAAATGGGTGAAATACTATAGATGGACTCTTTGCATGAGTTTTATTCGGCGCCGATTTCTATCGCCGAATAGGAACCGGAACGAATTACAGGACCAGCAATTGGGCTGGCTGTAATCGACGGCCATGAGAGATTCTCTCGTGGGAGCATGAGGTTTTTAGGAGAGACTTATGAAAACAAGACAGGTCAGCGTACTCGCTACTCTGGCGATGTTCGCGTCGTGCGCGTCGGCATTCGCCATGCAGCCTGCGCAGGCGAAAGCCGGCTTGGAATATGGCGGCGAAATCGGCGCGGGCATCGGTCACGGCACGAAGTTCGCCGGGGCCGCCGATGTCGATTACGGATTCAGAACGAATTTCCTGCAAAGCCCCTATACCGAAGGGGTCGTGGATTTTCTCAGCACCGCCCGTAATATTGGCCCATTCAGTTTGCGCGAGAACTTGTTGACGGTTGGCGTACGCCAGCCGCTGCCGCTGGGGGGCACGACTCCGATCTCAATCGAAGGCGGGCTGTCGAACCTGGGTCTCTCGGACGGAGGCTCAACCAACGACACAAGTGGTTTTATAGGTGGCCGGGCGACATTTGCACAGGGTGGCACGGTCGGCATTACTGCTATGGGCCGCTACCATTTTGAAGACGGCGGTTTCTACCAGGTTGGCGCGGGGCTTACGGGGCCACTCGGTCACGGCAGCGGCGCCTATTACCAGGCAGACTATTATCACATCGGTGGGACCGGTGGCGCGAACACCGATACCATTATGGTGGGTGTTCGTTTTTCGGGGAAATAGAATTCCCAGCGCAGGCGCTCATGCCTGCGAAACTGTAAACGCCGCCGCTGTGCTTCCGAAGCACAGCGGCGGCGTTGTTGTTTTTGGGGCCGGCATTCACTGGCGCGCGCTTGCGCGGCGGCCCGGTCAGCTTGCGGCATTCACGCTGGCGATCTCCTCTTAGACGTTCGTCCAAAAAGCCGTGTTCATAAAAAGTTCACATGATTTAATTAATTAAGTAGTTAAATCGAAAAACCTCCAAAGGAGTATATGTCCTTTTTGCGAATCGATCCTTTATTGCTGGTGTTTGATACTCCTGCATGGCCGGAGCCTCCTTCAGAATCAGCAATCGAATCAACTATCCGCGTTTTGCGGCGCAAGTATAGGGATTTGCCCGCGTTTCGCGGCGCAAGTAAGTCGATTTGCTCTCAGCGCCCTGAAATTCATGCCGGGGACCGGCGCTCGGTCCTGCGCCTGGTTGGATTCCCGGAGCGCCTCGTCGAAGGAGACATAGAATGAAACAATCGTTGGTAAAGCGCGGCTTCACGCTGATTGAGCTTCTCGTGGTTATAGCAATTATCGCTATTTTAGCCGCCATCCTTCTGCCGGTCTTTGCGCAGGCTCGCGAAAAAGCCCGCCAGTCGGCCTGCGCCAGCAATTTGAAGCAGATTGGCCTGGCGTTTATGCAGTACGTGCAGGACTACGACGAGAGATATCCGTACGTCGGTGGTATTGGCGCTTTCTCGCTTAATGGCGGCAATGCCGGCCAGGAGGAATGGGGGCTGGCTATTTATCCCTACATTAAGAGCCGTCAGGTTTACAAATGCCCGGATGACATCCACAACAACCAGGCTGTCAGCTACCCGGCCAACAACTACCTGGCTCTTCAGAGCCTAGCCGCTATCAATTCGCCGGCCGACTGTGTGGTTGCAATGGATGCGTTTAGTTCGATCGGCGGGCAGTGCGATCCTAACAATCCGGCGAACGCCGGCATGCCAACGCCGCTCAACGGCGCGAATCCGGCAGGAAGCTTTTATGGCCTGAACTGCGATTCGAGCATCTGGGATTCCATCCGACGTGTTACGAGGGCCAGCGATGGCATGCCGCGACATTCAGGCAATACCCAGGCAAATATCCTGTTCTCCGATGGGCACGTGAAGTCGAAGCCGCTCCCGCAGTTCGATGGCACTAATGCGGCGGCGGTAACGGCAGCTCTCCAACAGGCGCTGCCGTATCAAACGGACATATTCCAGACCCCTAACGGGTCGCGGAAGTCGTGGAATGCCAACGACTGATGGGGGTTGAAAGGACTTAAGGCCGAGGCCTGGACTACACCGGTTGCGGCCCAGGTAATGAGAAAACCCGTCCTTCTTTATCGCCAGGACTGCCGAAAATGCGGCCCTGGCTTTTCGCGCCTCCTGGACGTTGGTATCGCGCCGGCATTCGCTTTGAGCGTATAGAGGCTTATTTCATCTCCTTCTTTGGTCCTCTGGCGCGTTTCCAAAGCATGTCCGCCGGCCACGGAATCGCGTTAATTGGTTTATTGTCTGACAAAACTAAAAATCG
>DASRZA010000407.1:0-4514 GCA_035686845.1 Armatimonadota bacterium | reverse complement strand
CGCAGCAGCCCTCCCCAGCGGTCCGCCGGCGCCCAGGGCTTTCCACGTGACTCCGCCATCAACACTGCGAAGCATTTCGCCCCTGGACCATGAGACCCCATTCCGGGCACTCACGCCATTCGCCGCGTAGACGACATTCGGATTGGAGGGGTCAATCGCGATCGTGTGGGTGGTATAATCGGCGCCGCCCCCGTGAACCAGCGCCCAGTTGGCGCCGCCATCGACGGATCGAAAAATGCCGTGAGTTGAGCCAATGAAAATTCTGGCCGGCCGGACCGGATCAAAGCAGACACCCCAGGTTCCGCGATAGGCGGGATTGGCGAAAGGCTCGCCACCATCACGCCCGATAATCTTCCAGCTCTTCCCGCCATCGTGGGTGATGAAGGCGTTGCCCATATCCAGGCCGGCGACAATCACCCGAGGGTCGTGCGGCGAAATGGCGACGCCGAACATCGCGCCAAATTCACCCGGCCCGATTGATTTCCACGTGACATGCGCTGAAGAATCCGACCGGCCAGCAGAAGCCGGCAACAGCACCGCCACGAAGACAAGCCAGCCAGCAACCGTTTTCATTACACCTGTTCCCCCAAAACCCGGCGCGGGGCCATCCCGACAGACCCGGGGCTTCCTCGCGAAATCCATGATCCGCGATCTGATCCGCGCCCGGCAGACTCCTGCTTCGGGCCCGAAAACGGCTCAGCGAACTCGATGAAGATAGAGGGCCACGTCTCCTGCGAGCGGCGATTTGAAATCACGCCTCGCCCCGCCGTCAACCGTCCCCGAGGGGACGCTCTTCCCCAGAACCGGATCAATCCAATCTCCGGAAACGTTCCCCTTCACCGCCGTCAGATCGACCGTCACCGTCCCGCCCTCCGGCAGGTAGATCAGGTATTCCCGTCCCGGGGCCGCCAGGCAGTAATGAGACGAAGAGAGGTTGTCGTGAGGAGTCATCGCCGCGAGGCCGATTCGTTCGGATAGCTTTCGAGTCACGCCCATCGCCCGCCGGATCTCCTCGGCGCCGGGAATATCTCCCCGATTGTCTCCGTTTAGCCCCGCAAACCGGTCCATTAACCATCGCCCATCGCCGGTGAACGAATAAGATCCCACATTCGAACCCTTCGCCTTATGCCGCGTCCGGACCTTCCCGCCGGAATAATCCACCAGCCCAAAATATTCACAAGAGAAGCCGCATTGCGATAAGGAGTAAAAAAGAGCGCCTTCTGCCGTTAGCGGCTGTAAGAAAACCGAGGCTACGGAGGCGCTCTTTGATGAGGGTTCTACCGGCAGCGCGAGGACGTGATACGATATTCAATTTAGCGTATGATAGTGATCATTCTGCACGACACAGAGTCCACTCTGAACCAGCGTATCGCCGAATGTGAGACCGTTGAACACATCGGAAAGTATAGCGCACGTCCTTTGAAGGAATATTCAGCAGGATTGAACAGTATGAAAAGGCGACTGAAATGGTGAATCGGAATGTTTCTGCGGTTTCTGCGGTCGCGGCCTGCCTACTGCTGGGCTTCTGCATTCCCACTCGAGCGTCGGTGGTGGCATCGGGCAGGGTGCTGAACGCGGAGACCAGGCAGCCGGTGGGTGGCGCCACTCTCTCTGTTTTCGCCTCGGAGCCGCCCGCTCCGCCGGCCAGGTTCCAGGCGCCGCCAAAAGAGCCGACACCTCTGGAGACGACTCAGGCTCTGTCGAATGGGACGTTTGTTTTCCGTCTGACCGGCGCGGGCTCGTACTGGATACGGGTATCGATGGCGACCCAGGCGGACGACTACCGGCCCTACACCCAGCCCTTCAAGATTACGGCGACCTCCGGACCGTTGGAAGTGCTGCTCGCGCCGCTGCCCGCGCTACACCTGCGCCTGCTGGATGCGAATGGGAAACCGATTTCGGATAGGGTGGATGTTTGGGAATGGATTCTCTGGGGAGACCACAAGTCCGCGTTTAAGAGCCTGAACCGGACTGCGGCGGCCGATGGCGCCCTCAGCCTCCCGGTTCCCAAAGAGGTGGATACCGAGACCATTACGCACGCTCTGGTGCAGGTACGTTACGCGGATGGCTGCGCTGAAGTTCGACTGACTGGATGGCCCTCCGCTGCGCAGGACGTAACCTTTGGACCCGGTCTCAGCGTCAGTGGCCGTGTGCTGGACCAGGCAGGAAAGCCGGCCGCGGGAATTCCGATCTTCGCGTACCCCGTCTCTGCGGGGCTAATGCCGGTGGCGGGCGATGTCCGGGGTACGACAGAGGCTTCGGGGACGTTTGAGCTGCGCCACCTCTTCCCGCAGCGGTACCTTCTGTCCGCCAACCAGGGCAGCAAAGACTGGAGCGCCTATCGGGTGGTTCAGCTTCCGGAAGAGAAGCAGGCGGTGTCGCTCGACGCCCGAACCCACGCCCCCGGCTACCGCATCTGGCAAAACACCCCTCAATTGGTTGCCGAGTTTCCCGTCTCTACCGTGGAGGTCGCGGAGCACGCCGATCCCGAGGGCTGGAAGAAACTTCCCATGTTCAGCGCCAGAATTCTGGATTCCAGGACCCTCAAGCCCATCGCAGGATACTGGGCCGCCGCGGAACCCCCCAATGGAGATCTGGTGGATGCGGCCGCCGCGGGTACAGACGGCATCGTCGTTCTAAGGGCGCCCGTGCCCGAAACTATCGACATCCATGGAGATGCGGAAGGTTACGAGAGCATCAGTCGCATGGCTGAATTCACGAGCCCGCCGCTGCCGCCCATTGACCTCACGGTGGGGACCGCGCCGCACATTCGATTAAAGCTGTTGACGGAGGATGGGAAGCCGGCGCCTGCCGGTACAGCCGACGTGACGTTGAGTGTGGGAGGCGGCTCCAACCGTAACAAAATTCCGGTGGCCGCGGACGGCACGGCGGAAGCAAAATGGACCAACTACGACAGCCGGCAACTCGGCAGCAAACTTCTGGTTACGGTGCACTACGAAGGAGTTGGAACCGCCAGTGCCGAGGTCACTTCCTTATCCACCGATCTTCTCACGCTCACGCTGAAGCGGGGTTGGCCGCTTTCCGGTCAGGTGCTGGATGAGATGGGGCAGCCAGTGCGCAACACGGACGTCACGCTGTTGACCTGGAACCGCAAGAGTGACACGCGTTATGGATCTTCATCCGTCAGGCTCGGCGACACAACGACTGATGAGCAGGGTCGGTTCCACTTCACGGAAATTCCCGCGCACTCGGCGTGCAGCGTTGAATGGGGTCCGGATTATAATGACCGACACCGTGCGGTGATTCTTATGCGGCGGCCGAACATGAAGGCGGTCCTGACGCCTTACTCTCTCATACGGTCCTGGCATCGGCAGAATTACGGCCAATGGGATCTTAACAGCGTGGAGGGTCTCTTCATGCCGCGGATTCACCCGGCAGTTGGCGCGGCGGGAGGCGCCCCGCCGGTGAAAAACGCTGCGATCTCAGGCAGAGTAATTCGGGAGGGCACTCACGCCGGGCGGCCCGGCGCACCCGTCATGCTCTTTGACCGCTATTCCAGCGCGCCGGTCGATGCGGTCCTCACGGACTCGGTGGGCAGGTTTTCCCTGAAGGCGCCATCCGGAAGCTACCGGATTGCGATTGCGGAAGACGGCGCGCTGGTAAGGGAAAGCGCGCTGAAGCTCCCGGCGGTTGGAGCGCGTGGAATGGAGATTCAGGCGCCGGAGGATGGAAAACTGCGGCTCCTGCTGCTGTCGCCTGCCGGCGCCCCCCTCACCGCCGGGAAGGCGGACGCGTGGCTCATTATTCGAACTCCCACGGAGCTTGTGGACGGTATCGCGGCCACCGCCTCCATCGACAAGACCGGCGCGGCGGTTTATCCGCAAACCTATCATGGGCCACTTGATGCGGTGACAGGGGTTCAGATTCGGGTGAGAGTGGATGGCGTTGGGTGCAGAGAAGTGCGGCTGGATGGATGGCCCAAAGTACCTGTGCGGGTTCGGCTGCAGGCTGGCTTGACGGCTAAGGGCCGAGTACTGAACGCGGCGGGCAGACCCGCGGCGCATCTGACAGTAAAGATTGTGCGGCTGACGCCGAACACCTGGGGATTCGATGATCAGGAACAAGTCCCCACCTTCACGGATACTGACGGCCGCTTCATCATCCGGAATCTGCTGCCCGCGGCCTACCGGGTTTCGGTGGGAACGCCGCCCGCCAACAATCCCAACGCACCGTCCCCCGCTCAGGCGGGGGTCCTACTGCCCCAGAAACGCGAACTCGTACTGAGGGCGCCGTAGTGTTGGGGTATCACGCCGCCGGTGAAGGCTAACAGCCGCTCGCCACTCCAAGACTGCAGCGCTGCGATAAGTGCTGAGGGCACTCAATTGGAAGATCGGAGCGACACGAGGCGTTCGCGCGCTTTGTTCCGCGTCGAGGAAATGGTCTGAAAGCGGATATTGACCCCATGGTAGGTGTTCATCACCGCAATCTCATGCGACCCGGTCTGATAAATTGCAGGAAATGAAAAAGCGAATCCAATATTCCAGGGCGGCGTG
>DASRZA010000406.1:0-11870 GCA_035686845.1 Armatimonadota bacterium | reverse complement strand
GCTTTGACGATTCGATCATCAGAAAAGACTGTTAACGGCTGATAGATCATACCAGTCGCGGAGCTCCGTTTGTCACAAGAATCAGCTGCGCCTTCCACCACCTCCTTCGAGAGCTTCATTGCGCCAGCGGTCAACCCGTGGGTTATCGCCATCACCGTAATGCTCGGCACTTTCATGGAAGTGCTCGATACGAGCATTGCGAATGTGTCTCTCCCCAATATCGCGGGCTCGCTGTCGGCGACCATTGACGAGTCGACGTGGGTCCTAACTTCCTACCTGGTTTCGAACGCCATTGTGCTGCCGATGACCGGCTGGCTGGCGAGCTACTTCGGACGGAAGCGATTCTTCATCTCGTGCCTCGCCTGTTTTACCATAGCCTCATTTTTATGCGGCATGGCGCCATCGCTTGGATGGCTGGTGGTATTCCGGGTGCTGCAGGGAATTGGGGGCGGGGCGCTGCAGCCGATCTCGCAGGCGATTCTATTGGAGAGCTTCCCCCCGCGTAAACGGGGCCTGGGTATGGCGGTGTGGGGCGTCGGCGTGGTTTTCGCTCCGATTATCGGCCCCACCGTGGGCGGCTGGGTGACCGATAATTACGGCTGGCACTGGATCTTCTTTATGAATATTCCGGTTGGCGTGCTGGCTATTCTGATGGCGAAGCTCTTCGTTTTCGATCCGATTTATCTCAAGCCTCGCGCCTCTAAGATTGACTATTTCGGGCTGGCGCTTCTGATAGTTGGAGTTGGCTGCCTGCAGGTCTTTTTAGACCAGGGAGAACGAAACGATTGGCTGCAGTCGGCTTTCGTTGTCCGACTCGCGATCGCGGCCGGCATTGGCATCATCGGATTCATCGTCTGGGAGTTGTATACCAACCATCCGCTGATCAATCTGCGGCTGCTCAAAGACGCGAACTTCGCGGCCGGTTCGACGGTAATGCTTACGGTGGGCGCCGTGCTCTACTCGAGTATTTCGCTCCTACCGATCTTCCTCCAGACTCTCATGGGCTATACTGCGACTCTCAGCGGGTTGATTCTGTCTCCGCGCGGCGTTGGCACGCTGATTTTTATGCCGGTTGTGGGCGTGCTCGTGGGAAAAGTCGACGCCCGCCGCCTCGTTGCGATCGGGATTATCTTTACAGCTCTGCCGCTCATCTGGCTGGCCGGTATCAACCTACAGGTCGACCAGGCTCATATTGTGACTCCGATTATCGTGCAGGGGGTGGGCCTCGCGTTTATCTTTGTGCCGCTGACAACTGCGACATTCAGTACGATGAGACGTGAGGAGATGGGGAACGCCACCGGTCTCTTCAACCTGATGCGAAATATCGGGGGCAGCCTGGGAATCTCGTTGAGCCAGACGCTGCTCGACCGGTTGGGTCAGTTCCACCACGCGCGGCTGGCTGAGCACCTGTCGCCCTATAACCCGCAAGTGACGTCATGGCTTCATCGAGCCACGGCGGCGTTCACCCAGCGAGGGAGCTCTCCCGAACACGCACACCAGCAGGCGCTCAGATTACTCGATTTTCTCACAGAGCAGCAGGCAATGGCGATTTCGTTTAACGATTGTTTCTGGATCATGGGGGTCCTCTTTTTGGCCGCGCTTCCACTCCTCTTTCTTATGAAGCGCCCGCAGCACAGCGGCGCGCCAGTGGGCACGCACTGAAGATGAAAGACGGGCTGGCGAATATGCTACGGTGCAAATTCAAGAACCATGCCGCCGCGGTCCCGCGCTAAGCGGCCAATTGAAGGGAGAATCTGAGTGGCTCATGCAGCCGACTTGGCAGGAAGCGCTGCATAAACTCAGAGCGGATGAGACGCTGCGAGAGATGGAGCCACTGCTTGCGTTCTTTGCGAGTTTTGTGCTTGATACCGAGGTGGTTCGACAGATTATGAGGTGGGATATGGTGGTATTAGAAAAGTCTCCCTGGTATAACGAGATCCGGGCGAGAGGCGCTAACGAGGGCAAGCAGGAGGGCATCCAGATTGGCCTACAGGATGCAATCCAGGACGTCCTGGAAGCGAAATTCGGACCCTTGCCCGAAGATCTTGCGACGAAGATTCGGGATATCCGTGACCTGGAGCGGCTTCATCAACTCAACCGGAAGGCGGCCTTAGCAGGCTCCCTGGAAGAGTTCCTTGAGGAGTTAAACCGTCCAAACGATTCTGCCTGAAATTGCGCCCGACGCTGCACAGGCGCGGAGGCCTGCGCCACCCGCCCGCCCGACGCCTCGTACGCGCTCTAAGGAATAAAAAATGATTCGCTTATTGGCGCTGGACAGCTTTGGGACGCTATTTGACGTGGAGCGCGGTCTGTCGTCGATTCTGGGGGCGGCGGGGGTGGAGGACGTCTCAGGATTCGCCAGCGACTGGTTCAAAATGGTGAAGCGGTTGACTCAGGAAGTGAACGCTTCCGGTCAATTTCAACCATTTGGTGAACTGTTGGAGGCGGCGCTGGAAGAGATGGCGCAGGTGCGCGGGGTCTCTCTCACGGAACCGCAGCGGGCACGGGTGATCGATGTTTGGCGAAAGCTGCCTATCTTCGAAGACGTGAAGGGATCGCTGCAGACGTGGCGGGATTCGGGCGCCGCGGCCTGGATAATCACCAACGGCGATCTTGATACCGTCCAGGCGCTGCTGGAAGCGAATAATATCGCCGGGCTGATTCAGGGCATCTTTTCGGCAGCGGCCGTGGAGACATATAAACCGGCGAGAGCGGTTTATAGCGGCGCCTCATCGGCTGCGGGTGTTCTCCCGGCGCAGATGGTGATGGCGACGGCGCTTCCGTTAGACGTGGAGGGAGCGAAGGCCGCCGGGCTGCAAGCCGCCTGGATTCGGCGAAACCCATCCGAAGCGCCGCCAAAAGCCGCCGATTGGACCGTGGACAGTCTTCAAGAGCTGATTCCCATTCTCCAACCGCTCCTGCCGCGCCCCGATCCGGGTCAGCACGTGGTCTGAACAGGCGCCAGAGCATGGGTTCAGTGACCGGCGCCGGCGGGGAGACTCATATTCCCCTGACTGGCTGCAGCGGCTCGTACGGCCCGGCGCTGGCAGCGTACCACGCGCCTCCCCGCCCATCGCGTGGCACGGCCGGATGGACGCGCTTAGGAGCGCCATTCCACCGTGCGTGCGTTCTCTTGACAATTCACGGTTGATGGCTCATAATCACGTCATCAACTAACCGAGCAACAAATCATCGCATCACCCAGGAGGTTTACATCCGCTTCGTGCGGGTGTGATAGCTCAACGTTTGTAGAGCGCCTGGAGTTGTGTATAGGCTTTCGCCTGTACGCAGCTCTGGGCGCTCTTTTTTTTTTGAGGGGAGAGATTGCAGTGACACACAAGCGACAGAGAACGGTATTCGTAGCGACGCGCGGCGTGAAGGAGTACCGGGCGACCATCCCGTTCTGGATAACGGAAAAGGATATTGTGCTGGAGATTGGCTGCGAATGGGGCGCTACGACGACGCTGCTCGCGAAGCGCTGCCAGGAGGTCATCGGGACCGATATTGGCCCGGAGTGCCTTGCTCGCGCGAGAGAGCGGCATCCCGAAATTCGTTTTGAGGTGTTGGACGGCTTCGACGTTCTCGCGGCGCTGCAGCTTGGCAGACCGTTCACCAAAGTGTACATCGACATGTCCGGTATTTCAGGGTATCGATCCCTCCTGGACGCTATCAGCTTGCTCAGCATGTATGCAACCGTCATTAAACCGGAAGCCATCATCGTCAAGAGCGCGTCTGTTCAGGCTTTCGCACGCCAGTGTATCGCCTGGGAGGGTCCGGTTGGAGAGGTGTCTGTTGCGGTCGGTAGATCCGCGGGCGGCGGTGTTCTCGGCCCGGTGCGATCCCTTTGAGGAAGGCGCGCTTCCGCGGCGGAACGGCTGTGCGGAAGCCATATCGGACCAGCGATGTCGCGATCCGGCGCTCGTAGGAGGAACCCGGACGTTTCTCGCAGAAACCAGTGATTAGACGAGACGGCGCTCAGAGCGTCGGCAGGATTATGTTTCCGGACGCGGAGTACCCGCGGTTCCGTAAGCGGTTCCTTAAAATGATGGAGATCGCATTATGAGTATTGATGTAACCCCGGAAGATATGGAGCACGCGATTGAGGCGCTTCTCCATGAGAAGCGGGTGTTCCCCCCCAGCGAATCGTTCCGGGCCAACGCAAACGCCGGCGATCCCGCCATTTACGAGCGAGCCGCCGCCGATCCGGAGGGTTTCTGGGCCGACCTGGCGGGTGAACTGGATTGGATGAAACGTTGGGACCGGGTTCTTGAGTTTGAGGCGCCCTTCGCAAAATGGTTTGTCGGAGGCAAGCTGAACGCCTGCGTTAACTGCGTGGACCGGCATCTGAACGGCCCGCGAAAGAACAAGGCCGCTATCATCTGGGAGGGAGAAGACGGCGCCGAGCGGGTTCTCACCTATCGTGATCTCCATCGCGAGGTGAGCAAATTCGCCAACGTGCTTCGAGACCTCGGCGTCAAGAAGGGCGACCGGGTGGCGATCTACCTGCCGATGATCCCGGAAGCGGCCATTGCCATGCTCGCCTGCGCCCGGATCGGTGCGCCGCATTCAGTGGTATTTGGTGGTTTCAGTCCCGATTCGCTCCGCGACCGGATCAATGACGCCGAGGCCCGGGTCGTCATCACCGCCGATGGCGGATACCGCCGCGGGAATATCGTGCCGCTCAAACGCAACGTGGACGAGGCGTTGAAAGAGTGTCCGTGCGTGGAACACGTGGTAATGGTGCATCGTGCCGGAGATCCTGCCCAGGCGCCGTTCACTCCGGGCCGAGACCAATGGTATCACCGCCTGATGGCGTCCGCGGCGTTCCACTGCGAGCCGGAGCCGATGGACAGTGAGGATCTCCTTTACATTCTTTATACCAGTGGATCGACCGGCAAGCCGAAGGGAATTGTCCATACCACGGCCGGTTACCTGCTGGGCGTTTACGCGACCACGAAGATGATTTTCGATCTGAAAGAGGATGACGTCTACTGGTGTACCGCAGACGTGGGATGGGTGACCGGTCACAGCTATATCGTGTACGGTCCGCTGGCAAATGGGGCTACCTGCCTGATGTATGAGGGCGCGCCCGATTTTCCTGAGAAAGACCGCTTCTGGGCGCTCGTCGAGAAGTATGGCGTATCCATTCTCTATACCGCGCCGACCGCTATTCGAGCCTTTATGAAATGGGGAACGGAATGGCCGGCGAAACATGATCTCACATCGCTCCGGCTGTTGGGGTCCGTCGGTGAGCCGATTAACCCCGAGGCCTGGATGTGGTATTACAAGCATATAGGTGGGGAACGCTGTCCGGTGGTGGATACCTGGTGGCAAACTGAAACCGGTATGATCATGATCACTCCGCTGCCGGGATTGATACCATTGAAGCCCGGTTCGGCGACACGGCCATTTCCGGGAATCGAAGCCGACGTGCTCGATCAGCGGGGCGCCTCGGTTCCACCCGGCGGGGGCGGCTATCTGGTAATCAAAAAGCCATGGCCTGCGATGCTTCGCAACCTTTACGGGGATCCGGAACGATTCAAACAGCAGTACTGGAGTCAATATCCGGGCATCTACTTCGCAGGCGACGGCGCCAGGCGCGATGAAGAGGGCTACTACTGGCTCCTGGGGCGTGTGGACGACGTCATGAACGTTGCCGGGCATCGAATCAGCACGATGGAGGTGGAGAGTGCGCTGGTGGATCATCCCTCTGTGGCCGAAGCTGCGGTGATCGGAAAGGCGCACGAGATCAAAGGGCAGGCCATCTCGGCGTTTGTTACCATTAAAGAGGGCATATCGCGCTCTCCACAGCTTGCCCAGGAGTTGAAGGAGCACGTTAGTAAGAAGATTGGCGCCATCTCTCGCCCGGATGACGTGATCTTCACGGGAGAGCTCCCGAAGACCCGGAGCGGAAAGATTATGCGCCGGCTTCTCCGGGACGTGGCTGAGGGCCGCGCGCTGGGCGATACGACGACGCTGGCGGATCCCGCCGTCGTCGAGACGCTAAAGCAGAAATATGAGGAAGAGTGATCGTCCGGGATGATCGAAGACTCGACCGTTAGGAGAAGAGGCGCCGCAATTGAATCTCACCGAAGGAATTAAAACGCGATCGAGCATTGGAAAACTGTCGCCGGAACCGCTTGATCGCGAGACAATCTCATCTCTCATCGAGGCGGCGATCCAGGCCCCCAATCATCATCTCACCGAGCCGTGGCGCTTCTTTGTTCTGACGGGAGATGCGCTCGACGAGCTGGGAGAGGTCATGGAGAACGCGCTCGTGGAACAGAAACCCGACGCGAGCCCGGACGAACGGGCACGCGAAAGGGCGAAGCCACTGCGAGCGCCGGTTATTATCGCCGTGACTGCGGAAGCCGGGTCCGACGCGGTCGAGACCATCGAGAATTTCGCGGCCACGGCGGCGGCCGTGGAGAATCTACTGCTGGCCGCCCACGACGTCGGGCTCGGGGCGCACTGGCGCACGGGCCCGACAGCCTATGCGCCGGCTGCAAAAAAGTGGCTCGGTATTTCCGAAACATCCGCCATAGTCGCCTTTGTCTATTTAGGTCATCCCGCCATGAACCCCAAACCCCGTCACCGGACGGACCCCTCCGTGAAAACCGTGTGGATGGGCAGCGGTTAAAAAGCGCCAGAAAAGAGAGCTTGGACGCCTGCGCGCTCTATGGCGTGAAAAGTTCATCTTCCGTTAACACGACCGGAATGGCGCCTTAACAGTCCGCGCCTACAATGATGATCGAAGTGAGGGGGCATCGGGTGTTCAGGATGGCCTCGGGATACCCGACGATTGTGACTTCGCTTCTCAGGATCTCTTGTGCAAATATTGCTATAATCGCGCGGAACTTTCGTGCAATTACGATGGAACGCGCACAGAAAAGACAGACTCTAACTCTAACAGTTGGATGCTGGCGTGGGCGCCGCGGGCGCTTTTAGCAGGGACGACGGTCGGGAAGAGACCACGACGATCCCTGGTAATTGGTAGGGAGGTGCGGTCATGTCGCTTACTAGATGTATTGCCTGTGTCCAACGTGCGGGGAGGCTGCGAATCTGCATGGCGCCTGCCTCGATCCTGGATCTCACCCGAGCGGGGATGATCTGTCCGAGCTGTTATGAAGCCGACCACCGCCCCGATGACGAGAAAGCCGCCCGCTATATTCTGCCTCCCACAGAATCCCCGCGTCCGCGTGAGGATTGCGTACGGTCACCCGAGGTGGTGACCGTCTGAGGGCAGGATTTCACGGAAGAGGGCGCGTACCTTACTGAGCGTCAAAAGGTCTTGGCTTCGCGAAGCATGGCGAGGACGTCCATGATCGCCGTATGCATCCGCCCCTGTTGGAAGATATTGGTGGTAGGGGTCATACCGGGCATAATGTCGGGAATTGGACTGGCCGCCCCGCGGTGTCCGCCCTTGGCGGCGCCCGGCGTTCCACCTCCAGGCATTCCGGCGCCTCCGGGACCTCCGGGACCACCTCTACCCCCGAATCCACCGCGGCCTCCCCGACCGCCTCTACCACCACGACCGCCGGCGCCTCCCGGCCCGCTGTTCTGACGCTCTTCGGTCGCCGTGAGAATATCTTGCTGCTGATCGGGCGAGAGGTTGCCATTGATGTCGCTGGCTAACTTCTTCGCGTCATCCTGAGAGAGCAGACTGCGGTTTGGAAGCGGCTCAAGTAGCGCGTCGAGCCGTGTCGCCTGGTTGACGGTGAGGGGATGCTGATCGGATTTCACAGCGGTTCTGAGGCCAAACACGGCCTTAATCAGAGCCGCGGCGCCCGGATATTTCTTCTGCCAGGCGGCGAGCTTTGGATCGACCGGCTGCTGAACGGCGGAATCGGAACCGGATCCGGCGCCATGCCCACCACGACCTCCGCCGCCACGGCCGCCCGAGCTTCCGCCGCAGCCGATCATGCCGATGGCGAGCGTGCCGGAGACAAGCCCGACGATAGCGCAATGTGTAATTCTCATCCTTCGATCTCCCGCGCCATTTTCAGGCGAGAAAACGAATCGCAGCCCGAGTATAAAGAATCGCAGCCCGGGTATAACGAATCCCAGGCTGCGTCCCGGGCATGAATTCTCCCGCGCCGCGGCCGGCTATTCGTAACGAAGCGCATCAATGGGGTTCTGGCGAGCGGCCTTCGCTGCCGGATAGATTCCGAAGATGATTCCGATTCCACCCGATACCGCGGTGGCAAGCAGGACGGTGCCGGGATCGATGACCGTCGCCCAACCCATTTTGGACGCGACCATAGCGGCGATTCCTATCCCTATGCCAATTCCTATAAAGCCGCCAATCAGCGCCATCACCAGCGACTCGATCATGAACTGTAAAAGAATATCCTCACTCGTGGCGCCGACCGCCTTACGCAATCCGATTTCACGAGTGCGCTCCGTCACCGAGACGAGCATAATATTCATAATTCCGATGCCGCCAACCACAAGCGAGACGATGGCGACTCCGGCGAGAAGGCTGGTAAGCGCTCCCGTAACTCCCTGCGACGTCTGTAGAATCGACGATTGACTCCGGACTCTGAAGTCGTCGTTATCCGGGAAGGGCGGGTGCAAATGATGGCGCTGCCGCAGTAAATCGGTAATCTGCTCGGTCGCCAGATCCTGAGTGCTCGGAGACTTGGCTTCGACGGAAAGGCGGCTGAGATTCGTGCGATTAAAGAGGCGCCGGAGCGCTGTTGTTACGGGGACTAACGCGGTGTCGTCCTGATCCTGTCCCCATGAACCGGATCCTTTTTCCTTTAGCACACCGATGATCTTGAACGGAATACGGTTGATCGCGATCGTCTGGCCGATCGGATTCAGCGTGCGATCGCCAAGAACATTCTCGATGACCGTAGCGCCCAGTACGACGACCTTACTTCGACCGCTAACTTCCTCGTCGGTGAAATACCGACCGGCCCTCAGAGGAGCGTTGTTCACAGTAGCGTAGCTCGGCGTCGTGCCGGTGATCGAGGTACTGGCCTCCAGATCCCCCATTTTCACCGAGGCGTCTCCCTCGGCTACTGGCGCTACTGCCGCAATACTATCTTTGAACCGCTGTTCGATGGCCTGCGCGTCCGCAAGGGTGAGGGTAGGGGGAGCTGTACTTCCGAATGCCCTCCGCTGTCTATCGGGAAAGACGATCAGCAGATTGGTACCCAGTTGGTTGATCTGATCGGCGACCATCTTCTGGGCGCCCTGGCCCATCGAAACCATCGCGATCACGGCCGCGACGCCGATGATGATTCCGAGCATGGTCAGCCCGGTCCGCATTTTGTTGCTGGTGAGGCCGCGCCATGCCACGCGCATACATTCCCAGATTGGCATTCCGCCGGCCAGGCTGTCCAGCGACTCTATCGAGTCAATATTTGGCTCTTTTCGCTCCATTAAGCTCACGGATGCGCTCCTTCCTCCCGAATCTGCTTGAGCGCCGCTGCGGCGCTGACCCGGTTCTGAACTCTCTCATCACCCACCATCCGGCCATCCCGAAACCGGATGATCCGCCGGGCGTGATCGGCGATATCCGGCTCGTGAGTGACCATGATCACCGTTTTGCCCTCGTCATTGAGATCCTGGAAAATCTGCATGATCTCTTCGCTCTGGATGCTCGCCAGGTTTCCGGTTGGCTCGTCGGCCATCAGGATCGGAGCATCGTTCACCAGCGCCCGAGCAATGGCGACACGCTGCTGCTGGCCGCCCGAAAGCTCGTTCGGCTTGTGACCGAGCCGATCGCCGAGACCAACCTTACCCAGCGCCCATTCCGCACGTTCCTGCCGGTCGGGCTGACGGCTGTACAGCAGCGGCAGCTCGACATTCTCAACGGCTGTCGTGCGAGCCAGCAGGTTGAAGCTCTGGAACACGAAGCCGATCTTCCGGTTTCGGATGCGCGCGAGCTCCATGTCGTCCAGTTCCCCGACTTCCAGCCCATCCAGGAGATAAGAGCCCGCGGTGGGAACGTCCAGGCAGCCCAAGATATGCATCATGGTTGACTTCCCGGAGCCCGAGGGTCCCATGATAGCAACGAAGTCCCCCTTTTCGATCTCCAGTGAAACGCCGTTGAGAGCCCGGACTTCCTCGTCCCCCATCTGATAGACCTTGGTTACATCATCAATTTCGATGATCATACGTTCTCCCGAGACCCCCACCCCGCCATAAGCAGACTATTTTTTAGCCTTGGGTTTGCCGTGCTGAGGCCTCATACCGAACGGCGTCATCTTGAAGCCGGTAATCCCTCCGGGCGGCGGCCAGCCCGCCAGGACGACAGTGTCGCCTTCGTTGACGCCGGAAATGATCTCGGTGTAAGTTCCGTCGGTGGCCCCTGTCTTGATCGGCCGGCGCTCAGGCGTGGCCTGCTGCCCACTGGCCGGCTTCGTTCCCGCCGGAATCACATACGCGTAGGTCCCACTATTGTCCTGCTTGACCCCTTCGTTGGGAATTGCGACGACATCGGGATGTTCCCCGACACTGATTGTCACGCTCGTTGTCATGTCCGGTTTCAACTGGTGCTTCGGATCTTTGATAGCGATGGTCGTGTCGTAAGTGACGACGTTCTGCTGGAGCGTGGAACCCGAGGCAATCTTAGTGACGCGCCCGGAGAACTTCTGATTTGGGAAGGCGTCAACCGTTACGCTCGCGCTCTGCCCGAGCTTAACTTTGCCGATATCGGTTTCGTCCACGAACGCGTCCACCTGGAGTTTATTCAGATCGGCGACGACGATAACGGTAGGCGACGACAAACCTGCCGCCAGCGTCTCACCACGCTGCGCAACCATCTGCAGCACCGTGCCCGAGATGGGCGTGGTAATAATCGTCTTGGCCCACTGCGCTTCCTCGTACTTCACCTGCTGCTCAGCCTGCTGAACCGCCTGTTGGGCCGCTTGAACGTCCTCATTCTTCAGGACGTCATTCGCCGTGCCAGCCTCGGCGGAACTTAATTGGGACTGCGCCTGGTGAACTGCGGAGAGAGCGTCGCGAACATCCTGCTGGCGCATCGTATTGTTATAGGTCTCTGCCTTCGCGGCGTTCAGATTCGCCTTCATCTGAGCGACCTGCTCGTTCGCAGTCGCCAGATCGGCGTCGGCCTTGGCCTTTGAAAGCGCCAGGCTTTGCTGCGCCGAGCTGAGTTGCGCGGTGGCTACCGCGTCCGCCGTCTGCGCCGTGTCCAGATCGCTCGCGGCGATATAACCTTCGTTGAAAAGCTGTTTTTCACGCTTCAGATTTGAAGCGGCGTTGACGGAGCTCGCCTTTGCCTGGTTCACCGCGGCCTGCGCGGAGGCGATTTCAAGATTGTAGTCCGCCTTAGCCTGCGCAGACTGCGCGATTGCGGTGTTGAGCGCTGCGGCGCTGCGTGCGATATCGCTGCTGGTCTGATGGGGTACCATGCTCGAATTGGCTACCGCCGACTGGTACTTTGCCTCGGCGGATCTCAGCGCTGCCTCTGCGACACGCACGGTGTCACTCGTCTGTGTGCGCTGCATGCTAACGCCCGATTCCTGCTGCTGAAGCTTGGTGATCGCCTGAGCCAACTGGGCCTTCGACTCCTTGACCTGCGCCTTGAGATCCGGGAGATCCAGAACGGCGATCGTCTGACCCTTGGTCACGTGGCTGCCCACGTCCGCATACAGATCTTTAATCACGCCGGTGATCTGGGAGCCAATCTTAACCTGCGTTCCCGTCTGCGAAGTTACGCTCCCCGTCGCCGAGACGGTCTCGATGAGTGTGGTGCGGAACGCGGTCGCGGTTTGAAGCTCGGGTCCCTTATCCGCCGCGGCGGCGTGCGCGTGGTAAAAGTAGTATGAGCCACCCAGCAGCGCGAGCACGATGACGCCCCAGATAATACGGCGTCGGAGCCGCTTTCTTGCGCGCCG
>DASRZA010000405.1:0-2885 GCA_035686845.1 Armatimonadota bacterium | reverse complement strand
TCAGCCGGAGGCTCTGCTGCCGGCGCCGTTATATCACCGGCAGTTTCGGCAGCGCAGGGGCCCGTTACATTTTCACGACGTCGAACTTGATATGGAGCACGTCGGGGGACTTAAGGTTCGCCAATAGAAGCCGGTTTCCAGCGAGGGGGCGCAGGATTGTGCGGCCGCGCAGGGGAATTGTGTCTCTCTCGCCGGTCCGAACGTCTACGACCGCGTTCCGGCGCTCGTCGCCGGCGTAGTAATCGAGGAAGCGGCGCCCGTCGGAAAGCCAACCATCCGGACTCGGCAGATACTGGACCGGTATCTGCCACGAAGGCCGACCCGGAGCGTTCAAATCGAGGACCGACGCAATGAAACGACGCCGGGCTTTTGGTTTGTGCGGCAGCTCGCGCGGCTGCATCAGATATCGACCATCCGGGCTGATAGTGAGCTGTGCGGACCTCCACGCCGGTGGAATCGCTGCGCTCGACCATCGTCGCGTCCATACCTTCAGGCCCGGCGTCGGAAGGGAAGGATGGGCGCGTGCGGCGGCCGTGGCGGCCGCAAGATCAATCACGCAGTTGTCGCGGCCCCTGTTATAGGGATTAGAGGGATTCCAGTTGTTGGCGATGTTCCCGGTCGGATATGTCAACAGCACGCGGTGATCACCTCGTGAGCGTACGAGGTCCAGCCTGGAGAATTGAGGCGGAATGCGGCAGAGATCATACATGGCGAAGCGCCTTCCGGCGCTCGCTGTGGGCACGACTATAGCGAATTCCCGGCCATCCGTAAAATAGATCCCGCGCGAGTCGTTGCTCCATGGGATGCTCTGCCCGTAACCGAAGCAGTCTGTTTCCCGCTCCGGGCCGCCGGCGGAATAGAGGTCTGGAGACGGTGAATTCGATACCGAAGACCACGGCCGCCATAATCCATCACGCATCGGGATATCGGCGCGGCGAAAGAAGAAGATGCGGTTTAATGCGGCGTTGTCTTGTGTCTGAACTGCCAGCCACTTTCCATCCGGCGACCAGGCCGCGCCGACTATCCGCAGCGGGCGATTTAATTGGACCGGCGGCAGATCGAGCCGGCATTCCCCTCCCGTGCGAATGTCGACACAGACCGGTGTCGACTGCGTGCTTATCAGGCCAAATGGCGCGCCGTCTCTCTGGTAAAGCAAATACCGGCCATCGGGCGACCAGGCCACGGGATCTCCCGAGGGGAGAACCCGGTGGAACGGTGGCCCGCTCACGCTTTCCACCACCAGGCGCCTGATCCGGTAATCATCCACGAGTACGCCGTCATCACCGGCCCGCGGTTCCGCATTGAGCGCGGTTAACAGGAAGTAGCGGCCATCATGCGACAAATGCCACTGGTCTATGAAGACCTCGCGGCTCTGGAACCGGTTCACAAAGCTGCAAAGAGCGAGGAAGACAATGCCGGCCGCAATCAATCCGCCCAGCCATCCGGCCGCCGCCCACAATAGCCGCCGCCGGTTCCGCATCGCCTCTCCCCTCGAGAACGCGGCGTAAGAGGCGCAGGCGAACGCGGGAAGGCAGGCGAACCCGAAGAGAATGATGTTGGCGGTGTCATCTCTGGGTACGGCCTGGTAGTGGCCTGTGATCAACGTGATCGGGATAAACATGGCGCCGCAGACAACGAGGGCCAGCATCGCTGCCGAGATCGCCCGGTCCAGCAGCGCCGAGAGACTCCAGGCCACCGCGTAGCAGGTCACGCTCGCCAGTGCCGCCCACACCGCCCAGTCCCCAAGTTCCTGCCTGATTTGTCTACCAAAGGCGTCGGGACCGTACAGCCCGTGCTGAACCGCGGCCCAGGTGAGTGACGTGGCGATGATCGAAGCGATCAGAATCCCGATTCCGCTCAGCCACTTCGCCCACCACACGGCGCGGCGGCTCACCGGCTGCGCCAGCAAAAACGCCAGCGTCCCATTACCCACTTCCCGTGAAATGGCGCCTGCGGCCGTAAAGACGCCCGCGAGCCCCCACGCCGTGTAGAGGTACCAGACCGTGAGGTCCGGCGGAATGTCCGCCATCATCCGGGCCGCTGTCGTCAGCAATCCAAGCAACATCGCAATCCAGATCGGGATCATCCTGTTTTCCCGAAGTTCTTTCCAGAAAAGTCGTTTCATCATATGATCCTCAAAGAAGGCGTAAGGCACGAGGCGCGAGGTACGGCTCCGCTTCCCGCTTCGGGAAGGGGTCGGGGGATAGGTCCGGGGCGCGGGCGCGAGCGCGGAAGACACTGTCCCACACACCCGCCGTCCCACTCACACACCATCCCACACACTCACCGTCCTCCGTCCTCCGTCTCATCGTTCAGCAGCCGTTCGTCCGAAAGCAGCGCAATAAAAATCTCCTCAAGATTCAGATCGATCACCTCGGCGACGTGGGCGCCGGCCTGCAGGCAGCGGCGGTCGATCAGCGGATCGTATTTCGAGACGGTGATGAGCCATTCTCGCCCCGCCCGCCGGCGCTCCAGCACGTTTTGAATGGGGAGATCTTCTAAAGCCCCATGCTGGAGAATGACGCGCAGCATCTTTACCGAAGCCCGCAAATCTTCAACCGGAGTTTCGATCAGCATTTTTCCTTCGCTGATAATCCCGACCCAGTCGCAGATGCGTTCCAATTCCCGTACCTGATGGCTGGCAAAGAGCACCGTGCGGCCGGATTCATGAAGGGCGTCGATGACGCTGCGGTCGAAGTCACGCCGGAATACGGGGTCCATTCCTGAAGTACACTCGTCGAGCAGCACCAGCTCAGGGCTGTGCGCCATGGCCAGCGCCAGCGCCAGCAGCGCCCGGTTGCCCCGGGAAAGCTCCCGGATCTTCCTCTTGAGGGGAAGCTTGAACCGGGCAAGAAGGCGCACCTCTTCCTCCCGATCCCAGCCGC
>DASRZA010000404.1:0-4359 GCA_035686845.1 Armatimonadota bacterium | reverse complement strand
TGATCCGCTGCAAAATTTTGCTGCCAATCTTACAGCAACAAACGTTTGTTTAATCACATCTCAACCAGCGCTCCGGAGACAACTTCATCTTGCAAATAAGCACACGCGAATCCCGCATCAGCCTCTCAGCCCTGATCGTCCTCTTCATGGCCAGCTCCCTTTCCGCATCCGGCGCAGGTTATCAGAAGAGTTATAAGGGAACTCCGTATCAGGATCACGATAAAAAAGGAGCACAGAGCATCCCCGGCAAGGTAGAGTGCGCTTTCTACGACCGCGGCGGCGAAGGCGTTGCCTATCACGACACCGAAGCCAAAAACCTCGGCAGCGGGACCCTCAACCCAGCCGACGGAACCTACCTGAACCAGTTCCGCATGGACGAAGGCGTAGACACCTCCTACACCAAGTTCCACAACTTCCAGCATCAGCCCGAGGTAATCGACAACAGCCCTTATGATCTCGTTCAGCCGACCGAAGGCCAGCTCTACGTCGGCTGGACAGAGCCCGGCGAGTGGTTCAACATCACCGTGCAGGTTGCCCGCGCCGGCCTCTACAGCGCCGACCTTCTCTACACCTCCAATCGCGGCGGAGCCATCTCAGTCGATGTCAACGGCAAGCCCGCAAGCGGTCCCTTGAACATCATGTCCACCTTCAACTCCGCCGATCCGATTGCATGGAGACAGTGGCACCACTGGAACCTCGCCCCCGCCATCACGAAGCTGCGCCTTCCCGCAGGAAAGAACGTTCTCACCGTCCACATCCTCGAAGGCGGCAACATGAACCTCGCCTACTTCGACTTCAAGCCAGTTCACTGAGTTCAGAGTGAGTTAGCGATGTACCGGGTGAGTTAGAGGTGTACGAGGCAAATCCAGAAAGCGGTACTCGAAACATTGTCATCCTTCGCCGCAGGCGGAGGATCTGCTTTTGTTTTTACAGCCCTCTTCCTTTGCAACTGCGTTCGTCCAAATCAGCCCACCTACTTCGCACTCGCCCGCTCCACCGGCAATTTCACGCCGCTCAACCCAGCCTCGTACCTCGCCACGCCACGATATAAACTCTCCGCCACCCGCTCGCGATACGCCGGCTCTTCCAGCTCTCGCGCATCGTTCGGATTGGTCACAAACGAGATCTCCGCCAGAATCGAAGGCATATTCGCGCCAATCAGAACCACAAACGGAGCCTTCTTCACACCGCGGTCCTTCAGTCCCTCGTTACCCTTTTCCAGCCCGCCATAGAGGCTCTCCTGCACGTCCGTGGCGAACTCCCGCGACTCCGCGATCTTGTCCTTCAGCGCGATCTTCTTCACCAGGTCGCTCAATTGGTGGATCGACTGGTCCGAGACCGCGTTCTCTCTCGCCGCCACTTCCAGCGCATCCAGTTGGGTCGTGAAGTTCAGGTAATAGGTCTCCACGCCGCGCGCACTCTCATCCCGCGAAGAGTTCGCATGGATCGACAAAAATAAATCAGCCTGCGCCTTATTCGCAATCGCCGTCCGCGTCTCCAGCGGAATGAACGTATCATCTGACCGCGTATAAATGATCTCCGCGCCCAGCCGCTCATGCAGCAGCTTGCCCAGCCGCAGCGCCACGTCCAGCACGACATCCTTCTCTTCAATCCCGCCATAGCCCAGCGTGCCCGAGTCATGCCCGCCATGTCCCGCGTCGATCACGATGCGCCCAATCTTCAATCCCAGCGCCCTTACCAGCGACGTCTCTCCATCCGCCGTCGGCACCGCCGCCCGCGCCGGTCCCGCCCCCGCAACCTCGGCCCTGCTCCTCTTCGTCCGCCTGCCGGCAGCATCCATCCGCTGCCCCGCACTTCCTGGTCCCTGGTCCCTGATCCCTGGTTCCTGATCCGTCACCACCGCCGAGATCGGCTGCGAAGTCGGCCTGCGCGTCGCCTCCACTCTCCCCGGCTGATCGCTCAGCGAAGCCACCTCCACCAGGCTGTTCGACTTCGCCTCGACCGTATTCGGCACCGGCCTCGCCGTCGTCGCCTTGGTCACAACCGCCGTCACCGGAGCCGAGGCCTTGCCCCTAGCTGCAGCAATATCGCTCCCTGATCCCTGGTCCCTGGTCCCTGGTCCCTGCCCTTGGCTGCCGCCATGAATGTCAATAATCAGCCGATAAGGATTCGGCAGCAAAAACGCCGAATACTCCGTCACATCATTCACATCCAGAACCACGCGCGTCATGTCGTTGGTAAACTGCGCCGCGCGCACCCGCTTCAGAAATCCATCGTCGGTCACGGTAAAGCTCTTCCCCACCAACTCCGGAGCCAGCCGCGTGCCATGCAGATCAAAATAAATGCGGTCAGGATGCGGCACCCTCGCCGCCTCATAGGTCACGTCATCGCCCAGATCGATCGCCACTCGGGTATAGTTCGGCGTCGACCAGTGCCGAATCCCCGTCACCTGCGCCAGCCCATGCCGCCTCTTCGAGGCCTGCGCCACATGCGCCGGTCCGGCCTCTTCGCCGCTGACGGGTGGCGTCTCTCTCACCGTCGCCGCAACCGCCGGTGCACTCACCTCAACCACGCTCTGCGCCACAGTCTTTCGTCTTGTCACCGACATCGGAGCAAAGGAGCTTGCATTCGCGCCTCTGTCGCCCATCGCAGCCTGCTCTGCGCCCTTCTGATCTCTGCTTTCCCTGGTCCCTGCTTTTAAGGACGCCAGCCCCGCCCGGGCCTCTTCCGCCTGCTCGCTCCGGGGATAATCCTTCACCAACAGCGCATACTGCGTCCGCGCCCCGTCCGAATCATGCAGGTCGTTCTCGTAGATCTGCGCCTCGGTCAGCAATGCCCCCACCCGCAGAGAGCTACCCGGATACTGCTTCCGCAAAAACTCATACTGCCCCACCGCGTCCTTCAGCGCCTTCGCATCGTGCGATCCGCGCCCCTGCTCCGTCAGCAACTCGGCCACGGCATTCACCGCTGCGGCGGCATAGGTATCCCCCGGCGTCTCGTGATAGATCGTCCGAAACCCATCCATCGCCTGCGCATACTCCGCTTTGGTCCGCGCTCCCGCCGGAATCGACTCCAGCTTCTCCCGCCCCTGCATCGCCTGCTGCCACGGCGTCAGCTCCACCCGCCGATGCACCGCCTTCCGAGTCTTAGCCGAAGCCCCCTGCACCATCGCGCAGCAGCAAAGCACCGCCACGCAACCCCCACACAACCACCGCTGCTTCCGTATCCTCAGCCCCATCATCAATCTAAAGTTTAAGAGACCACACCTCCCAGCGCCCGTGAAAAGATGCCCGGTACTCCCCCCGATACCCCCACAAAAGCCGCAGTCATTAAAGAGCGCGTTTCCGCACACCCGCCAGCCCCTGTGACACGCATGCCCCGCTCTGTGTCGGGCGCGTGCTGGACTGATGGATGTTCTCCTTGATCAGCGGCCTTCCCTCCTCACTCTCCGCCATCGACTGCTCGATTTTGTTCGAATGACTCATAGGTACTATGCCGCTGTCCGACTCCTCGGCGACGTGCATGCGGGTCGTACGGCCTAAGCCTTCACCCGCCGTCCTGCTGCTGGTTGGCAGCAGGCGTCTCCGAGGTCTCCCGGTTCTCGTGCATGAAGCTTCCAGGCGTGTCTGGGGTCTACGACTACGCAGAACCGAGCAGGAACTCGCGATATCGCTCCCGCCCGTGTTGCCTTCCGCCAATGCAAAAGCGTCAGCGTCCTGATTGCATCTTTTCGGAGCTCAATACCCAGCCCACCTGTACCCCTGTTTACGCTTCGCCGTGCACCTCACGGTGCCCAACGCAAAACTCGGGGCCGAGTGGTTCGCTACTCCTTTCTCGTAGGACTCTTGCATTCCCTGCTTCATGCCGGTTTATCCCGGCGCACTGACTCGGCGATTTCTCATAAACCGAGAAAAGCACCGGTAACGTCCGAATCGCCGGACTATCCGTATATTGAGGGTACCCGGTCACTGTTGAAGTCGGGGGTACAATACGGAGTGGGGTGACCCGCAACGGCGCTCTCGTAGTTTTATTACGGACCCAAGAGGCTTTCGGTATGGCGTATTGGGGAATCTCCAGGTTGACCGCGCGCCCGTGATCGGCCCCGGTATTTTTAGACCACTCAGAGAGTGAGTCATTCGGCAAAATCGAAAGAGGAGATTTTGCCGAAGACTAACATTTCCTTTGGCTCAAAAAATACCGGAGCCGATCAATATCTCTCCCTTCTTTGATCTTCAGGCGCCAAGAAGAGTATTGCTCGTGATAAGGAAGGTTGAGCCCGAGGATTGCAGTAGCAGACGCTCGGCATGTTCAGTTCACTATGGCCTGCGACCATTCCCATGCCCCTCCGCGATCGACGAAATTGCTTCCAGCGCGAACGTGCCGAGTGCGTCCCGGATC
>DASRZA010000403.1:0-2575 GCA_035686845.1 Armatimonadota bacterium | reverse complement strand
CCACCTGCCCTGCCAGGATCGACGGCCGCGCTTCCAAGATCGCCGGCGCCAGCGGCTTGAGGTCGAGGAGAGTCGCCGGTCCACACACTCGTCAAGCAGCAGTTTCATCTCAGGCCACCGATGCGAGCATCCGCTCTTTGGCCTCCTCCAGGAATACAATGACCTGTTCGCGCCGGACGGTAGGAAAGGCGCCCAGGAAGTCGTCGACGGAGTCGCCGGCCTCCAGGTAGTCGAGCAGTGTCTGAATGGGGACCCGCGTACGGGCGAAGACGGGGGTCCCGCCCATGATGTCATCCGACTTCATGATGATCCGCTCTCGTAACTCCTGGCTATCCATGCAATTATTATACGCCATCACCTCGATCTCATTTCTGCTGGCCTCATTTGCCTGTTCCGCTGTGGCCGCTCCGGCGCCCGGGACGCGTGGGGAATACGCAGTCCTGTCGGCGAAGACCGGCGCGCCCCCGCCATTTCAATCGGTGGAGATTCTGTACGGGCCTCGTGAACGGGTCGGCGGCCATGACGATTTCTGGTGGCAGCTTGTGGCCCGGAACGATCCCGCCGGTCCGACGCTATTTACGCTTCGGGCGCTCACGAACGGCGATCCGATGAAGATCTCCCCTGCCCGGCTTACTTTCGATCGCTACGTGCTGCACCTCCCGGATACCCGTGAATCGCTCGAATATCGAAACATTCATACCGGCCGGGCCTTGCTTCCGGAGTGGCGCGATTTCAGTCGCTGGTTTGTTCCGCACCGGGCAGAGGGAGCGCTGACAAAGAGCGGGCTCCCCAGAACCGCCACGTACCTGGGTCAGACGCTTTCGCTGCGGCAAATTTCCATGGGCGGGCCATGGAATCCATGGAGCAGTGTCCGGACGCTCAATCTGGACCCGGAGCTTCTCATCGGCACGGGCCGGAACTTCAAAGACGCCGAGGGACACCGGCTGCCGCCAGACCAGGATTACACGTACGTGCCGTTCACCGCAGGCGACTACCGGACGATGATCGACGACGGTGTTAATCTCTTTACGGTAGCGCCTGATCAGGAGCAGTGGGTCCGGGCCGAGCCGGTTTTCTATCTGCGCGCCGCTTCAGGCGGTCCTCCGCTGCGCTACCCCGCGGATCTGTACCGGAGCAACTATCTTGGCCCGGTCATGTTTCTGGATGAACCGGCCAGCATTCTTATCGCGGACCATTTTGTGAACCACGAAATCCGCCGGCCGTCTGACTTCGTTGAAGTCTTGCAGCAGAGAATCCGGAACGAGTATCTGAACGGCCGCGGCGCCTTTGAGCTGGAGCGGGAGTTGGCTGCGGCCGGCGTCAACTTCGGGACAATGCGACTGGAACAGCGGGACTTCCCGGCGTGGGAGACCCTATACGAGACCGCTTACTACCAGATGCGGGCCGGGCTGGCCGGCTTTGTGCATGAGGGCCGATATCAGCTTCAGCCATTTAACGCGGCGATGGCGCGGTGGACCGGATCGAACCGGCCCTACACCCCGACACAGATGTTCCGCTACTTTTACGCGTTCCTGCGTGGCGCGGCAAGAGCTCAAGGCGGGGCGTGGGGCACGAGCATTTATGGGCAGTCGGACCCAGCGCTCTCACCGCTCGCGCTCGACCTCGCGTATGACATGGGCGCCCGTTACTTATGGTTCTGGACGTCGGACCACGCCCACCACGTGCCGTGGAACGAGCAGATGGCGCTGGTTCGCGGCCTACGAAAGCATATTGCGGATCATCCTCGCCGGTCCACAGAACTGACTCCTCCGAAGCTGGACGAAGCCATCGCCCTGCCTTACGGCACGCTGATTTCTCTGGATCTGCTGGGTCCTTCGCTCTCCCCTATCACCAACCAGCCGACCGGCGTGCCGGAACCGGCTTCGCCCGATGTGATTACCCGGTTCAACCGGCTCATGCGTGAAGCGATGCCCATCATCGACCGGGCGCTCCGGCAGGGCCGGGATTTTGACGTGACGTTTGATGAAGGCAATCCAATTCACGGCTATCGCCACGTTCTTCGGATCCCTCGGCCGGGCCCGGCCACGACCATCCCCGGCTCCTGATTGGATACAAATGAATCCGCCGCGCGTGCTAAGATGGCGGCATGCGGTTCGGCCCGCGGTCAATTGGGATGGGGATTCGGGATGCCAATCTCGAACGAATCGAGAGCCCTGGTCCAAACAGGCGCCAGACGCTCCGCCTCTTCGGGCCAGTAGGCGTAGGTGAACAGGGCGTGGAAGCCGGACCCGCGGATGAGGCTGTGATTGAAAACGGCGATGCGGTCTTGAGACGGATGAATCTGCCGGTACCGCAGCCAGGCGACCTCGGTATCACCACGGTATTGCTTCACGATGTCTTCCTCGGCGATGAAGTGACCGTCGCGACTCACGGTCTCCTGAAGCATCTTCCAGACCGGAAAGTCCCGGATGGGGCCCGGAGGATTAATGATCAGGGTTGCCTCGAAGATGCAGTCGTTCGCCGGCGGCTGCCGGTCGTAAAATGCCAGCCCGTAGTCCTTCACCTTATGTACCCATCCGCGCGGGATTTCGAAGCTGACTTTTCCGCCCCCCAT
>DASRZA010000402.1:0-10754 GCA_035686845.1 Armatimonadota bacterium | reverse complement strand
CTAATGACGCTGGATAGCGATGCCGCTTTGCCTGATCCCTTGCCCGACTGGCTTTTCGGCTGCATCGGGCGTCCCTATCAGAAGTCCGCTGTGCTGGCTTCGTTCCGCATTGCCGCGGCCTGGCGGCGCCAATTCGCACGCTTCGAAAGTGAGCTGGAGTCCCACCGGGAGATTCTAGAAACCCGCAAAGTGGTTGCCCGGGCGAAGCGACTCCTCATGGAACTTCACGAGATTCCGGAGGAAGAGGCGTATCGTCGCGTGCAGCAGCGAAGCATGAACAGCCGCATGAGTTTGCGGGCTGTCGCGGAGGCGATCATCGAGTCGCACACCAAAAAGGGCTGAGCCAGCCTGGCATCCGGTCAGAACAGGACGCGGAACTGACCGCCGGGCGTGACAAAACCCGCGGCTCGTTCCGCCCCGGGGCCATCTCCAACGCCGGCGCCCAGATCGCCGCTGCCGAGCGGAACCCCGCGCGGTGAACGAGCTATCCAGTAGACGTGGCCGCCCTGGTTCCATGCCAGGCAAACATCTCCCTGCTGATCGGTCAGGACAAGGGGGTAATTGGCGCCGTTGGCCGGAGCGAACCCGGGTGGCGCGAGTGGGGTTCCGCCGATTGGAAACTCGCCATCCGCTCCTTGCTCGCTCCAGAACGCCTGGCCCTTACTCATCCACGCCACGGCGATTCCGCTTTTCGTGGAGATGGCTGCGGGCCCGGACATCGGGCAGGCTTGGATGACCCAGCTATTATAGGAGACCCGGGTGGCCTTCCAACGGTTGTCCGGCAGACGATGGAGCAGCCAGATGTCACGAATGTTATGGTAACCGCCGCGGGCAGCGACATAGAGCTGCCCGTCGAGACCGATAAATGGCCTCGGCATACAGCAGCCGCACCAGTTCCCCGGGTAGTCGCTCTTCACCATGGTCGCGGCGCCCCACGTTTTGCCATTGTCATGGCTTTGCGTGTAAAAGAGCGGGCTGGCGACCGGGCTATCGGCGCGTGGTCCCAGCCGGCCATCCAGCCAGAACGCGTAGACATTTCCCTCCGCGTCAGCCGTAATGTTCGGTTCGTCGTATCCCTTTGGGGCCTTTCGAATATCGATCTGCGGGGTGAAGGTCCCTCTATCCGTGCTCTGAGCGTACCAGACCTGGTTCCCGCCGGGAGGGAAGTTCGGCTGCCAGACCACCTGCAGCACGTCGTCCGCGCCCAATGCAATCCGGGGTCCTCGCTCCATCGCTGAATTGACGCTGCCGGCAATACTGTTGATCCGGACCGGCCGGCTCCAGTCTGTGCCCCCGTCCGCAGCATGTTCCGAATAGGCGTTCGAGCCCACGACGAAGACCATCCAAACGTTCGCGCCGCGAATTACCGCCTGCGGATTGCGAGCGCCCCGGGGAAGAGCCTGTCGCACGACACGCCGCGCGGCCGGAAGCATAGAAGGCGGCTTCATATGCATTTCCTGGGCGGGTGCAGCAGAAGGTAACAGGATGGCCGCGGACAGAGCGGTCGCAAGAGTGCGCAAAATGGTCATAGTGATATCCGGGAAGGGCGGGCGCCGGATGATTTTAGAAGCCGCGGCGCCAGACGGCAATTAGACGCGCCGCTCCCTCGAAAGTTCCAGGCGAGTGGGCGACAAAAAAGGGAGCCCTTAATCAGGCTCCCTTTATGCTTTCAGAAAGCCGGAAACTCCGGCCTGTCCAAGTTACATTTTCAGTTTTTCGATATTCGGTTTCAAGTTGTGGATATTCAGTTGTAAATATTCGGTTTTCTGTTCAGGCCGCTGTCTGAACAGTACCACACGTTTTTGTCTCCAACGCTCCTCCTCTCCGAAGTAGCGCCGTGCACACTTCAGTGCATGACATGAGTATAATACCCCGTGCGCGCAATCCTGAAACCTGGGGAGAAATGAGAGCCGATAGGCCCGGATACAGAAATGTTGATCCGAGGGACCTGGTTCCGCAGCGCAGGTCGGGGGCACGGACAGTGAACCGGGCGCAAAGGGAGGGTCCACGGCGCGAACAGCGACGGATCACCGGCGGCGCAATTCAGCCGCGGCCTATAATCCGCCAGTCGACGGCGAGGGCGTCAATGCGCGCCGGCGCGTGCCACCGAATGGATGCGGTTCACAACGTTCTAAAGCCTTGGGAGCTTACCTGAACTTCTTGTTGGACGGTTTCGAGAGGAGATAACCGATCACGGCCCACGCCACGATGGCGATAGCGATTGCAACCATAGCCCAATTATTGGGCGGCAGTCCGTTTCCCAATTGATTCTTTCTCCGGAAGAACTTTACGGCGCGCCGATCCTGTAATCTCGAGCGCCAGAACCATCACCCCTGTTTGCCAGAATTGGCGGTTTGAGCCACGGCGCAGGGGATGCGCGCCGGCGTTCATCTTTGCCAGCGCTCGGTCCGTATGTTACCACGCGGGGGCGAGCGAGTCAATGGCTCGCCCGCTTCGAGTACCGGGCCGGCCCGCGCCAGGGGAGCTGATCTGAGAACGTCTGCAGCAGCCACCCGGCGGCGATCGAAACGTGGTTGCATCGGTCATCCTCAAAACAGGCTCGGTTGAACTGAGTCTTCATCAGGCTCGGGCGGAAGCAAGCCGCCGCCCCAGATCTCGTTGAACTCGCGAAGTGTCGCCGGCGAAAAGCCCGCGTAATGATTGTTGGCGTAAGCGTAAATCCGGTTGGCGCTCGATAAAAGCTCGCGGCTCAGATCGACCCACTGCCGCAGATCATCCGCGCGGTCCACGATTGTCCGGTTCCAGACGGTGGTTTGCTCTTCCATCTTATATCGGTCACCCAGCCACCGGATATAACTGAACGGCGCCGTGACCAGTCGTTCCATTTCCCCGTACCGCCCGGGCCCGGGCATCCACGGATGATCGATGAGGGTGAATGCGACCCCGTGATCCGCGAGCAGGTCGAAAAACTCCGCAGTCAGCCAGGCTCGATTGCGAATCTCCAGCGCCCACTGATAATCGCGCGGCAGCTCCTTTAGAAAGGGTCGAAGACGGTCAAAAAACGCGTTTGCGCCGGAAAACTTTTCCCGGCTGAAGTACGGAAATTGAAGCAGCAGTGGTCCCAGTCGAGGGCCTAGTGGCGCCATAATCTGGCAGAATTCCAACAGGTCGTCCTGGGCTTCTCGCAGGGTTTTTTCATGGGTGATGACGCGTGGGACTTTGGCGGCAAAGATAAAACCGGGCGGCGTCCGCTCAGCCCAGGTCGCGACGGTCTGCGCCGAGGGTATCCGGTAGAAGGTCGCGTCGATCTCTACGGTAGGAAAGCGCCGGGCGTAGTAGGCAAGATAATCATCCTGGGCGGTCCCGGCCGGATAGAAGGCGGGCTTCCAACCGTCCGCGGTCCAACTGCACGAGCCGAGCAGGATGGCGGGCGATTCGGCGCCCGGAATGTCTGGACTTGACATAGACCCTCACAGTTTTACACGGTCCGGTCGGAAATGTCGCGTGCGCGAAGTGGTATGAAGTTAATGATCGACCGGCGTCAGCGGTCCGTCAATCGCGGAATAAAGGTCCGAAGCGGTATAAGACAGAATAATCAAAGCACGTGCCGTCCCGGATCGGCTCCGAGGGACGAGAACACCACCGATGTTAGGGAAATGAGCGCAAACGGATCGCTCATTCTGATTCTACGCTAACGCGTTCTCATCCTTTTCCCTTCAGACGCTGTTGGGCGCCACCGGGTTCTATGGCGTTCGGGCGAACGCCGCCGGACGCGTGGGTCTTGCAGCCTCGGGCGCGAGGCTGCGCGGGAGATGGATAATGAAGCCTGAACGATTGACGCTGGCCCATGTGATCATGGCAGTAGCCGTGTGGATGGTTATCAGCACTTCTCTGGTCGCATTGGTCGTGATAAAGGCCGGACACCCGGTCGGGCGAGCGGTCATCCTCATGGGTCTCGGCCTGGTGGTGATCTGGAATATTTTCGGGGGCCTCCTCATGCGGCGATTTCGCGATCCGATACGCGTATTCGTACGTGCGCTGCCCGGTCGATGGCAGGTCAAATTCGTGCTCTTTGCCACCCTCCTCGCGCTAATAGAGGAAGCGGTGACCACCACGATGACCAACATGGCGCCCGTTTTCGGCGTTCCAATTGGGAAGGCGTATATCACGGCGTCGGCGAACTACCTGGACGTTGTCTGTTTTCACAGCGTAATCATCTTCATCCCGATGTTCATCGGATGGTCGGTGCTTCTCTGGCGTTACGACTTCCATCCGAACGCCGTTTTGCTCCTCTTCGGTCTCACGGGGACGATAGCGGAGGCCGGATATGGCGGACCTCAGCACCTGCTCGAGTTCGGAATGTGGATCTTCGTGTATGGCCTGATGGTCTACCTGCCGGCGTATTGCGTTCCCCCCGAAAGAGGCGCTCGCAGGCCGCCATGGTGGCTCTACCCGCTGGCCGTGTTTATCCCTTACCCGTTCATTCTCCTGCTTTACCCGTTCGCGATTCTGTTCCACTATCACCATCCTGCGCAGCACTTTCCACCTATCAACGCCAACAGTTGACCGATATTCAAGGAAGATAAGCGCGGTTTCGACGGGCGGCACTGTGGCTGCTATTTGCCTGTGCAATCTCATTTCCCAGCGCCTGGATTACAGCGTGATCGATAGCCATGTCGTGGAATCCGTATACGTGAAAATGCGCCCGGCGATGAAGCGCCACATGGGCCATCGCGCGCACCCGCGCGGGTCCCGGATTGAGCACCGGACCACAATCCGTGTCGTTGATTGTCGGCTTTCCGCTGGTTGATATCCGTACGCTTCGATCATCGAAATCCGAGCAGTGATGCCAGTCAACATAATCGTAGCCCGCGACCTGCGGAACACCGCGCCCGGCGTTTCCATTGGCAGCCAGAACGCCGGTCCATTCCCGAGCGGTGATCTTCATCCACCGGTAGGCCTTTCCATCTTCCTGGCCATCCGGCTCAGAGACACCGAGCAAAATGACCTGATCAGGACCGACTGTCGTCTTCATTTCTTGAACCCTTGCTGAAAACCAGGCGTCATCCTCTTCTCGCGCCGCAGCGCTGTTCCAGTTAATCAATGAAACGAGCGTTTTTATCCGCTTACGCCGCATCGCCTCGATGAACCTCCGTGCGGCGCCGACGCTGGTTACGGTCGATTCGCCCTTGCGAGCCGCGTCATTGAACCAGGCCACGTACTCAATCTCGGTCAGCGTGCAGCCTGCGTCTGAGAGCGCCGCGGCCAACTCATCCGCGTCGATGGTATGCCAGAGGTTCACGACCCCGTATCCGATAAGGAGTCTTGATGGCGGAGTGCGACGGGAATCCCCGGCCTCCGCCGCAGCTTGAGAGGTCGCCAGTGCGATGCCGGCGGCGCCACTTAACCACCGCCTGCGTGTCATTCGCATTCCTATTCTCCCTTCGTGGGCCAACTCTGACATTGAGCTCGGGCCCGGTACTCTACTGTCGTTTGACACTAAGCCTCCCGCGATCGATACTTTTGGCCGGATTTAGGGGTTGGATTTCAGGGCTTCCTCTGGGGTTTGCAAGGGATAGAGTCGGTCAACGATGAGTGGTCGTGAAGAGGGTCCGACTCAACAGCCAGGAGCGCCGAAGGTGATTCGAAGTAACATCCCAAGCCGAAACGCCATCGAAAGGATTAGAGCCGAGTCGGCGATCAACCGACGACATGACTGGTTTCAGGAGCTATTACGTTTGAGATCCGCACTGCAAACTCTGGCTTGCGTGGGTTGTTTCGCAGCGGGCCTTTGCGCGGCGCGGGCTGCATTACGGCAGAGCTTGGATTCTTACACCTTGGCTCGCGCCAAAGCGATCTGGCACTGGCGCCGCAATCATACCCCGGGCGCGTGCATGGGCGGGCGTGGAGTATCTTGTTTACCTCCCGCATGGCGGGAGCGTAATCTTCGGTCTGCCGTCGGGGAGATACCGGGCCGAATGGCGGAATCCGCGTACTGGAAGGCTCATGGATAAAAGCGCCGTCGCGTGCGAGGGCGGCCCGCATCGTTTCGCGGCTCCCGATTCACCCGATTGGACCCTCCGCGTCTTGAGACGAAAGTCACCGAGCGCTCAGCAAGCAATGCGACCCGAATCGACGGGTAGTACTGAACGAAGAATCCGTTCACAATATGCTATATCGTATTCTATTAACCCTGGCCGCTCTATCAGCACTCGGATTGGTCAAACCAGCGCCCGCGCCGGCTAGCGGCGTCAAACTCGCCATCAAGGGAACGCATTTCACGCTCAACGATAAGCCGACGTTCTTGCAAGGCATCAGCTATTTCGCCGGGCTTGGCGCCCCCGAAGCGTTCATAAAGAAGGATCTGTCGGACATGCGCCGCCTCGGGTTCAACTGGATTCGCGTCTTCGCAACCTGGAACGCCTATGGCGTTGATCTTTCGGCGGTAACTAAGGACGGCGGGCCGCGGGCGCCATACCTTGAGCGTCTGAAATGGCTTGTCGCCGAATGTGACCAACGGGGCATCATCGTCGACGTCACGCTCTCTCGCGAGTCGGGATCGGCGCCCACGGCGCATCTCGGGACGCCCACGGCGCTTCAGCGAGCCGCAGAGACGGTTATTGCGGCGCTCCGAGACCACCATAATTGGTACGTCAATCTCGCGAACGAGCGAAACATTGGCGACAGCCGGTTTGTGAGTTTCGACGAGCTCCAGACCATCCGGGAAGCGGTGCGCCGGGCTGACCCGGCTCTTCTGGCGACGGCCTCCAATGGTGGTGACATCTCAAAAGATGATCTCGTAAAATACCTGAAAGTAGCGGACTTGGACTTTATCTGCCCGCACCGGCCGCGCGATCCTGGTTCTCCGGCGCAAACCCTCTCCATGACCCGGCAATACCTGGAATGGATGAAGCAGATCGGCAGGATGGCGCCGATCCTCTACCAGGAGCCATTGCGGCGCGGCTATAACAACTGGAACCCGACCTGCGCCGACCTCATTACCGACGCCACCGGAGCGTTCAAGGGTGGCGCCGCCGGCTGGCTCCTTCATAACGGAGGCACAAGGTCGGCGCCGGATGAGCGCCCTCGACGCTCGTTCGGAATGCGCCGGCGCCGGCTGTTCGACCAGCTCGATAGCGAGGAGCGATGCGCGGCCGAAAACCTGCGAAAGAAGCTCGTGGAGGCGGCGCCAACCGGGCTGCAGCAAAAATAGCGCGCAGACGAAAAGGGAACTCGAACGATGAACGATAAGCATGTGAGAATCCCCGGGCCGGATCATCCCATCACGGTTGAGCGGAACCCGGCACGGGTGGTCGTGACGGTCGCGGGACACGTGGTCGCCGATACGCGGGACGCCGTGGCGATGCGTGAGTGCGATTACCCGCCGGTCCTATACGTGCCGCGCGAAGACGTGGACATGACGCTGCTCGAGCGAACGGATCAGAGTAGTTACTGCCCTTACAAGGGCGATTGCGCCTACTACAGCATTCGGGTCGGGGGAGAGCGATCCGATAACGCCGCCTGGAGCTATGAGGCGCCTTACTCGGCGGTTGCGGCCATCAAGAACCACCTCGCCTTCTACCCGGATCGGGTCGAATCGATCGAGGAGCGGCCCGACTTTCTTCCATGAACTCCCTCATCTTCGTAATCTGACTGATATGATATGCGTTATGGATAAATCGGCACAGCAGATCGGCCAGCCCCCCATGGCCCGGACATGATCACTCGGGGCGGGTCGGAGGCAATGTACTTTTGCAAATCCTCAAGCGACTGCCATAAACGGGCCTCGGTCGGCGTAAGTGTATGTACTGGCGCCGGCAATCCGGATCCGTCAGCGCACGGAGGAAACCGGCAAACAGGTTTCTTTACCGTTTCGGGGCGGAATGATGGGGAGTCAAAGTCGCGATGATGTCGGGCACGCCCGGAATGCTCACCTGCATCTTCACCGTTACACCCGCGGGGTTCACCCATTCGAGGTCGCTGATCGCCGATCCCTCGCTGACTTCGCTCAGCTCCCAGACGTCTGCGCCAGGATGTCCCGGGAGATCCTCCGTCATTTCGCCCACCACCGTGAGCGTAACGTCGTGGACCTTCCGAGCCAAAACATCGTACCCCCAACGCTCGATCTGCTTCCCATCGTGGAGATCGCCGGGCGAAATGTCCCTCGAGTACTCGGGCGATAGACGGATACCCGGCTTGAGTGTGACCCGAGAACGCTGTGTGACTCGAACTCGCGAACCAATCACCGGAACGTTGATGGTCGCATTGATATAGCGTCCCTTGTAGATTGCCGAGGCGGTGTCGGTCCCTAAAGGATTGGTCAGGGTGTCGTTCGATTCCAGCAGCGTACCGTTGAGATCTGTATAATCGGTGTCGTTCAGGATCACCCTCTTCTTGGTCACCGGGTGAATCGCGTCAAAAACGGCCCCGATTTTCCAGGCGGACTGCCCGTGCCAGCGCGCGCGCGTGGAAGTGACGTGAAGCCAGCCCATTGGTTGGTCGTTTGCGGTTAGCTGATACCAGAGATTCATCGGTTTGCTCAAATTGGACCCATGCTTGCCCTGGGCTGGCGCTGCGGCCGACACGGGCAGGAAAAAATTCGCGAACAACATGCTAATTAAGGCTGCGCCGATCCGGCGAGTGAGCAGGCGATATTCTTCCAAAATTCGTCTCCAATTCTATTCCATGAGCTGCGGGGGTATGATGAGCGCCGTATCGACGCACAAGTGATAGCATCATCCCAAGTCACAATTCGATATTCTCGTCTCAACCCCTTCCCGGAACCCACAAGCCGGTTATTCCGGCAATGTGCGCTCCCGTGGCCCCGAGAAAGAGCACAGCGGAGACGAGCAGCACGATGCAGTCTCTCCGCCTCCACGTTAACTCCGAATACCAGGTCCGCGGACCGGTTCCAAATCCACGCAGCTCCATGGCGTCGACCATCTCCTCAGCGCCCACGATCGCGTTGATCGTGACGGGCACAATCAACGGCGCCATGCGCCGGATCTTCTTCACCGGGCTGCCGCGTCCGAAGTCGAGCTCGAAGCCCCGCGCCTTTTGAGCGTCCATCGCGCCCGCGAATTCACTGGCGAGCGACGGAACGAATCGAAAACTGAGGTCCATTGCGAACGCCATCTTATCGCTCATTCCGAGGCCGCGAAAGGTGACGCCATAAAGCGATGGGTTGATCGTAAACGGTATCACGATTGCAAGCAGTGATATCGCTAGAATCCGGATAAGCTGCGAAAGCGCGTACCAGAGCTGCGCCCATGTCAGAGTTACCGGTCCGAGATGAATCCAGGAGCGCGCCGGGTATCCGGCCGGAGACTGCCCCGAGAGCGCGGTGAATACGGTGAGCGCTATGGCGATGAAGCCTGCGAAGATCCAGAACCGGGCCGTCTCTCGGAACGAAAGCCGCGCCAGCGCGTACTGCGCCGCTGCCAGCGCAAAAAGCCCCGCAAGCCAGCGCAGATCCCAGACCTGCACGAGCGCTCCCAGCATACAAAGCATCAACAGAATGCGCGCTCGCGGGTCGAGAGACTGGACCAGCGTACCGCGATCCTCATATCGCCAGTTGATCAGCAAGGGCGCTCCCGGGAAGGGCCCACTCTGCGGGGCGTTGAAGGGCAACCGATTCCGGATTCCGACATCACTATGCTTCCTCCCTCCCCCCACACTCACCCACTCACCCACTCACCCACTTACGCACCCACCCACTCACGCACCCACCTTCCCACTCACGTACACACCCACTCACACACTCACCGACCCGACCGGGCGACAGCATTTTGATAGGCGCTGTAGAGCAGCGGGACGAGAACTATAATCATCAATACGTCGGGGCCGGCGGATGGCGCGAATTCACCCACCAGGGCCACAACCGGGGTAAAGCCATTGATCCAGATATCGGCGACAGAGGCGAAGCCGAGCCCGATGATCACGCCGAGCACGCCCCAGATTACCGGCGAGAGGAGCTCCGGTTTTCTCCTGAACCCGAGGCGCACCGCGATAAGTACCGCCGCTCCGAGAGTCAGCACCCACCAGAAGGGATGGTGATTTACGGTGTGTCCGGTAATCGGGTTCTCAAATACCAGGCGCGATTGCAATGCCATCCACGCGCCGGCCGCCGCCGCGGTCAGCACGGCAATCGCGGTCGCGACGTTGATCGCCCGGCTGCGATTTACGTAGATGATCGATAGCCCGGCGACCAGGCCCACAAGACCATTCCCGAGGTCCCAGGCCGGATACACCCCGATGCCACTGATGAAATCACCCAGAATGTTCCCCACGGCGCCCGTGAAAAACCCGACTACCGGCCCGAACAGCGATCCAAATAGCACCGGAATCGCAATCGCCGGCCGCAAACTCACCGGACTCACGCCCGAGATTGTCATCCAATTCGTTGACGAGGCCAGGATCCCGTAGAGCGCCGCGCCAATCGCCATCATCACTACTTCTCGTGTGCCAACGCGGCAGGCTGAATGCGCAGAGGCGGCCGCGTAGATCACAATCGCCGCGACCGCCCCGATTCCCCACGCGGCCCACGCCGCGATGTTGAACGCGGCGTGCTTCTGGGTCAGCGTGCTCAACGCCATGCACGCCGCAACCCCCAGGATCGCGCCGAAGATCGGGAGAAGTTTCGTTCGGCCGCCGGGGCGGAGTTTTGTGATTCTTGAATAGGGGCCCTGATTCATCCGCGTCCCTCGTAAGTCATGGTGTTATTCCGGTTTTGTTTCGGGTAGAGTTGATAGAACCGTGGTTCGTCGGAGTGCGCCTTTCTCCCTGCTTTTGAA
>DASRZA010000401.1:0-22470 GCA_035686845.1 Armatimonadota bacterium | reverse complement strand
GGAGTGGCCGTATGCAAGAAGTCGCCCCAGCCTCCCTTTGTCCTCGGCGGTCAGGTCGCGCGTCCCCTCTGGATCCGCCCCCGTAACCGGGTTGTTTCCCACGAACCCGTACAGGTTAATCCCACCGCCGTAACCAATCGGGTCACGGGTGAGGAACCGGCCGGTTCCTGGGTCGTAGTACCGGTTCGTCATCAGGACGAGGCCGGTTTCCTGATCGGTGTAGTAGCCGCGGTCCCCCGCGGTTCAGCGCTCAGTCGTCCGATTTTACGGGCGCTACGGCGTTTATCGGTCCCGCCTGAGTAGCGTCCTCGGTCGGCGTGAGACGCCTCGCCGCCCACAGGCTGGAGTTGTGTCGAACCCTGTCATCATAGCTATCCTCAAACTGATAGAGCCTGCGGTACGCCTCCGGCGCATCGGGTCCTGCCTCGGTGTCGAGCATGGTGATGCCATCCGCGAACGAAATCATCTTGCCATCGGGGCGAGTGATCGTTACCATGAGCACAGAGTGGTCGTTGATGTCATCCGGGATCCGCGCGAGAAACTCCTCCACGCTCTCCGTGACCAGGTCCACGTCAACCCCTTGGCTGCCCCTGTGCTCTCGGCCCTCCTCGTCCAGTTCGACTTGCTCGTACTTGACCGACACCACGAACTGCTTGATCGCCATCTCGTTATTCTCCGTTCAACGTCCATAAATGAAGTGCGCTGGATTCGGGTTTTGGATGATCCTCAAATAGGGCGCCGTGTTCTTCGGGTGCCAGAGGCGCAGGTATTCATCCCACGTCGCGCCAGCGGGGCCGGTAAGCGCATCGTAGTAGCGGTCGCCGGCGCGGACCACGTGGTGAAAACCCCTTTCTGAGACATACTTTCCGTTCGCGGCCATCAGATTGGGGGCGCCCTCCGCATCCCCGACCTCGACGATCTCCGCCGCCCGCCCGGTCGCCCGAGGTGGATCACTTCTTAATGGCCGAAAATGGATCACTTTTAAGTGGCCGTTGACAGTATCACCTGCACGGTGTCGCTGCTTCCCGAATAGCCGCACCGGCGCTGCGCCCCATTTGCATCGGTGTGCGAGCCAACGCGGCCGTAGTTGTCGTAGTTGACGCTGGCGGTGCTGTTCCCGCCGCCGGCCGGGTTGATGGTGGAGACGGTGGATAGATATGGCTCGCCGCCAATTGTCGTATAGCCGTACTGCCACTGCATGTCCTGGCCGTCAATCACGCTGACAGACGATAGATTCCCATCTGTGAAACCGTAGGCCACCTGCCGTTGGTTCCAATCGGTAATGGACGAAAGCAGGCCCCCGGTATAGCTGAATGCAAGGAGCGGGACCGGCGGCGCCGCGTCATTAATGATGCTGATGATCCGGTGGCCGGTCCCGGTTGATCGTGATCCCATGCCCCAGCAGGTTGCTGATGCCCGCAAGGCGGTACGTGTCGGCGATGTCCGGATCGGGCGTCAGCGTCATCTTCGAATGGTCTCCGAAGGTGATCGTCAGCGACTTCCACTGCCCGGTCGTACCGCTCGCGGCGCCCTCGGCCAGAAGGCGCGCCAGAGGGCGGGGAAATCGTGCCGTTCGACGCGCCGCTGCTGAGGACCGGTGTCCATTGTATCTTTTAACGGTCCGGTCGCTTTACATCACGGATGTCGCGGTCGCCGGTCACGCGATCATCCCGACTTGCCCCCGGCCGACCAAAGCTCTCTGCCAGTTATTTTACGAGACCGATCCGATTTGGAGGCGTTGAGTCCAGGCTTAATCAGATTCCTCGGTGTAAGCAAAACAAGCTTTTCCTGTGATCATTTTGGGGGGTGAGAATGGTCATCTGGCTAAATATGGCGGCTTCCGGTCACCGCTTGCACAATCGATCCGGCGGCGCGAGGGCGCGAGGTACGGGGCGCGGGCGCGAGGCGCGTAGTGGCGCAGGCCTCCGTGCCTGTGCGGAGGAGCAGAGGGTGGTTGGCCTGACTCATCCTTCATCCTTCGTTCTAGTCCGTCCTCCGTCCTTCGTCCTCCGTCCTCCGTCCCCTATCTTCCATCTCAAGCACTGCAGCCACCAACCCGGATACCGTATGATCGGTGGCTATGGTGTCGACCCGCAGGCCGGCCGCGCGGGCGGTTTCGGCGGTGACAGGGCCGATGCAGGCGATAGCGATGGACGCCGGCACGTCGGCTGCCGGCAGAATATTCAGGAAGTTACGCACGGTGGAAGAGCTCGTGAAAGTGATGATGTCGACCTCGCCATCCCGGACCGCCTCCCGAATCTCATCAGGCGGCTCGTCGGAAACCGTTTCGTAGACCGGCAGGACGTCGACCTCCGCGCCTTTTGCCCTGAGCGATTGCGGCAGATCTTCCGGCGCCACCCGGGCGCGGGGAATGAGCACGCGCTCTCCATCCAACGGTTCCGGAAAGTCATCGACTATCTTCGCGGCCAGCGATTCCGACGGTATATAATTCACTCGAAGTCCGGCGCTCTCCACGGCTGCCCACGTTACCGGGCCGACCGCTGCAATTTTCGCCGTTCCAATACTCCGTACATCGCCGCCCGACTCGCGTAAGAGCGACACGAAGCAGCTAACCGCGTTGATCGAGGTGAAAACAATCCAACTGGGCGCGGCCCGCAGTTGCTCAGCGAGATCGGGGACCTCCGCGAGGGAGTATGGCTGCACCCGGATGGTTGGGAATTCCAGGACGTCGGCCCCGAGATTAATGAGGCGCGCACTGAGATCCGATGCCTGCTCCCGTGACCGGGTGACGAGCACGCGGCGTCCAAAAAGCGGCCTCCGGTCGAACCAGCCGAGTCTGGGCGCCAGCGAGACCACGTCGCCGATAATCGTGACGGCGGGGGAGCCGAAGGCGCGACTCTGTTCCACCAGCTCGCCGAGCGTGGTCAGGAGGGTCCGCTGGCGGGGGGTCGTTCCCCACTGAACGAGAGCAGCCGGAGTTGAGGGAGATCGGCCGTGCTGGATCAGCTTCGCCGTGATTTCGGCTAAATTCTCCACTCCCATCAGCAGCACGAGGGTATCCACAGCCTGAGCGAGGCGGTCCCAGTGAACCGCGCTTGAAGTGCGGGCAGGATCTTCATGACCGGTGATAACGGCAAAGCTCGCAGCCACTTGCCGGTGCGTCACGGGGATGCCCGCGTAGGCCGGTGCGGCGATTGCCGAAGTGACACCCGGCACAATCTCGAATGGAACGCCCGCTTCCACGCAGGCGAGAGCCTCTTCGCCACCCCGGCCGAAGACGAACGGGTCGCCGCCCTTCAGTCGACAGACACTCCTTCCCTTTAGAGCGCGGTCCACCAGCAGCGCATTGATGCCATCCTGGGTGAGCGCCTGTTTTCCCGGCTGCTTCCCAACGTAGATCAGTTCGGCGTCGGGACAAGCCTGGCGCAGCATCGCCTCACCGGCGAGCCGGTCATAGATCACCACGTCGGCGTCCTGCAGCCGCTGCCGCCCCCGAACCGTTATCAGGCCTGGATCGCCCGGCCCGGCGCCAACGAGCGATACCAGTCCGGCCCGCGCCGCGCCGCTATCCATGCGCAGCCGGCTCATTAGAATCAGAGGATATGGACGTCATGGAACGCGTGCTCGTGGAAATGCGCATCCTCTCGATGAACTCGGCGCCACCATGGGTGAGGAACTGGGCGCCAACCGTGCGGCCCAGATCTTCGGCCCAGGTCAAGTCAGTGAAGAGGTCAGCGCGGTCAGGAAGCGGTATCATCTTAGATTCCTCAATCGCTTCGGCTCCGTTCTCCGGATCCGGCGCCACCGCTCGGACATAGATCTCCAGATATTCCGGAAGAAGCTGCGTATAGACGCCGAGCGGGACACTGCAGCCGCCCGCGACCGCCCGGACGAAGGCTCGCTCCGCCATCACGCCGACCGCGGAGCCAGGATGATGGATTCGCCGAACGATTTCGCTCGTTCGTTTATCGTTCTCACGGATCTCAAGCGCCAGCGCGCCCTGCCCGGCCGCGGGCACAAGCTGAATCGCCGGGAAGAGGGCAGTAATCCGGTGTTCGAGGCGCAGCCGGCGCAGCCCGGCCGCGGCAAGGATTATAGCGTCGAATTCATCTTCCTCCAGCTTCCGGAGGCGGGTGTCCACATTCCCACGTACCGGAATCACTTCAAGATCCGGACGCCAGTAAAGAAGCTGCCCCTGCCGCCGATCACTGGAGGTTCCCACGCGAGCCCCGTACGACACCAGCGCATTGAGGTTTTCGTTGATGAACGCTTCGTTGTCTCGGTCGGAGGCATAACCCGGATTGGACAGCGCGATATCGTCACTCACGAACGCCGCCGGGAGAACCAGCGCGTCGAGGGGACACTCACGCTCGGGAACGGCGCCGATCACAAGTCCCGCGGGCAAGTCGGCCGGTAGATCTTTCATGCTGTGAACCGCTACGTCAATATCGCCGGAAAGTAATTGCTGCTCCAGGTCGACAACCCAGAGCGCCTTATCCCCTATCTCGCTGAGCGGCAGAGAAGGAGCGCGATCCGCCGTCGTGCGAACGACCACGATCTCCGTCGTCAAGCCCGGCGAAGCGGCTTCGATCGCGTTGGAGACGAGGGCGGTTTGCGCCAGGGCAAGCGCGCTGCCCCGAGTTCCGATTCGCACTTTCGATTGAGTGGTTGGCATCAACGTTCTCCGGCGCCGGGCGAAGACTCCCGCATTATTGGGGGCCGGGGGGCACTCAGCGGGCGAGTCGGCCCCAGAGGACGACCGATTGCTGATGCGGTCGCCTGCGAAATGAGCGTTCCGCCATGCAGAGTCGCCGGTCGGAGCAATAGGATGACGCCTCCGTAGACAATGAGGAGCGCCGCCACCGCGATGACCACCACGGTATGGGTGCGCCGGCCCCGCCAGTGACCCACGCCGCGAACATAGAGATAGACCGCAAAGGTTAGCCAGAGCAGCAGCGTCGCGTAGGTATCAGGTCGCTGAATCCAACTTGCTTTGAGGACCTCGGGCACGAGGATGATGCCGCTTATCATACCCACGGTGAGAAGGCAGAAGCCGAGCGCAATGAGCCAGTACGACGTGGTATCCAGGACGCCGAGGGGCGGGAGCGACCGCACCAAGCCTTCGAGGCGCTTCGCTTTGAGCAGATGGTCCTGCGCCAGGTAACAGATGGCGCATGCAAAGGCGAGCGCGAAGGCGCCGATACTGAGGATGCTTGCGGCGACGTGGAGCGCCAGGCCCCAGTGTGACGCGCCGCTTAAGATCGGAGTGCTGGCCGGGGTCGCGGCCGCCACCAGAACGCCGACCAGGGCCGCCGGCAGCGCGAAGGCGCCGAGCGAAGGCAGCCGGGGACGCAGCGCGATCGAAAGATAGATCACCACCACACCCCAGGCTAAAAATGACCACCCCTCGGGCAGCGACGAGAATGGCAGCATCCGGCTTTGAGTTCCGCGCAGGATAATACTGCCCGTGTGACAGAGCATCCCAACGAAGGTAATCTGAACGCCGATCCGGTTCAGCCGCGGGTGTTTGAGGAACAGGTTCGCCGGAAAGATGACCGCCCCTAAAAAATAGGCGAGCAGCGTCATCCCAAAGAGTGCATCACGCGCCGTTAACACGAATCAGCCTCGCCATCCGTTGAACGGCCTGTTTCTGAACCGACCATCGCTTTCGCGGCGGTCCCGGGCGCCTCGGCTGCAGACGAGACGGCGGCAGGCTCTTGCAGTCCGAAGAGTTCACGCACCACCTCAACCCGGTCATAGCCTTTGCCATTGACTCCGAGCGCCTTGAGCTGAACCATCGGCTGATGCAGCAATTTGTTGATAAACTGATGGGTCCACGCCTCAATCGCTACCCGGTCATGCTCCGGAAGATGGGCGAGCTTGTTCTCGAGACGGTCCCACTCCTGCTGCCGAACATTCTCGGCGAACTGCCGCATCCCCACGATAGCCGGCGCCACGCCGAGGCCATTTTGCCATATCCGGAACCGCTCAACTTCCTCCGCGATGATCTGCTCCACCTTCTCCACCTCTTGCGCCCGGTCGCCAAGGTTGCGGTGCGCCACGTCGCGCAGATCGTCAATGTTATAAAGGAAGACGTCCGGCAGCGCTCCCGCCACCGGATCGACGTTGCGCGGCACCGAGATATCGACAAGAAGGATATGGCGCCCGCGCCTGGCGCGCATCGCCTGGCGCACGATATCAGCCTTCACAATATAATGCGGAGCGGAGGTGGAGACAATCACGATGTCGACTTCGGCCAGCGCCGCGGGAAATTGATCCCATTCAATCCCGACTCCATCGCATCGCTGCGCGAGCTCTTCGGCGCGCTCCCTGGTCCGGTTGGAGATCATGATTGAGGTTCGCATCCCGGCGCTGCGGAGCAGTTTGAGGGTGATCTCGCCCATCTCGCCGGCGCCCAGCACCAGTGCCCGGCACCCGGCCAACTGCCCGAAAATCTGACGCGCCAGCTCTACGGCCGCGTGACTGATGGAGACGGCGCCGCGGCTGATCGCTGTTTCGGAACGCGCCCGCCTGCCCGCCGTGACCGCCTGCCGGAACAGCGCGCCTAAGACCGGGCCGGAGGTATGCGCCTCGACCGCCTGATCGGCCGCGTCTTTGACCTGTTTGAGGACCTGGTGTTCTCCCAGCACCATCGAGTCGAGACCCGCCGCCACCCGGCAAAGATGACGCACGGCGTCGGCCTCGCGATACTCGTAACTGTGCGATTGCAGCTCGGCGGAGTCCACCTCTCGCCATCCGGCTAAGAACCGCACGAGATCCTGCGCCTGGCAATCCGTACCTACGGCGTAAATCTCGCTCCGATTGCATGTGGAGAGAATCGCGCATTCGGTGAGGCTGCAGTGATTCTGAAGCGCCAGGCTGATTTCGGCCGCGCTCGAAGCGCCAAACGCCAGGCGCTCCCGGAGCTCGATGGGCGCGGTGTTATGGTTGAAGCCGACCGTGACGAGGGTCATGGGTCCGCTTTTAGGCTCAGTTGTTGGGATATCGTGACTTGCGGCACTGCCCATGGTTACATCATAGCAGTAATTGCCGGGGGGAATATGATTCACCCGCGCGGGAACCCGCACGGCGTGAGATTCGACACTATCCCGGCCCGAGTAGAATAGTCCGGAGCGTCTGAACCGCTTCGTCGCGTTTCCCGGCCTGCCAGAGCGCAAAAGCATCGGATCGAAGCGCCGCGTCCCACATCCGGCTGCGGTCTTCCGCCGGAATTTGCTCTAAAACCTCGGATCGCAGTGAGGCTAACATCGTTAGAAACTCGCCATACTCCGGCCCAAACTGGCGTTCCAGTTCGCCGCGCATCCAGCGGGCAAACGCCGGGCTGTCGGACCCGGTGGAGACAGCGATCGTAAGGCTGCCCCGCGTCACGACACTCATCCCCATGAAATCGCAATCCAAAGGGTCGTCGGCCCGGTTCACCAGCGCGCCCGCTTCCCGGCCCGCAGCGGCGACCTGGGCGTTCACTTCGGCCGAATCAGAGCAGGCGAACACCAGACGGGCGCCTCTGACATCATCGGGTTCAAACGACCGGGAGAACCATTCCATCCGGCCGTCTGAAACTGCCAGGTTCTTCATCTCATCCGAGGCGTCCGGCGCAATCACGGTGACGAGCGCGCCCGCCGCTAACAGACCCCTCGCCTTCCGGAGCGCAACACTTCCGCCACCCACGATGACACACCGAGCGCCCTCAAGGTTCAGCGCCACTGGATAAGGACGGAGGACGAAAGACGAAGGGCGGATGCCCGGGCACCGAGCGGAGCTGATCTCATCCCGCGTGCCGACCCCTCCCCAACCCTCCCCGCAAGCGGAGAGGGAGTTAATCTCCCCCGGCTTGCGGGGGGACGAACGGGGGTCGTTGTGCGGGCGGTTTTGATTCATCCTTCCGCCTTCATCCCTCTACGATCTCACTCTCCCGCCGCCTGGTCCCGATGATGGCGGGCCTCTAAGATTCTCCGGCGCAGGGCGAGCAGACCGCCGCCGATGATCAGGAACGTGCCGAGCCAGACCAGGTCGATCAGCGGCTTGGTGGAAACCTCCACCTGCGCCAACCGGGCTTCAGCCTGCTCCGCTTTCACCTGGTCCTGCGTCTTTTTATCGACGTTGAACTTATCGAAGCGGAAGGTGTAGCCTTTGTAGCTGACTGTCTTACCACGCGGCAGACGGATAGTTGAGGGGCCGCTCTTGCTGTTCTGGAAAGTCCCCTCACGAACAAGCGCAATATCCAACACCGCCGGCCTATCCGGCGCGTCACGAGTCGGCGTCTCCAGCGTCTGAATGACCACCTGGTAATGGGAACCGGGCAGCATCGGTGTATCGGTCGGTTTCACCTCACCCGACATCAGGAACGAAACCCCAGGGTTTACCACAAAGCTCTGGCTGCCATGCGTGACCGTAATGAGCGTGTGGAACCTGAACTCCTGGTTGGGATCCTGCTGCGCTCCCGGCAGCTTGATCGGCGAGACGTACAGGTCCTCCGTCAGGTACTTCCGGATGCTTGGAAAATGCACCTGGCTGCCGTCCCGCGCAATGGTAAGTCGCGGTTTGGCCACAAAAGTCTCGTCGCCCGTCTGGACGGCGATCCGCATGACAGCCGTGTGCCCATTCTGAATAATGTCGTAACCCTGGAACGTAAAGGTATGTCCGAACGCGTTCACGGAAGATCCACCCGTGTAGTTCACCGATTGCCCGACCGGGTTCCCCATCTGGCCGGCGTCCAGGTTCAAAATCGCGTCACCGCCATAATTCAAGCTCGTGATGACGCCGGTGAGCAGCACTCCAATTCCAATATGGGTAAGATAACCACCGGCCGGGAGCCAGGACCGCTTCGTAAATCCGGTCACGCGGTAGATCATAAACCCGTTCGCCAGAATGCAGAAGAACGCCGCGATAGCGAGGAATGGGAAGGCGTCCCCGTGCTTGATATGGAGTGCGCCGGTCCAGGCCTGCCGCGTTGTGCTGGGAACCTGCGGCACGTCGAAATTATCAACTCCCGCGGGCGCCTTCGCGCCATTGGCCGGGATCACCGCGCCCAGGGCGTTGGTGCGGCCATTCAAGAGGATGCCGCTCGGCCGCGGAGACGCCGGCGCCGCATACGCCGATGGATTTGAGCGCACGATGGCGTCAACCGGCGCTTTCAGCGACTCGCCATAGAAGAAAGAGTTCGCCAGCGTGAGCAGCAAGCCCAGAACGACGGCGCCACCCAGGCACGCGGCGAAGATTTTACCGGTGGCCTGAGCCGGCTTGCCGCGCCACTTCAAGAACGGTGTGATGCCCATCATCACCAGCAGCACAATCGCCACCGGGAAGAGTTTCTCGTTGTAGAAAGGCTGAGATACGTTACCCGGTTTGCCCCAGATCCGGCTCAGAAGCGGCCATGACGTACCTATCAGCACCCAGAGTGACGACGCGTAAATCGCCCATGCGCCAATAAGGAAGAAGAAGCCCCGAGAAGTCTCCTGCTCGAACGCCTCACAGGTAGGAACCGACCGCACTCGCCAGAGCAGCAGCCCCATCGCGCTGACGAAGAAGAACGAGACGAAGATGATCAGGATATCGAAGATCGCCTGCGCCGGGGCCGCAAAACTATGCACCGAGAAATCGGACAGGATGCCGCTGCGCGTGAGAAAGCTGCCGTACAAAACAAAGATGTAAGGCGACACCGCGAACAGCAGGTTAGCCCGTTTCATGGAGCCCCGCGCCCGCTGCAAAAGCATCCCGTGAATCAGCGCAGTGGCGGCCAGCCAGGGAATGAGCGATGAATTCTCAACGTTGTCCCAGCCCCAGAATCCGCCCCAGCCGAGCACCGTATACGCCCAGTAGCCGCCCAGGAACAGCCCGGTCCCAAGAGCGCACCAGGCAAACAGCACCCACGGCCACGCGACCCGTATCCATTCGTCGTAATCCTTGCGCACCATCGCCGCAATGCCAATAGCGAAGGGAATCGCGAGCGAGCTGAACCCTAAGAACATAATCGGCGGATGGATTACCATCCACTTGTTCTGAAGCAGGATATTCAGGCCCTGGCCATCGACCGGGATCTGGCTGAGCGGCGAAAGATTGAAGGGACTGTCCGAGGGCCATGCGAGCAGAAGCGTGAGAAAAATCTGAATTGCGGAGAGCGTCACCATGGCGGGCGCTTCGAACGATCGCCGGCACCGGGTCATGAAGATGACACCCAGGACGCAGACGTAGATCGCCCAGAGGAAGAACGTGCCCTGCTGTCCCGCCCAGAAACAGGAGATCAGATAAAACGGAACGTGTAAACCTAAAATCGATGCGGTGGGAAGCGTCGAAGAGCTATATTCAGCGACGTAGCTGACCTCATAACGATGCGTAAGAATCAGAAACATCAGGTGGAAAGCGGCCCAGATCACTCCCTGAGCCACCATCACGTACGAGAGCCGCGCCCACGGGCGGAGATGTTCCTTGCCGGCTTGCACCAGGACGTATAAGATGGCGGCGGAGACCGAGCCGAACAGCGCCACCCAGATACAGATCTGACCGAACATAAGCTGATGCATTTAAAACTCCTATGCTGCTTTCGCGGCTTTGGGCGCGCCTGCGCCCGGCGCGTACTTATCAGGGCATTTGATATTCATCTCATCGGCTTCAAATTCATTGAGACCGGGATTCCAGGTTCCCATCGCCACCACGTCCCGCGCCATGCCCATGTTGGCGTGCTCCGGCCCCGTGTATCTCACTTTGTACCATTCATGAGATTTGAAATCTTTGAGTCGAAAGAGCAGCCTTCCCACACTATCGTGTGTGATGCTGCTCTTATCCAGGCTGCCCTTCACCTGGACCCGGTCGGTGGTCGCCTTCGCCTGCGTAATGTCAACATAGGGCGTCATCGCCCCGCGCAGCCCGGTAGCGCCATAGGCGGCAAACGCCGCGATCAGCGCGAGTCCCACGATATGAAGCGGCTTAACTTTCATTTTGTACCCGGTTTACCCCCGCCACGACACCCGTGGCCCAGAGCCAGTAGAGCAGCAGTCCGGCCCAGACGATTGCCATCACGGTACCGAGCGCTATATTTCCTGACATCTCCATGGTAATCTATTTCCTGTTGTCTCTGCGTCTTATAACAGCGAGCTATTTGACGGCGCCGCGCTTGAAATAATCCACCGTCACCTTTTTACCGACGCGTGGAAAGCCCATCATCGGAACGAATTACCCCATCGGGATGATTATCGCTCACGAGCGTTTTCTCTGTTCCTCGCTCATCTGCAATCAGTGTGGGACGGAGAACTCCAACGCTCAGATCGGCGCTCTCTGAAGTCACACGATCCGCCGCGCAAAGCACCCGAAAAACCCAGACGAGAAAGACTCCCGTACCCACGAGCGTAATCAGGAGCACGCTCCAGTATGACGGCGCCAGGTTCGCTTTGGAGGGGTGAAGCGACGGATAAATTCTCGGCACGACGAAAATCAGGAACGGCATCACCAGGAAGGCCAGGAGCGCGTAGACAGCGCTGAATTGCCCGCGCCGGACGGGATCTTCAACACTTCCTCGCAGAGCAAAATAGGCGCCATAGATGAGGAGCAGGTAAAAAATAGAAGTTTCGCGCGGGTCCCAGTTCCACCAGGATCCCCATTGAGTGTGAGCGAAGAGCGAGCCGGTGACCGTCGTCAGCACACAACAGAGGAGGCCGATGCCCGCGGCTCTCGCTGAAGCATGGTCATCGATGAGGCGGCGTGAGCGCAGATAAATGACCGCGTAAACCGCGGCGGCGATGAACCAGAGCGTACAGAGCCAGGCCATCGGTAGATGAAATACGAGAATCCGGGCCGCGGGTGGGTCCTGGAAGCCGACAGCCGGCTGCAGATATACGAACGCCAGCGGGCCTACAAAGATCGCGAGCGCGAGCAGCAAGACTACCGCGCCCCTGAGCGAGCGTGAATACTGGTTCATAAATAGCGACTCCGGGCGGAGACCAGGCCAATTCTATAAATCATGCCCACCAGACATAAGGGAAAAGCATCAGCGCCGAAACAATACACATCATACCATAAGACGTAATAAATCGCAGATCGTCGCCCGCTGCGCCGGGCGCCCCAAACGCCACGGCGGTGGCATGGATCGCCGGAACAAGAATTGGCAGGAGCACCGGAAACGCGAGCACGGCGAACAACGCGCTGCGAGATCCGGCCCGCGCGGCCATGGCGCCCAATATTGTAGACGCCGCTGCCAGCGAGAACGCTCCCACCAATGATGTTACCGCGAGCAAAACCCCGGATTTCAGCGTTCGGTTTACCAGCAGCAGGAAGCCGGGCGCCAAAAGGAGATTGAGTACCAGGATGAGCGCAAGATTGAAGGCGAGCTTGCCCAGGTAGACGGCCGCCGGCGGCGCCGTCAATCGAAGCGCCGTGCCCGTTCGAGAGTCTTCCTCACGCACGAAAGAGCGTGAGAGCGCGCTCATCGCTGTGAAAAACTCAACGGTCCAGTAGAGGCCGGCCGCAACGGTTGGGCTATCAATGCGCTCGCCCTTCAGGCCAATACTGACGGCGGTGAGCGAGATAAGCCCGAACATGAGCACCGCGTTGAGGGCGTGCCACTGCCGTGTTTCAGAAACGCAATCTCGAATGAAGACCGCCGCGGCGGCCTTTAGAATGTTTCGAATGCTCCGGGCCCCCTAGCCCAGCCGCAGCATCTGCTGGCCGAAGCGAATTTCATCGGGATCATTGGTCGCCAGTACCAGAATCCCGCGTTTGAGATGCGCTTCAACGATCGCAGCCAGGAATTCGCGCCCGGCGTCGTCCAGGTTGCTCCCCGGCTCGTCCAGCAGCAAGAGCAGCGGCGCGTGCTGGATGGCAAAGAGGAGCCGGAGTCGCTGCTTCATCCCGGAAGAAAAGGCGCCGACTCGCTCGTCGGCCCGGCCTTCGAGACCGGCTGCCGCGATCGCCTCACGAATCGTTGTGCGGGTCAACGGGATACCGCGAAGACGAGCGTAGAATCCCAGGTTTTCAGCCGCGGTGAGCTCGTTATAAAGCTCGATTTCGGGCGACGCCATTCCTATCCGGCGGCAAAGATCCTCCGGCCGCCCTGCGCTCTCGCCAAAGAGCAGCGCCGGTTCCGTACCAACCGTGAGCGCCACACTGCCGTGGGAAGGGCGCACTAACCCGGCGAGAATCCGGAGCAGGGTAGACTTACCCGCGCCGTTTCGCCCTGCCACTACCAGCGCATCACCCGGAACAAGCGAAAACTCAACGCCGGCGAAGACGCTGCGATTCCCGTAAGACGCAGACAGCCCGGTCACCTCGAGCCGGGCCGGCGCGACAGGCCCCCGGGCCGGCGATGTATTCTCGATTGTTGTATTCTCGGCTGCTGGCAGGCTGTTCATCCGACTTCAATTATACACGAGACCCGGCGAAGGCGTGCGCCCCGGCGCCTTTCACTCAATGAGAGCGATGGCTCGAATCGGAGAGCCGTCTACCCCCTCCAGCGTGAGCGGAAAGCCGATAAAGACAAACCTTGGAGGCAGGCCATCCAGATTCGCCAGGCCTTCAACAATAACGATCTCAACGCCGGGCCGCAGCAGGACCTGATGGCATTCAGCGCCGTCCGGGCTGGGAGTGTCCATGCCGAGCAGTCCGATCCGCCGCGCGGCGATCCACTCCGCGGCTTCAGCAGTTAAGATCGGGTAATCTTGATAATAGTCAGGGCCGCCGAATCGTCGGCTCCAACCGGTGCGGTAAATCACGCGGGCGCCGGCCGAGAACAGGCTCTGATGCGGCTGAAGATGAGCGGGGGTGATTGAGGCGCCGGAATGCAGCTCCCCACCCGGCGCCAGATCAATGAGCGCGGCCGGTCCGAAGAAGCGATCCAGGGCGATCTGCTCCACCGATCGGCCGCCCGCGAAGAAGTGGGAAGGCGCGTCCAGGTGAGTGGCGTGATGCGATCCGAAATGAATCTGGGTGACACTGAAGCCATCCTCCGCGACCGTGGAATGAGGTTGGATTCTGGCCGGCGGATCGCCGGGGTAGGCGGCCTGGCCGTGCCGGATCGGATGCGAAAGGTCAACGAGCCGGCGCATGGGAGCCTTCGGTTGGCGGTGCGAGATGAAACCGGTAAACATGTACCTCGAACGGCCCGAACCAGTCGGTAAACCGGCCGGCGGCGGCCGTAACCGTCCGCGGCGACTCGAACATGACGTCGCCCTTTCCGGCATCGGATGGCAGTCCGCTAAACTCAACGTGGACCGTTGGCCCTTCGCGTTTGCAGGCGAGAATAAAGAGGTCGTTTCCGACCCTCCGGGCGCGCCATTCGATGGCATTCGCGCCGGCCATGCCGTTCACACCAGCAGCGCGCAGCGGCAGTCCGGCGTCGGGCGCGAGGAGCGCGGGGTAGAGTGGACTGTGGGAACCGATCTCGTTGATGACCGGGCCCAGCACCCGATTCCAGAAGCTCCAATTCCAGCCGAGCCGGGCGTCCTCCGGCGTCCAGGCGCGGGGGTTGCTCCCGCCGAAGAAGAAGAGCCCGCGAGCGCCATTGATGATCGCCTGGTATACCATGAACCGCTCCTGCGGAAACGTTGGAAAGCGGAGAGTATGGCCGGGCTTGGTAACACCGCTCCAGGCGATCTGCAGGATCATCCAGACCGGCATCTTTCCATCAGCCGCCTGCATCATGAGCCTGGTATAATCGCCCACCATGCTGATCTCTTTGTTCGGGCGCAGGGAATGGATTCCGGGCGGATAACTAACCGGATAGATATCGGCGCCGGTGATATCAGCGGCGGCGTCGTAGGGGCGCAGGGTCTCCACCGTGCCGCGCGGCGCCTCGGTAAGCGCCACCGGATGATTGCCATCCAGAGTGTGAATCAAATGGTACGCTCGGAGAAGCGGGGGAATCGGCTTCTTGCCCCACTGCGGCTCGTCCACGCCCTTCCAAACGCCGAGCCCGGGATTGTCCTTAAACTTGAGAATGACGCGCCGCAGCCTGTCGGCTCGCTCACCCGTCGTTGAATCGAGGCTGCCTAACTCGCGTAGAAAGACCCAGCAGTGAAGGCCGTACCTTGCCGCCGCATCCTCCCACTGCTGCTCCTTCGCGATAGTGGCGTCAGTCCAGGGACCGCCTACGGCGCCGGTGCGAAGAAAGGTTGCCCCTGCGTCGCTGAGCTCCTGAATGGCGTTCTTCCCATCCGGCGCCCGGCCATCCGGCGGCGGCGGCATGGTAAAACCAATCGGAAACACCGCCGCGCCATTAATTAGGAGCGCGCCATCCGGGTCAATCGTAACTCGAGAGCCGCGGGCCACTGCGGGCGCGCAGCAGAGGAAGAAAGCGAGCGCGGCGGTCAGAACGGAGGACGAAGGATGGAGGACGAAGGACAGAGGACGAAGGATGGAGGACAGAGGACGGAGGACGGAGGGCAGAGGACGGAGGACGAAGGACAGAGGACGAAGGATGGAGGACAGAGGACGGAGGACGGAGGGCAGAGGACGGTGAGTGTGTGAGTGAGTGAGAAGGTGAGACGGGGGAACGGAGGACACAGGCGCGGTGCACGAGATGTCTGGCGCTTTTAATTCATCCTTCATCCTTCATCCTTCATCCTTTTCTCCTCGTCCCCCTCTACAATCCGCTCGAATTTCCCAAAATAGAGTTGGAGGTTTCCGTTATAACGGCGACTCGATAGTAAGGAGAGAACGGATGAGGCAGGATCTGAATCTGGCAATGTTTCGCACGCACGATATTCGGGCGTCCTCGGGAGATCTGACGCCAGAGCTTGCCCTGCGACTGGCGCGTGCTGAGGCGCGATATTTCCGCGAAACGCTGAGCGTCGACGCGGTGATCCTGGCGCATGACGCCCGTTTGAGCGGTCCCCGTTACCTTGGAATTGCGGCGGACGTCTATCAACAGGCGGGGATGGACGTGCTCTGGATACCCGGCGCGTGCTCAATGTCGCATCTCTACTTCACGGCGATGCAGCACCCGGAATGCGCCGCCGTTATGTTCGGCGCCTCGCACAGCCCTGGCGGCGATACCGGCCGCATCATTCTCGGGCCCGGGGTTCGACCGATTGCTGAAAGAATTGGCCCCGGCGGAGGGCTGGATCGGCTCAAAGGGTTCTATCTGGAGGATGCCGGCGTCACCGCGACACGGCGAGGCCGGCTGATCGGCGTCGATAACCTTGCCGCTTACGTGGAATACAGCATGGAGCTGGCCGGCGTGGGGCCGGGCTCGCTGAAAGGCATTCCCGTTCTTCATGATTATCTTCATGGGTCTGGCGGGCAGGAGATGATCTTCGCATTCGAGAAGGCGGGCGCCAATCTCACCCCGCTGCATTATACTCCCGACGGGCGATTTCCGCTCGGAGACCCGAACCCGGTGATGCCCGACGTGACCCGTGAGGGCCGAATCGCAATCGAGACGGGTGATTATCTGACGGCGGCCATCTTTGATGGAGACGCGGACCGGATTGATATTTATTCTGGCAAGGGCGGCTACCTCGCTTCCAGCTTTGTTTATGCCGCGATCCTTCCGTATATCCTGGACCGCAATCCCGGGCACCCCGCCGGCGTCTTCGCTGATCTTAAATCGAATCCGCTGGCTGTCACCGAAATGGCGCGCGCCGGAACGACGGTGGAGGTGATCCGGAACGGCCATTCCCAGATAAAGAACGAGATGTACGAGCATCCGCACGTTCTAGGAGCGGTTGAGGAATCCGCGCACTTCTATGAATCGTTCATGTTAGAGGGCCGCGGTCCGTACTGCACAGAAAACACGCTCTACGTGGCCCTGCTCGTGGCGCGCGCCTGGAGTGAGAATCCGGCTCGCTTCAAAGATCTAATCCGGGTGCAGTCGTCCACGAGCCGTGAGCGGGAGTGGGGACAGACCTTCCAGAGCGAGGATGCTCGCTCCGACGCTCTGTTTCACGTCGAGGAGTATCTCACAACCGAGGGTCTGCGGCCGATGACCGCGACCCGGTCCGGGCTCAAGCTCGGGGCAACGCTGCTGCGGCGCGGCCTGCCGTTCGTGATCACGCAAAAGACGGTGCTCCAGCCGAACTGGCTGCAGGTCTGTCAGCGTGTCATCCCCAGCGAGCCGCGGATGGCGCGGTGGGAGGTCGTGGGAGCGACTCAGGAAATCACCGCGCGCGCTCGAGCCGAAATCCTCAAAATCACCCACCAGATGGGCGCGCTCGATCCGCGTTAGAACGCCGGCCGGCTATTCTCGGCGCTGCCCGGCGTTCACCACCTCTTCCGGGGCGGGTGAACCCCATCCCAGCAGCTCATCCGGGAGCAGCGCCCTATCTTCAGGACGGTGGTCCGGGGCAAGAAAACAGCGGTCCCAGTTGCAGGCTTGAAGCTGGTGAAAAAGCCGCTCCGGGCAGTGTCGCAGGATGATATGCCCACCCTTCCGACGCATCTGCCGCGCGGCCGAAACCAGGCGGCTCCAGCAGCTTTGATCAATGTCCACGACTTTCAGGAGGTCAACTACCAGCGCCCTGCAGCCCTGTTGGAGGAGCTGCTTGAGCGTACGATGGAGAGCGCCGGAGTCGCTAAGACTGACCACGCCGGAGAGAGTAATCTCGGCCACATGAATCTCTCGGGTAACCAGCGGTGGAGCAAGTGCCAGTGACATTTCACGCCTCCTGTAAAGCCTTGCGGCATAACGGGCCGTCTCCCAGGGAGACGCGGACGCGTGATTCAGTTACTGCTGGCGTGGTGGAAATCTTGATTTCCCACGCCGGTCAGAACTTGCCGTGCCGCGCCTACGAGGTTAGCTGACGGGCTCGGGTCGGCAATATGACCCTATCCGGCGGTGGAGACCTTCTTTCCACCGGTGGAATCTCTGACTCCACCAAAAAGGCCCGGAATTCGCCCCAACAGAGTGGTTCCCCCGCTTCCCTTCTGGGAATTCGGCGATAATCTCAAATAATTCGTCTACTTCGTGGTCTTAGCTATCAAGCTGCGCCAGAGCGGCGTCATCAAACAAACACCATAAAGCGATCGAGGATAGTATGGAGAGTTCTACACCAGATTTCTACCCATTTTGAACGGATTAAAACTCCGTCGGGCAGTTTTTCGTCTCTCATTCACCCTTCGTCGATAAGACTCGTCGGCGCCGGGCGGCGTTCCGGGAATTTTGGTCGTTTCTGCTTCGATTCCCACAGATTCCTGGCTCTTAGTTCGCCCGCTGCGTGCCGCCACCGCTCTCGGGGCGCGGCTCCGCAGAAAGCTCCGCGATTCCACTCTACTTTCCGGGTGTGGGCGCAGGGGGCGCAGGTCTACTTTCCGGGTGTGGGCGCAGGAGGCGCAGGCGTGGGCGGAGCCGGCGTGGGCGGAGCCGGCGATGGCTTGGCCGGGGCGGGGTTTGCGGGCGCTGGAGCCGCGGGTTTGGCGGGAGGAGCCGGTTTTGGCGCGGGCGCGGCGGGCTTCGCGGATGGAGGTGGGGCCGGCGGTGCAGCGCTGGGCGCCGTCGCGCCGGAAACGGGGGCGCCTTTACCGGCGTCGAGCACGGTCAGCGGGAGGACCAGCCGGTTCTCGCTCGCCATGATCCTCGGATCGAAGTCGTACGTCTTCGTCGGGTCAAGGTCGTCGAGTTGTCGCACAAACTCCACCAGCGGATCACTCTTGCCTTTCTGCAGTCGGATATCCACCGGTTCAGCGTGTAAAGCCACAAAGGTCACGGAGGTTTCACCGGCATGACTCTTCGGATCGAGTTGCAGTTTTCCGGTATAAACGTCGTTCGGCTGCCGTTCCAATTCGGACACGATTCGATCCCGGTTTTCGCGTGCGAAGACCCGAACGTCCGGCGACAGTCCGGGGGGCGCATGCAGCTTTACACTCACGTCCAGGCTGGTACCGTTAGCGGCCATTCCCGGATCCAGATGACCATCCGAAAGAGTTACGGCGTCGTTTTCAACACTCGCCTTCGCCTTGCCCTGATCGGGCGCTAACTTGACGGTCTCAAGCCAGGCCCATGGTCCGGTTTCCTGATTTGCCACGAACTCGGGCGGATCCAGCCAGTAGGCGCTTGCCACGTCCTTGATCTCCTGGTAGCCGGGAGCGGAGGCGGCGATGATCACCTGTCCCGGTTGAACGGGGTCTGGTTTCTTTTTGCCCTTATCACCGCCGCTCAGTTTGCTGGCGGCGCGCGACTTCGCTTCCTGGGCCGCGTTTCCTTTCATCGAGCGCAGCATTGATCCCGTGAGCTGGGCCGCCAGGGGCGCCGGGTTTCCAACCGCGGCCGAAATCGCGGCGGCTTTCGCCGTGTCGGCCGCGCCTCGTACGGTCGATTTAACCACATCGGTCGCTAATCCGGCGGCCGCGCCCACCACTTTTACCGGCGCCATCGCCACGGCGCCCATGCCGTGGGCAATAGACGCTAATAGCCCGCGGCCCTTTGATGGTTTCAACCGCAGCGTCTTGAGCGCATTCCCCGGAATGGCGTACTGCCCCTGCGCGTCGGTTTTGCTCCAGGCGACGACCCGGCCTTTGTCGTCTTCAACGGCCACGGTCGCGCCCGCCAGCGGTTTGCCGGTCGCCGCATCTAAGATCGTGCCGTAGAAGGCGCCGTCCTTAAAAACAGAAGCCGGCGCCGCTGGTTTGTCGCCAGACTTTTTCGCCGGCTTGGCGTTAGAGGCATGGGCCGGCACGGCAAGAAGCGCCGCTGTCAGACTCAGGATCATCGCCGTCAAAATACGGCGGCCACACTTGACTTCAGATACTGCATCCATTCAGTTTTTTCTCCAGGTTTGTATCACGCCAATTCGACGAGATACCCATTCTCGAAGATACAAACCGCGCATTTGCCGGTACCTCTTATGTTTATCTTACCCGTTTTGACCGGAGAGTGACATTGACCGCCCGGCGCCGCGCGTCTGCCATTCGTTCAAGGTAGCGCGCTCACTCCGGCCAGTCGGGTTCTGAGACTCCGCGGCAGAGTTCTACGCCGAATCGCCCTTTTCTTTATTGCGAAGCAGATAATTATTCGCCGGTCGTTTCGGCGTTAGGGTACGAGACCAATTCTTCATACAATATTGCCAACCACATCCTGAAATCCACCTATCCCGCCACCGGGCAGAAGGGGCGCGGCCGGGCGTACACCCTTTACGCCTATCTCTATCCGGACGGGCCGGCGCGCAGCGTCTCGAACTACAACGAAAGCAATAAGCTGGTCCGCCAGGTCTCTTACGCGTACGGACCCGAGGGAGAACTGAAATCAACCTCCGGCTCCGCCAACGACTCGACGGTGACTTATGACGCCGCCTATCGCCGGATTGCGCTGGCGGATGGAAATGGTCGTGTTACGACGTATACGTACTCCGACGCAGGGAGCCTTGCGTCTGTCAGTTACCCCGGTCACAACGGTGTCTATGATACCCTCCAATTCACTTCTGACCCCGATGGAAATGTTACCAAATGGATTGATGGCCGGGGTGTAGAGGCCGATTTTGCGTACGCGGATCCGGAGAACCTGCTCACCGACACTACGTATCCCGCCAATCCTTCGCTGAACGTCCACAACAGTTACGACGGCTATGGCCGGCTGGAGGGGCAGTCCGATGGCTCTGGCGCGGCCGCCTTTACCTATGATGATCTGGACGAGACTCTCACGACCCAGACCACCTATACCGGGCTTCCAACCCAGACCATCTCATACGCGTATTACCCGGACGGCCACCGTGAGAGTATGACCACTCCGGCGGGAGTGTTTCAATACTCTTACGACGCCAACGCGCGCCTCGCGAGTCTCCAGAATCCGCTCAATGAGGTCTTCAACTGGACCTATCAGGACGATGGCCGGCTTGCGACGAGGCAGCTCCCGAACGGCGCCGAGGCAGCCTACACCTTCAATCCTCGCGGGTTCCTTACGGACCTTACGAATACGACCGGCGGCGGCGCGACACTCTCCGACTTTGGGAGCATGGTCTACGACGGCGTGGGGGCACTAACCTCACTTACCACCAGCATTCCAGGCTACTCCACGTACGGCGGCGTCACTACCTACAGCTACAGCTCCTCCGGCCAACTGTTACAGGAAAAATCCGCCCGCCACGGGGGCTACACCGACAAGTTTGCCTACGACTCCGCGGGGAATCCAAGCACGTTTCGCGGCGTCACGCGAGCGTACAACAATAGACAACCAGAACCAGGCGTTCACGTTCGACGGCGATGGCAACCCCGTCTCCTACAACGGATCGACGCTGACCTTTGGCCCCGAGGATCACCTGACAGCGTACGGAAGCGCCCTCACAGCCGGCTACACCGCCGATGGCCGGCGAGCATGGAAGCAAACCGCCGCGGGCACAACCTACTTCCTCTACGACGGAATAAGCCCGGTTTGTGAGCTCTCCAGCGCCGGCGCCGTCACCGCGATCAATACGTTCGGCGCCGATGGGCTGCTATCGAGGAGCGCTTCAACCGGCAGCGTGTTTTACACCTTCGACCCGCAGGGAAGCGTGGCCGAATCCCTGGACAGCGGCGGAAACGTGCTCTCCGCCAGCATGTTCGACGCCTATGGCGCCACTCTTGCAGGAGGTTTGGGGCCATTCGGCTTTGCGGCGCAGTCCGGATACTATCTGGATTCCGAGACCGGCCTCTACCTGCTCGGCCACCGCTACTACGACTCGAGCCAGGGCCGCTTCCTGAACCGCGATCCCAGCGGATACAACGGCGGCATGAACCTGTACGGCTATGCCAACCAGGACCCCGTGAACCTCGGCGATCCACTTGGCCTGAATCCGATGCCCTGGGGAACGAGCTCCGGTTTCAGCCTAAGTCTTGGCCCCAGCGACTATCCATGGCTCGTGTTCGATAACGATTCCGTCTACAATGGGCTAACCCAGGGGTTCAGGAACGGGCAGGTGGTCTCCGGGTTTATCGCCGAGGCGCCCATACCCACGGTATCGTATGTCGGCCAAATTGGATCCAGCGTGTCTGGGTTCGGCAGCCTGGTTATGAAGGGCATCTCCGGCAGTGACGGGGACGCAGGCGTCAATAGCGGCGGCGGCATACCGAGATTCATTCATAGGGGCGGCGGGAGCAACCCCGGCAGTTGGAAACCGCGCAATAATGAAGCAGGGTTCTCGTGTTGGGACGATCCCAGTAAGATTCTGCCGGGGAAAGACGAGCACGTCACGATCGATACTTCTTTGCTGCCTCCGGGGAGTGTCACCCAGACGCTGCAGCCTGGCCATTATGAGATTAATATCAGCATGGTACCCGATCCGAGATTCGCCATCTCTGGTAAGGGTAAACTATCTGAACTGCCGGCACCTGAGGTGGGAGGTGGGGTCACTGAGTGATAGGATCGTTTGTTTTGGGGGTTGGCCGCCCAAGCGGTCGAGGGGGTTCGCGGAATAATGGTAGAGCCAATATCCACCGCAGACGCGCGGTTCTCCAGTACAGTGCAGGAGGCTTTGGGAAGACTGCCGGATCTGATTTTGCTTCATCGGCCCAACTGTAGCGGCGGGCGAAAGTACTGGTATATTATCGGGTCGATGGAGGATCTTGAGCGGGCCCTGGGGTTGGGATCGTATCGCT
>DASRZA010000400.1:0-4041 GCA_035686845.1 Armatimonadota bacterium | reverse complement strand
TGCGCCGCCTGGCGCTCGCGCTCCACCGCGGTCCGCTGTTCCCCAAGACGGTCGGCGTCCTGCTGCATCTTCGTTCGACGGTCTCGAAGGTCGCTGAGCCGGCGCTCCGATTCGATCAGCGTCGATTTAAGCTCCTGGATCTGGCCGGTGCGCCCGATAATGCTTGTTCCCCCACCCGGCCGGGCCGGCCGGCTGCCGCCCGTCATGGCGCCCTGGCTGCTGATCACGTCGCCCTCCAGCGTCACGATCCGGGACCAATGGCTGAGCCGCCGCGCGGCCGCGTTTCCATTTTCGAGATTATCGCAGAGAATGACCCGGCCAAGCAGCATCTCGACCACCGGCCGGTAGAGCGGGTCGAATCGCGCCAGTTCAGACGCCAGCCCAATAATTCCGGGCACTCGCTGATCCGGCGCGGTTGGGAGGCCGCCCTTCGCCAGCCTGCTCACGATTTCGAGCGAAAGAAAGGTCGCGCGCCCGGCCCCGATCCGTTTGAGGAAATAAATTCCTTCGCGGGCTTCCTGATCCGTTAGCGTCACAATATCCTGAGCGCTGCCGCCCAGCGCGGCCTCCATGGCGGCCTCATATTCCCGGTCGAACGTGAGAAGATCGGCGACGGCGTGGTAGTGCCCCTTTATCTGCCCGTTCGCCGCGGCTTTAAGAACCGCCCGGACACCCTTGTAAAACCCCTCTCGCTGCTCAGAAAGCTCCTCAAGAAGCCGGAGGCGGGAAGCCTGCGCGGCGTGATCGCGCTCCAGCGAGCGAATCTCCTCGGCGAGATCCGAGATCTCCTGCTGCTGTCCGCGGACCGCCTCTGTCAGCCGGTCCAGTTCTTGTTGACGCGCCCGGTACTCCTCACTCGCCGCCGTTTCCACCTGTTCCAACTGCGAGCGGCGCGCGTGGAGCGCCTGCCGGCGTGATTCAAGATCGTTGAGTCGCTGATTCAACGCCTTAAGCTGCTCTTCAAGGCTGGTGATCCGGCGCGCCGACTCTTCCCGGCTGGCCTGCAGCCGCGCCATGCGGGACGCCGCCTGGATCTCCCGAGCTTGCGCTCGCTCCACTTCGGCGGTACAGCTCCGCCAGTGATTCTCCGCGGCGGTAAGCTCACGCCGGCGGAAGGCGAGAACGGCTTCCATCTCTCGAATGGCCTGGTCGACGGCGGCCACATCCATGCGCTGAGTCTCAACGATCGCGCTCAACTCTTCCTTCTGCGCCGCGATCTCCGAAAGCCGCTCGATTGTCCGGGAGGCACCCTCGGCGTCGGCATTCAGCCTCTCCCGGAGCACGGAGATGCGGCCCTCGGCGCGCGCCCGTTCGGCGGCGGCCTCTTCGCAGCGCTGGCGCGCGGTTTCCAGAGTGTCGGACAGCCGGCGTAGATCCTGGTGGGCTCGCTGATCTTCAGCTTCCAGCCGTTCCAGCTCACGGCTCGCCCCGCCGGCCCGGACGCGTGCGTCTTCCAGGTCCAGCAGCAGTTGATCCCGCCTGAGCGTTAAAGACTGCCACTCCGCGGCGAAGGCGCCCAGTTCCGATTCATGGAGCTTTTTCGTCAGATCCTGGTACTTGCGGGCCGCCTCCGCCTGCCGATCCAGCGGTTCAATCCGGGATTCCACCTCGCTGATCAGATCATAGATCCGGCTCAGATTCTGCTCGGCGCTCTCCAGCTTTCGCAGCGTCTCACGTTTTCGCAGTCGATATTTTTTGACGCCCGCCGCTTCTTCGAAGAGGGTGCGGCGCTCCTCGGGGTCTGCGCTGAGAACCATGTCGATCTCACCCTGGTTGAGGGAGAAATAGGAGTCACGACCGATACCGGTATCTAAGAACAGATCCACGATGTCGCGAAGACGGCACGCGGTTCGGTTGATGAAGTATTCGCTCTCTTCGGATCGGTATACCCGGCGGGTTACGGTAATCTCGCCATAGTCAAGCGGCAGAAGGCGGGATGAATTGTCGAAGGTCAGCGCTACCTCGGCCATGCCTGTCGGTCGTCGAGAGGCGCAGCCGGCGAAGATAACATCCCGCAGCTTGCCGCCGCGCAGCGTGCGGACGTTCTGCTCCCCGAGCGCCCAGAGAATCGCATCGGAGACGTTGCTCTTGCCGGACCCATTGGGGCCAACGATAGCGGTAACGCCGGAAGGAAATTCCAGGGTGGTGGGATTCGCGAAGGTTTTGAAACCGTGGATCTCGAGGCGGCGGAGTTGCATCGATCTACTTGTTCTGGATGAAGACCGATGCTCCTCCCGAAGTTTGGAGATAAAACGGGACTTTTCCACCATTCGCGACGCCGTGAAGCCGCTTCGCAGCCCCAGCGGCGGCGACCGGCGAAACCGTAATTGGCCCTTCGCACTTATTGGCGCCGGCGACGGTGAGATCGACGGAGGCTTCCGCCGGCAGGAAGAGCCGGATGGCGGAGTCGGAAGTGACCAGCTTGACCGATCCATCTTTAACAGCGGCGAGGCCGAGATCGAGCTGGCAGTCGCTGGTCTCGAGGTCGATAGCGCCGGCCAGCGTGATGCCCTCCGCTTTGATGGACATGCCGTTCGTATGGGCGGTAATATCGCTCTGCAGGCCACGCAGAATGATCGGGCCGGACGTGTCGACGTTCACTTTTCCGCTGGCGCCCGCCACGGTCACGGGGCCGGCGGTGGAGATGTCAACGTCTCCGGCGCCGCCCATCACGGCAACCCGCCCGTCGTCACTCGCCTGCACGACCGCGTTTGCCGCACGATCCACTTTAATCACCACATGGGCGCCGATTGGCACACCCACCCGGTAGTTGTAGACCATGTTCACCGAGGGATCGTCCGGAACAGTGGCGGGGTCCACCCCGAGTGTTTCGGCGCCGCCATCCGTTTGAAGCTGAAGTTGGACCTTTTTGATAAAAGTCTCCGCCATCAGCGGATAACCGACAGCGGCCCGCACCTGCACGGTAAAATCCACGCCGGCGCCGTTGTTCGCGTCGACGGTCACGGTACCATCGGGACAGTCAATATCAATCGGGGCGCCCGCCGGAAGCTGATCCAGCTTACGATTCAGCGTTATCTCGCCAGGATTTACGCCGGGCGAATCCACTTTATCGAACTGCAGCGCCATGCAGTCTACGATGAGGCCATTCTGATCTTTCGCATGGATCACCAACTGCCACGAATCTTTGCTGTAAATAAAGTATTTCTCGCCCAGGATCACATTCACGACCGGCGCGCTCCAGTTCGCTTTGGCGAGCGCTTTCGCATAGAAGTCGCTTACGTCGGCCACCGTGGTCCCCGTGGGAAGATGGTAGATCACAACCCTGGCGTCGGTAATATGGGGATCAGGATGCTCGGGAGGCGGGGGAAACTGGTGATATTCCTTCTGACTCTGATCGGTTGCGATCGGCATAACGGGAATATCAACTCCGGCAGCCAGGGCGCGAGCGGATGTCAGTCCGCCCATCGTCAGAAAGACCGTGGAAAGAGCGGCGGTGAACAGACGGCGGGTGAAGCGCATTAAACTCATACGAATTAGAACGACCTGGGATCCGGAGATCGGCCGGGCATCGTGCATTCATTGCCGCCCGGGCGGTGAGGAGTCGGCGGCGGAGTCCCGCGGCCGGCGTCTCACAGGGATACGACGCAGATACGGGGGCGCAGGTTTCTCGATCAGGCGCCTGGTGTGGGATCGCTCGAAGTATCAGCGGGCGCGTTTACCGCGACGCTCCACAGATCCTTGCCGGCCTGCGCCAGCGCCGCGTCGGTATGAGGGGCGTTTTCAGCGACCGCCACCATGCCCGATATATCCTGATCGCCGCTCTGGGTAGCGGCGGTCGCCGTAGTGGGCGCGGTAGATTGCGGCGTCAGAACGCGCGATGGCGCCGGTTGGCTGGATTGCGGCGCAGGGGGAACCGAAGCGAAAGGAGCGAGCGATTCGGATGCCGGCGCAGTACGGACCAATTGGGCCAGGCGCCGCTGCACAGGCGCGAATCTGGCGGCAATCAGCGGGCGAGAGATGCCCACGGCGGCGGACCCCACCCCCGCCCACCCCGCAAGCGGAGAGGGAGTTAACGCTTCC
>DASRZA010000399.1:0-7006 GCA_035686845.1 Armatimonadota bacterium | reverse complement strand
GAGTACGCGGCCGGCCGGTGTAAACTTGATCGCGTTCGCAATGAGATTGGCCAGCACCTGCCGAATACGGACCGCGTCGCCAACCAGCCACCGCGGCGCCGACTCCGCGTACCGAACGAGGAGATCGAGGTCCTTCTCATGGGCCCGGGCGGCTAACATCTCCGAAACCTCTTCGACGGTCCGGAGCATGTCGAACGGAATCGGTTCAATTCGGAGCGCGCCGGCCTCGATTTTGGAAAAATCAAGGATGTCATTGATCACTGTCAACAGCATCTCACCGGAATTGTGAATCGTTTCGGCGAGCTCGCGCTGCGACGCCGTCAGCGAGGAGTCCAGGAGCAGCTCTGTCAGCCCGATCACTCCGTTCATGGGAGTCCGGATTTCGTGACTCATGCGCGCCACAAACTCCGATTTCATCCGTGACGCTCGCTCCGAATCGCGGAGCGCCGCCGAGAGCGCTTCCGCCTGGCCGGCCATCGCAGATGATCTACGGAGCTCCAACAGGGTCATCGTCTGCGCGCTCACCAGCTCGAGCGCGTCTATCTGCCCCGGCAGCGGATACCGGGCCTCCCGATCCACCACGCAGAGGGCGCCCAGAACAAACCCCTCCCGCGTTAGAATCGGCGCGGCAGCAAAAAAGCGGATCTGAGGCATCAGTGCGAGAAGCGGATGCGCCGGGGCCGCCAGGCTGTCATGAGCGTCCGGGATGATCACCAACTCGGTATTCAAGACGCCTGCGTTATAGAACACTTCGTTCCCGAATCTATCGAAATTCTCCAGACCAGCCTGTGCCCGGATCCATCCATGGATGCCGTCGCCAATCACGATCAGAGCGCCCTGCGTGCTGCAAAGCTGCGCAGCCAGGCGACACAAATCGTCGAGAGTTGGGTCAGAAGTAGAGTCATATACGCCATAAGCGCCGAGCAGATCTGGAGGGATGGATCGATGATCCGCCGGCAGGCGCGCGACTTCTGCCGATTGTCGCCCGCCCACCGGCAGAACTGCTGTTCGACAAGGTTCAGGCAAATACGGTATGTGGTGCGGCCGCGGGTCAGGAAGGATTATTGATTCGCTCTGGAGGTCGACTTCGGAATCATTCCAAGAATTGTTTCGAAGTTCCATGTTAACGGGCCCTCGGTGGACCAAATTACGCCCTATTACAACTGGGCTCAAATCTGCCGGATCGGTTCCGGTGATGGTCGCCCCCATTATTGGGGATTCAGGGGCCAGCGACCAACACCGGTGGACTTACGCCGGGATGTACTATGCCACAATTCAATCCATTTCACAAAACGAGCCCCGATCGGGCTTCACGGGCGTGAGATCGGCTTCTCGCAGAGAGAAAAGCGCTGCCTCTACAACCTGAAGAGCAGCTTCAGGTTGTCTGGCGTCCACGATGGGAACAGAATGCCAGGTATCGCCGTCAAGAGTCCAAGCTAAAGGTGTGAGCGCCCCATTCCGGTCGACGTTTATTCGATTTGCCGCCAGGTGTTGCGCCGGCGCCGGCCAAAATCTCCTGACCGACGCTTACAATCCTACTTCAAGTCTATTAATATAATCGCTATCAACTCACTTAGATTATACTAATAAATCTTCGAAGGTAGAGCTGATATCCAATGTAGTGCGGCGCGTATACCCTCTGAAACCGGGCCGCAACGAGCATCGCGCGTCAAGGAATGCGCGGCAAGAACCCCGGGAGATAAGCTTTCAGTGATGCGATTCCCGAGGCCTCCCGAGCCAGATCGACCTGGCGCCGGCCGGCCGGGTTCATTCGTTACAGTAATGACCCCACGTGACGCTGCATCCGATATCATGCTATCAGCGAACTGTTAACACGCCGTTCCAGCCGTGTTAAGGAACCGTGAAATTCCCGGGTCCGTAACATACGTGGAACTTTAGGATAGGTATTGGGTGTTAGGTGTTGGGTGTTAGGTGTTGGGGGCCGAGTGCTTGAGACCGCCCGTCGAGTCGCCCAGGCATGTAGGCGCTGCCGCGTGGCACGGTTCGAGTTCATCATAGCGCTCTCACGGCAGGAAGCATGGCAAGCAGGCGTTCGCCGGACCGCATCACTTGCTTAATTGGATGGATAACGCCCAAATTCCGGCCCAAGACCTAACACCTATCACCTATCACCCATCACCTCAAGCGCCATCAGGAGTCGTAGCAGTGTGGAGACGCCTCTTGCAAGGCGATCCGCACCAGGTCCATTTCCCGATCCAGCGCGTCCATCCGCTCCGGGACATCATCCCAATCACCCTCGCTGCCCATCGTTTCGAGTCGCCGGGCCGCATCTACGATACCCTGCGCTCCGATACTGAGACCGATACCTTTAAGCTCATGCGCAGCTCGACGAAGAGCCTCACCGGATTCCGCGGCCGCTGCTTTATCCATCTCCTCGCGCAATCGAGCAAACTCACTCTGGAATAATTCGATGAACCCGGGCAGGAATTCCGAATCACCGCCGAGCAGTTCGAGCAGTGACGAGCAGTCCATGGGGGAACTGCTTTCGGTCTGGACAGCGGGCGCCTGAGGACCAAACAGCGATGGCGCCACCTCCTGAATAATTCGCGCCATCTCTTCCTTACGAAATGGCTTGGCCAGGAACCGGTCCATCCCGGCAGCAAGACATTTGTCCCGGTCGCCCTCCATAACGTTGGCTGTCATCGCCACAATCGGGGTATGGCGCCAGGCGCCTTCGCGCTTACGAATTTCACCGGTCGCTGCATAGCCATCCATCTCCGGCATCAGACAATCCATTAGAACCAGGTCGTAGGGCTGCGCGTCGAACATATTGACAGCCTCCTTGCCATTATTTGCCACCGCGACTTTGCAGCCCATTTGCTCCAGAATCAGCACCGCCAGATTCTGGTTCAGCAGGTTATCTTCCACCACCAGAACGTTGGCGGAGAGGCTGCCGCGGGACCCCCCGCCCGATCGCTCCGGATCCGGATTTCGCGAGGACTCCGGTTCCCCGGGGCCGGATGTAGCTCTCCAACTGCCCACATCCGACCCGCCCATCGAGGCCGCCATCAGCGCATCGATCAATGCGGATTGCCGGACTGGTTTGAAGAGGCTCGTAAACTCAAACTCCGGACGCGGATCGCTGCGCCGCCGGCGCGGCGTGTCTTCCACGCGCGGCGTCGTCGAAGTCAGAAGGATAAGGGCTGTGCTCCGCAGCTCAGGATCCGCCTGGATATCGCGTGCAATTGCATAGCCGTTAGAGCCGGGAAGCTCAAGATCTAAGATTGCCGCCTGGAATGGATCCTCGCACTCAATCGCTGACCGGAGCGATTCCGCAACGTGAGCCGCTTTCGTGTGCGCCTCCACTCGAATGCCCCATCGGCGCAAAAGGTCGGTGAGGATGCTCTGGTTCAGCTCATCTCGCGCCAGTAGAAGCACGCGCATCCCCATCAGAATCGCCGGCGCCGGGGCCGAAGTATAACCCCGCTCATCCCGGCGCAGTGGAAGTGTGAACCAGAATGTGGAACCGATGCCTTCCTCGCTATAGACTCCGATGGAGCCGTTCATTAAATCCACGAGCTGCCTCGCGATCGCCAGACCCAGACCCGTTCCTCCAACCTTACACGTCGGCGAACCCTCGATTTGGACAAACTTCTTAAAAACCTGCTTCAGATCCCGGGGCGGAATTCCCACACCAGTATCCGTGATTTCAACCCGGACCACCGCGTCCCTCTCCGTTTGTTCCTCACAGGTCACATCGACGATCACCTGGCCGGATGGTGTGAACTTAATGGCGTTCCCAATGAGATTCGCCAGCACCTGCCGGATGCGGACCACATCGCCAATCATTCGTCGCGGCGCTGCCTCAGCGTAGCGCACCAGGAGATCCAGGCCCTTTTCGTGCGCTCTTGCGGCGAGCATCTCCGAAACCTCTTCCACGGTTCGGAGCATGTCGAACGGAATCGGTTCAATTCTGAGCGCGCCGGCCTCGATCTTGGAAAAATCGAGAATGTCGTTGATCACCGTCAACAGTATCTCACCCGAATTCCGGATCGTCTCGGCAAGCTCACGCTGACTCGCAGTCAGCGCCGTGTCCAGGAGCAGCTCCGTGACACCAATCACGCCATTCATGGGCGTCCGAATCTCGTGACTCATTCGAGCCAAAAACTCCGACTTCAGTTTTGACGCCTGCTCCGCACGGCGAAGCGCCGACGCATGGGACTCCGCCTGCTCGGCTCTTGCCGACAACTGTCGAAGCTCGAGCTGCCCCATCACCAGCCGACCGATCAGTTGAAGCGATTCGATCTGCTGCGAGCTCGGGATTCGGGGCGTCGGGTCCACCACGCAAATCATACCGATTGAAGCGCCATCCTTAATCTGAAGTGGGGCTGCCGCAAAAAAACGCATCTCGGGCAGCGTCAGCGCCAGAGGGTGCGCCGGAGTGGCGCCCGATTTATGGCTGTCCGGAATGATGATCGGCCCCGACTGAGGCAGCGCAAGGTCGAAGAAAAACGTGTCACCCGAGGTGTAAAACTCCGCAAGTCCTGTCTGCGACGTAATCCAGGACCGATATCCATCCCCGATCACTATAAGAGCGCCCTGCGCATCCAGCGCTTGCGACGCCAGCCGGTTCAGATCGTCCAGGGGAGCATCGTCCCCGCCATCGAAGAGGCCAAATGCTCTCAACAGGTCCGATTGACCCGTTCGGCGAGCGCCAGAGTAGCCTCCCGTAGACCCGGATCGGAGGCCTTTCTCCGAGATCCCACGGGTCTCACGGACAATTGAAGCCGTATTCCGCGGATCCTGCCGCCGCGAAGCCGAAGTGGAGGCGATGGGAGACGGACGAAAAGATGGCGTGTATCGCCGTTCCTGCGGCTGTTCGATTATTGAAGCGCGCTCCGCAAGGTAGGGCTGATGCGCTGATGCGGCCGCCGCCAGATCGATCGGCTCCTCCCGATGGACTACGTTGGGTTCGTTCCACGCTTCTTGTTGACGTTCCATATTGCGCTAGCCTGACCGGCGCCTATCCTCAACCCTTCGACGAAGATCCTCTTCGTTTCTCCAGGATTTGATGTCAGGCGTTCTTTATAGTGCGTAAGTAGAACAATACCAACCGAAAGGCGCTCACCCCCTGACGATGCGAGACTCGTCAGAACGCTGCCTACAAGATAATACCACCATGTCTGAGCCGAAAAGACGTGAGGTATATAACGTGAAGAGAGGCTTCAGTATACTTTTCGTCTGAATTCGGAACAGGTTTTGGAACACGAGCCTGAGAACTATCGTCGAACATCCAACGCAAGATTGGGATTCGGGTTCTCAGCGCCGCGGTTAATTCAACCCGACCGCGGCGCCATGGCCGTCGCTGCTTCTCTCGAGCAGACTTATTTCATATTATACATCAATTAACTTCAAAAGGGTTAATTAAGAACGCCTCGCGCCTATTTGCGCGTCTCATAGTTTGTTACATCCGGTCACTGATTCTGAACAAACTCCAGGACATGCTTCACCAGCGCAGCCCGCGTTCTCGGTTCAACGTGCAGCTTGTTCATCACCCGTCCGAGCGCGTGCTTCACCGACGACACCGTCACCTTCTTGTTCAATTCTTTGGCCAACCCGGCGGCGATCTGCTCAATCGTGTGCTCAGCTTCCACAACCGCGACAAGGACTGACTTCTCCAATCCCGTGAGACCCGATCGAATGGAGAGCAGCTCGAGAGGCGTGCTGTAATCAGTCACAACCGACTCGGGCGTCGTTCGGCCCTTCGCGGCGTGCGCCCTTCGGATCTCCGTCACCAGATCTTGCGTGGTACTCCCTTTATTGAGCGACGCGAATGCCCCGGAAAACCGACCGATCGAGGCCAAATCATCGTGCGCCGTAAGGAGAATAACCTTGATGTAGGGATACTGGGCTGTAATCCGCTCCGTGGCCTGAACCCCGTTCAGCAGCGGCATGTCCAGATCCATCACCACCACGTCAGGGTGGAGCTTAGCCGCAAGATCGACGGCCTCTCGACCATTGCGCGCGACTCCTACGACGCAAAAGTCTTCCTCCCGCTCCAGATGCTGCGCCAGGAGTCCGCGCACGAGCGTAGAATCTTCTGCAACCAACAATCTGATATCAGGCATTCCAATGACCCGCCGATCGTGAGAACAAGCTAAACACATGCCGCCGTCCACCACAGCGCCCTCTTAAGCGCTGCCTCTCATCTTAAATTATGGCGGCCGGGACGGTTGATCTGAAGCGTTCGAGATCGTGGCAACTAATAGTTAATTGTTACAATAGTTGATACGGCGATCTATTGTCAAGGTCTGTGAACGGCGAGAGTGGCTGCCGGCTCCGATACACCTGTTTATTGGACAATCCGAACCGCCATTTGCATTCAGAAAGATGATAACTGACCCGAACGAACAAAAGTACCTTCGACAGAGTTGCGTTCAGGTCCTTTCGAACCTTGTCCGGTTGATGGATTGCCCGCATAATGATATCCGAAGATGCCTTTCTACAGGTGGAGGGGACCAGAGCCTGGTAAACTGCCGGCGTGGGGCTCCGACCGGGGATCCAGAATGAAAGAACTCCAGGACGGATGTTAACGCGACAGATTGACTGTCGCGCCCTCACTGCTTCACGGAGAGATAGAACCATGATACGCCACGTGCGCGCGCTGCCGCTACTATTCATCGCAGCCAGCGTCTTCCTTTCAAATGCCGCCGCCTCATACGCCACCAGTTATGGCAATTTCCTGGGCTCTTACACAGGTGCCATCACAGGTACCAGCTATCCTCTGGCCGCCCAAGCGTACTTCAGTAGCCCCGACGCGGGCGGCGACCTGACCCTCGAATTGTCCAACATCGGAGCGATTGCCACGCATCCCAAAGACGTTTTGACCGCCGTCTTTTTTGACTACTCAGGGGTAACGCCGATTGATACTAGCAGTACAGGAAATTCGCGGGATGGCTATGAAAGCGCTGCCGGGAATACCCTCGTGGTCAATGGTGGGTCGAAATATGTTGACCCGATGGGCGGCACACCGGAGGCCGCTGAC
>DASRZA010000398.1:0-18267 GCA_035686845.1 Armatimonadota bacterium | reverse complement strand
GACCGGTATCCCGGTTGGCTGCCTGGCCCGGTACATCCTGGTCAAGTGGACCGCTTCGGGCTCCGAGGCTCTTTTGCAGATGGGACCGATTGCGCTCAAACAGATGCAGGCCCACGTGGACGCGGCTGAAGCTGCGGACACGGATTCTGAGCGGTTGAGCGCGTATCACGCCCTTCGTCAGATGATCGAGTGGATCGCAGCCGGCCCTGGAAACGGTTGATCATTGAGTCTGCCGGAGTGGTTTATAGTCGGATGATTCGTCTGACCGTATACCGCGAACCCGATTAAAGAATGAATCGGCTCCGGTCCTGATCTTGGACCAGGCTGCCAAGACGATCCTGAACATACTGGCGTGTGATCACGAAGTCGTGGACTTCTAAGTCGGGCGCCTCGAAGGATAGTTCTTCCAGCAGCTTCTCCATAATCGTGTGAAGCCGCCGTGCGCCAATATTCTCAGCCGACTCGTTGACACGGAACGCCATGCGGCTGAGCTCATCAATCGCATCGTCGTCAAACTTCAGGTGAATGCCTTCAGTCGCCATCAAGGCCTCGTACTGACGCAGCAGCGCGTTCTTGGGCTCGGTTAAAATCCTCCGGAAATCCGCCTCGGTGAGTGCGTCCAGCTCAACGCGCAGCGGGAGCCGGCCCTGCAGTTCGGGGATGAGATCGGACGGCTTAGAGATGTGGAAGGCGCCGGCGGCCACGAAGAGCACGTGGTCCGTTCTCACCGGGCCATATCGCGTTACCACCGTCGAACCTTCGATGATTGGCAGAATATCCCGCTGCACGCCCTCACGAGAAACCTCCGGTCCGTGCGTCCCCTCCCGTCCGGCGATCTTATCGATCTCGTCAATAAAGATGATGCCCGTATCTTCCGCCCGGTGGACCGCGTCCCGGCGCACATCCTCCTGATCAATCAGCTTGCGGGCCTCCTCCTCGGCGAGGATGCGCCTCGCTTCCGCCACCATAACGCTCCGGGTGCGCTTCTTCCTGAACGCGCTTCCCAGCGCGTCGGTGAGATTGCTGATCACTTCATCCATCCCATTGGCGCCGAATCCCTGAACAGTGACGGGAGTCTGGTCCTCCACTTCAATATCGATGGGCTGCTGATCGCGCTCGCCGGCCGCGATCTCCTGCCGCAGCCGTTCACGAAGCCGTTCTTTTCGTTGAACCTGGGCCCTCAAGCGATCGTCCTCTTCCTGACGGGCCTCCGAACGCGATTGAAAGCCCGACTGCATCGCCTCGGAAAGACTTGAAATGAAGTCTGAGGGACTGTGCTCCCGTTGGGGTAGGGGTTCCAGGATATTTACGATCCGGTCGATCGCACGCTCCCGAGCCTGATCCTGCACCATTTCGATGCGCTCGGCCTCCACCAACCGGTACGCCACCTGGGCCAGGTCCCGCACCATCGAGTCGACGTCGCGTCCCACGTACCCGACCTCGGTGAACTTGCTCGCTTCAACTTTGATAAACGGCGCGTTCGCGAGAGCGGCTAATCGCCTTGCGATCTCCGTCTTCCCGACGCCGGTCGGACCGATCATCAGGATATTCTTCGGAATTACTTCATCCCTGAGCTCTTCGGGCAGTCGGCGCCGGCGGAACCGGTTCCGGAGCGCCACAGCGACCGCGCGCTTCGCCTGCCCCTGGCCCACGATGTACTTGTCGAGCTCTCGCACTATTTCACGCGGGGTTAATCCTTCGATGCTCTCACTCATTGCCAAGACTCTCGATCCAGAACCGATCGTTGGTGTAAATGCAAATGCTTGCCGCAATTTTCAATGACTCTTCCACAATTTGACGTGCCGGGAGCTCAGTATGGAGCAGGAGCGCGCGAGCGGCTGCCAGAGCGTAGGACGCCCCGGATCCTACCGCAGCCGCGTCGTCGTCAGGCTCAATGACCTCACCACTCCCCGATACGAGCAGGATCTGTTCCCGGTTTGCCACGATGATCATTGCTTGAAGCTGGCGCAAAATCCTGTCTGTCCGCCATTGACGAGCAAACTTGATCGCCGCGGATCCCAGGTTGCCGCTGCTCTCTTCCAGCTTTGTCTCGAAAAGGTCCACCAGGCTGAAGGCATCCGCCACGGCGCCTGCGACCCCGGCCAGCACGGTTCCGCGGTAGAGCCGCATCACTTTTCTAGCGTTATGCTTGGCAACTACGTTCTCGAGCGTTACCTGACCGTCACCACCGACCGCCACCTCTCCATTGCGCTTAACCGCCAGAATAGTTGTCGCTCTCACTGAAGTCATACTTTGGAGTTTTCCTCTCCACCCGGGGCGACAATGCCGCGAACATGATTGCTTCACGGTTGATCCTTGCCCCGTCAGAGTATAACATGAAGGTTGATTGAACAACAAGAAGTGGCGGCGCGTCCAATAGAGTTTGCAGCCTCTCTTCAGCTTTGGTATAATTTAGCCCATGCGTCCCTCTATTCCCGTCCTTCGCCGTTTGGCGCTTGCCGCGCTAACCCTGCTAATCATCCAGCTTGCCTACGAGCAAGTGACCTTCCCCGCTCGATTTCATGCGCCGATCCGCTGGAACGGTCTGGATGGAGGTGGGACGGCGGCACGCGCGTCCGGGGCCACGTTTGCGCGGGTGCAGGGCATGATTTTCCAGCAAGCCGAGCTGCTCCACGGGGCGTACCGGCCTCTTCGTATCTCGTTCCGGTACCGGTCCACCGCCGGCGCCTGGATGGGTGTCCAGGGTGACGCGACACGCGGCCCCGTGTCGGAGCTTGCCATCACAGCCCCACCTCCATTCCACGCGCCCACGATCTCGAGCGAATCCGGCCTTTACCGTATCAATTTACCGCCGGCCGCGGGCTGGAGAAGCGCCACTCTCACGATCCGGGAGCATACCGATCTCCCGTTCCTGACAGTTATACTGGGCGCGGCGTCAAAAATTCGACCGGCCTACTTTTCCGACGTGAGTCTCGTGTACGCGAATGCGTCGGGATTGGATCTGCTCGACAATAGTGATTTCAGTGAACCGTGGCCGGTGTGGGCGATTCATCCCGAATGGATCAATCCGCTCTATGCCGCGTGCCAGAGCGGGGCCGCGCGGCAAAATGCGCCTGCATCCAGTCCACTCGATCCACTCTGGCCCACGTCGTGGACAGCGATTATCGTGCTCGCGATTGCGGGTGGCGTTCTTGTGTGGAAACTGAATCGCAGCAGGGGCTGCGTTCCCGTCTCGATCACCGCCGCCGTGTGGGTCACGCTCTCGGCACTGCTTATTCTCGGCTCCCAAACATTCCCGGACCTTAGCGAGCTCGGGTTTGCGCGGCCTTCACTGGCGCCGGCGCGCGTTCTGGGAGGCATCTTAGCCTGGGCAATCCAGCTCGGCTGTTTCTACTACGTGGGCGTGGCAGGTTACCGGCTTATTGGAGATCGGGCGCGCTTCTTTGGCCTATTGATCGCCCTGTTCGGCGCGTCTATGATCGCTTCAACGGTGGGGATTATGCCCGAGAACGGCCTTCCACAGCCAATTATCGACAATGTTCGCTTTCTGGAGGGTCTCGGGCCCGTGTGGCTGTTCACCGGCGCGGCCGCTGTTTGGATTGGCGCGCATCGAGCCGCGAGTTCCGGCGCCGGGGTCGTGGCGGAAAAACGCGGCTGAGACCAGGCGAGTTTGCTGGACGTTAGCCCGCTTCGAGAACTGGCCAGCCTCCTGCAAGGTCCGAAACCGCGTGGCAGGCGGCCAGGAGTAAGCGGCCGCTGCGAGCGTAGAAGGTGAAATGCTGCTCGGGGGCGAGAGAATCTTCGGTGATGACCTCTTCGTACTCTACCAGCAGAGGTCGCCGATATCGTTTCGCCCGGCCGAATCGCCAGCCGCGCGGATGTTCGGTGGTCCCGTCCCAGATCTTAAGGTCCACCAGGTTTCGCCGGCCATAAAGCCATTCGCCCATGGTCGCGGCCTCGACTGTTCGTCCGAGCTCAATACGAACCCGCGCGCTTTTCACCGTGTGCCGGAACCGATCCGTCGGCGTCCATTCCCGCTGCGCCCACTCGAGCCGCCCGGCCAATCCCGCACGGATCGTCTTCCGAATTGTTTCCAATGCTTCCGCATCGGGCGTCTCGGGGAATATCCAGGCGTCGGGCCCGCTCATGGGCGTCACTGCCAGCCCGGACGGCACCGAAACCTCGGGAAACACCACCACACCAAGATCCTGCGTAGCGGGGTCACTCCGCAGCTCGCAGATCGTCTTAAATGCCCAGGGGTCACTCTCGCTCCCGGCGGTGAGAATCAGATCGGGCTGGATGGAGCGCGAAGCCGCGATAACCACGGCGGAACCCGGCGCCGGGTCCGTCTCCAACGCGAAGTCGCGCATTGTCCTGACGTCCCAGCCCTCAGCTTCCAGAGGACTCTTTACGGCGTCAAGCCTGGCGGGCGCCAGCGCGCCAAGTAGAATAGTCGGCCGGTAGTCCGGCGGCACGGGCGAATGGCTCACGATAATCCCTGACCGGCGGGCTTAAGCAACGGAAAGAGAATCACATCCTTGATCGAGCTGGTGTCCGTCAGGAGCATGACCAGACGGTCGATGCCAATGCCGAGCCCACCGGTCGGCGGCATTCCATACTCCAGAGCCAGCAGATAATCTTCATCCATAGGGTGCGCTTCGACGTCTCCCTGGGCTTGCTTAGACGCCTGCGCCATAAATCTTTCGCGCTGATCGCACGGATCGTTGAGCTCGCTGAACGCGTTCCCCAACTCCTGACCGCCGATAAACAGTTCGAATCTGCGGGTGAGCTTAGGATCCGCCGCGCTCTTTTTAGCGAGCGGAGAAATATCGACCGGGTAGTCGGTGATAAACGTTGGCTGAATCAGCGTCCGCTCCACAAAATGCTCAAAAAGCTTATTGATAACCTCTCCGAGCGTGCGATCTCGCGTTACGTCCACGCCGCGACCTTCCGCGAGCCTGCGAGCCTCCTCGTAATCGCCAAGCTGAGCTGCGGCAATCCCCGATCTCTCCTGGATCGCCGCCAGCATAGGAAGCCGCGCCCATGGAATCGCCAGGTCGATTTCGGCGCCCTCGAATCCAAAGCGTGAGTCCCCTCGCACATCCGCCACTATCCGAAGAATCATGCGCTCAGTGAGCGCCATGATGTCGTCGAGGTCCGAATACGCCTGATACAGCTCCATCATGGTGAATTCGGGATTGTGGGTTCGATCGATGCCCTCATTGCGAAAATTACGATTGATTTCGTAAACCTTATCAAACCCTCCGATGATCAATCGCTTGAGGTATAGCTCGGGGGAGACCCGTAGATAAAGATCCAGGTCGAGCGCGTTGTGATGCGAGACGAAGGGCCGCGCCGCGGCGCCACCATGAATCGTCTGCATCATGGGCGTTTCGACTTCCAGGAACCCTTCGTCATCAAGAAACCGGCGCATCGCCTGAACCACGCGGCCGCGCTTTATGAACAGCTCCCGCACATCGGGATGCACCGCGAGGTCCGCATATCTCTGGCGATACCGCAGCTCTTGATCAGAAAGATCGTACCACGTTCTGCCGTCCCGGGATCGCTTGCCAAAGGGTAGGGGCCGCATCGCCTTCGCAAGCACGGACAACTCCAACACCCGGAGCGAGATCTCGCCACTACGGGTGCGAAATACAGCGCCGCGTACCCCGACAATGTCACCAACATCCAGCAGATCGCGGATTCGCTCGAACGCGGCTTCACCGACAACATCCTTCTTCACGTAAAGCTGAAGCGTCCCCGTGGAATCGGAGAGATCCAGGAAGAGCGCCTTGCCCATCGTGCGAGCGCCCGTCAGTCGGCCGGCGACGCGCGCCTCCTGGTCCTCGAACCGGTCGAAATCCCGGAGAATCTCCTCCGCGTGGTGCGTGATTTCATACCGCTCAATCTGAAACGGGTCCAGGTTTTGCTCGCGGAGTCGCATCAGCTTCTGCCGGCGCGATTCCTCCTCAGATTCCTCCCGGTCCCTGGATAGCTCTAAACTCACTTCGTCCTTTCGGCTCTAAGACACTTGGCGCGAAACCGCCCAATCAGTGAGCGGTGTCGCCCAGCCCGCGATCATTCGTCACGCAGGCGGCAGCTATCCAGTACTTCATCAGCAACATAAATCGGCGCCTGCGCCCGGAGAGCCAGGGCGATACCGTCGCTGGGACGGCAGTCGACATCAATGGTTCGGTCGCCAAGAATTAGTACGAGGCGGGCATAGAACGTGTCTTGCCATACGTCGTCTATAGTCAGCCGTTCTATTTTACCACCGAGCTTCTCCACCACGTTCTTCAGGAGATCGTGCGTGAGGGGCCTGTGAAAATCATATTGCTCCTTACGAAGCGCAATGAAGATCGCCTGCGCCTGTTCCTGACCGATCCAGATCGGGAGTTTGCGGCCCCTGCCATCCTGCAGCAGAACGAACGTGTAATCACTCCGCTCCTCGTACTGGAAGATGTTGAGGACCTTAACCTCTCGCTCGTTAAGCGAGCGAGCGGGTGGGCGGCCCTCCGCGGACGCTTCAGGCAAATGGGGAGCAGGCGCCTTCCCGGAGGGGGTTAAATCGCGGCCCTCAGCCCCATGCGGCGCCCCCGTCGACCCGTTCTGGCCGTTGTCGTTCGCGCCCGCGGCGCCCGGTCCGTTTGCGCCGGGCGATTCGGAGCTCCGATCACGAGGCGCCTCCGGTTCAGAAGACGCGCCGCCTGAAGATTCCGGCATTTCATCTGGTAACATAAAGCTATTTCCTCAAACCTAGCAGGTGAAAACCGCTCGCAACTCCATATGCGCAGCGCACGGGATGTCGTGCGTTCTTATCAGACGCACGTTCGCCCGGTGGCGCCGTCGAGCGCAGATGACCCTGTTTTGTGACTACTACGCGCCGGCGGCGACTGTCCCAAATATTGGACCCCTGCTGTTCTATGAGGTTTCCCTATTCTCTGGCAAGAATCCTCTCTACTCCATCGATTTCATGTTTTGACCCACGATTTTGAGGAACTCCGCGTTGGATTTGGTATGGGTAAGGCGGTTGAGCAAAAGCTTCGTTGCCTCCGCCGCATCCAGCTCGGCCAGCACCCGGTGGAGCTGAACCACTCGTTTGAGATCTTCTTCGGACCAGAGCAGCTCATCATGCCGGGTACCCGACCGCTTCACGTCGATTGCGGGCCAGATGCGACGCTCCGCGAGCGATCGGTCGAGCACCAGCTCCATGTTGCCCGTTCCCTTAAATTCCTCAAAGATTACCTCATCCATCCGGCTCCCGGTGTCTACAAGCGCGGTGCCAAGAATGGTGAGGCTGCCTCCTTCTTCAATGTTGCGGGCGGCGCCTAGAAACCGCTTTGGTGGATAGAAAGCCGCAGGATCGAAACCACCGCTCAGCGTCCGGCCGCTTGGTTCCACGGTAAGATTCGAGGCGCGAGCCAACCGGGTGATACTATCCAGTAGGATTACCACGTCACGGCCAGATTCAACCAACCGCTTCGCCATCTCCAGGGTCATTTCCGCCACCCGCGTATGACTCGTGGGCGGCTCGTCGAATGTTGAGGAGATCACCTCGCCCTTCACCGACCGCTTGATATCCGTCACTTCTTCAGGACGCTCGTCGATCAAGAGGCAGATGAGCTGCACTTCGGGGTGATTCGTAGCGATCCCGTGCGCGATCACCTTCAACAGCGTTGTCTTGCCCGCCTTCGGAGGTGATACGATGAGGCCGCGCTGTCCCTTGCCAACGGGTGATATCAGGTCAATACAACGGGCTGAAATATTCGTGGGATCCGTTTCCAGGTTGAACTTCTCGTTCGGGTAGATCGGTGTCAGGTCATCAAAATCGGTACGCAAGCGGGCGTGCTCCGCGTTGTGTCCGTTTACGGCCTCGACCCTGATCAGCCCGAAATAGCGCTCGGTCTCTTTTGGGGGACGCACCTGTCCAGAGACCAGGTCCCCAGTTTTGAGTCCGAATCGTTTGATCTGAGACTGCGCGACGTAAACGTCATCCGCATCCGGCAGAAGGTTGTGGCGTCGCAGAAAGCCGTATCCTTCGGGATACAGGATTTCCAGGACGCCCTCTGCGAAAATAAGACCGGACTGTTCAGCCTGCGCCTGTAAGATTTTGAATACCAGGTCCTGCTTGTTGAGCTTCGAATAGCCTTTGATCCCCAGATCTCTCGCCATCTGGTGAAGCTCACCAGTGGTCACCTGGTCAAAGTTGACCGGCGCCGAGCGGGTTTGCGGCCGGTCGGCTGACTCCGCGCCGTCTGGCGCGCTCGCTCCGTCCCCCATGACCGGCATGGTGGCGCCGCTGATCACTCCGTTCGCCTGCCCGCGGTCATCCTCGGACTCAACTGGAGCGGCCTGCTCGGGGGCTGCAGCTTCGTTCTCTATGATACTCATTCGCTTCTCTCTTCCCTTCAGTAACAGCTCGCGCGGAACAATGACTCGCGCCGTCAGGTCGCTTCGACCGTGAGCGTATCAATACCGGGCAGGTTTCTATACTGCCCCTTATAATCCAAACCATATCCCACAACGAACAGATCAGGTATCGTAAAGCCGACGTAGTCCGGGACCACGTCACGAACTCGACGTGAAGGCTTGTCCAACAGCGCGCAAAGCCGGGCTGTTCGCGCCATTCGGTCGCGCGACAATGCCGACAGCAATGCGGCCGTCTTCCCGGTATCCACAATGGCCTCCACAAAAATCACGTCCCGATCGCGCCAATCATGCTGCGGCGGGAGCAAGAGCTGCGGCTCTTGCGACGCTGTTGTCCCCTTCAAGTAGCTGGAAACACAGATCGCGTCGGAAATGGTTGGGAGCTTGATCTCGCGAACAAGATCTGCAAAGAATATGATCGCTCCCTGCATCACCACTACCATCACCGGCTCACTCTGACGATAGGTCTCCGTAATCTCTTCCCCCAGCTCGCGCACGCGATCTCTGATCTGCTCCGGCGTCAACAGCAATCAAATCTCTCCGCAAGAGGCGGGCGCCAGGTCGCTGCCTCTAAAGATTGCGTACTCAATGATACTCACCAGATCCGATACTCAATGACACTCACACGCCCACACACTCATACACTCACACACATCCCCTCATTCCCACTCGATAGTCGCCGGCGGCTTTGTCGTAATATCGTAAACAACGCGGTTGACGCCGGGCGTCTCATTAACAATCCGGCTGCTAATCCGCGCCAGGAGGTCAAATGGAATCCGAGCCCAATCCATGGTCATCGCGTCTTCGCCCGTGACCGCGCGCAGGATGATGGGATGCGCGTAAGTGCGCTGATCGCCCATCACGCCCACACTGCGAATGGGCGCGAGGACCGCAAAATACTGCCATATCGACCGGTGCAGCCCGGCGCGAAATATTTCTTCACGATAAATGGCATCCGCCTCGCGAAGGATCTCCAATCGCTCGGGCGTCACGGCGCCGATAATGCGTATCGCAAGGCCCGGGCCGGGAAAAGGTGGCCGCCAGACCAGCTCTTCCGGCAGACCAAGCTCGGCGCCGATCGCGCGCACCTCGTCCTTGAACAGCAGTCGGAACGGCTCCAGCAGCCGGAACTTCATGTCGGCCGGCAGTCCACCCACGTTATGATGGGTTTTGATCGTCGCCGCGGTCCGCGTGCCACTCTCCACCACGTCCGGGTAGAGCGTGCCCTGCGCCAGGAACGACGCGGGTTCCACGGTCGCCGCGGCCCGCTCAAAGGCGCGTACAAACTCCTCGCCGATAATTCTGCGCTTTTGCTCTGGCTCCTCGACGCCGGCAAGCTGCCGCAAAAATCGCTCCGACGCGTCTTCGTAGACCAGCGGGGCCCCAAGAACCCCCTCTAGCGCCTCCCGAACTTGTTCGGCTTCATCCTTGCGCAGAAGGCCATGATTGACGAAGACGCAGGTGAGTTGATTCCCGATGGCCCGGTGAATAAGAGCCGCGGCCACCGTCGAGTCTACGCCGCCACTCACGCCACAGATCACTCGCTCATTCCCAACCGTCTCACGAATCTCTTCGATCGCGGTCTCCACGAAGGAAGCCATGTTCCAGGATCCGGAACAATCGCAAACCTCAAGCAAAAAGTTTCGAAGCACTTCTATTCCGGCAGGCGTGTGGACCACCTCCGGATGAAACTGGACTCCAACAAGTCCTTTGCCGTTGTCCATCGCTGCGGCGTATCCCTGCGCCGTGCGGGCGATGACCCGGAAGCCGGCGGGCGCCCGGTCTACGGAGTCGCCGTGGCTCATCCAGACAAGCTGATCCCCTTGAAGGCCGCGAAATAGCTGCCCTTCGGCCTCAACCCTGACCTCAGTTGCGCCATACTCCCGGAGCGGGCTGCCCCCAACCGAACCTCCAAGAACGTGGGCCATGAGCTGCATTCCATAGCAGATTCCCAAAACCGGAATCCCCTGTGAGAAGAGGGCCGGATCACATCTTGGCGCGCCTTCGGCGTAGACGCTGGCCGGACCACCGCTCAGAATAATTCCCTGGGGACGGCGACCGAGAAGCTCCTCAAGCGTTGTGTCGAACGGCAGGATTTCGCAGAAGACGCCGCACTGCCGGACTCGTCGCGCAATCAGTTGAGTATATTGGGCGCCGAAGTCGAGGATAATCACCTCTTCGCCGCCCGATGCTCTCTCGACTTTGGCCGCGGAGTCCCGTCGCGACTCCGTGACCACGGACTGCTCAGAAGCGATAGCGTGTTGTGAGTCCTGGAGGAGCATCAGGGAGCCTTTTCGTACGGCGGGAACAAGGCCGGCGCCATAGATAACGATTTAATGGGTGATCTTGCCTGAGTGAGTAGTTCTGAGTGTTCGAGATCTCAAAGGCGCCAGACTGAGAATTTGTGAAAGAAGTGACGAGGGTTAACACGTACGACAGCAGGCCGCTTGGCGCAATAAACTCATCCGGGAATCCGCGCCGAAGAGACAGGGCCGATGAGATGATCGATTGTGTGAAAAGTCTGCGACCTGCCGTGCGGTAAACGCGGATGGATTTACTTGCGACGAGGGGAAACTGCACGATCCGGACAGCGTCAGCTTACCCGAGGTTGAAGGCGCTTAAACCGCTGGCGAAGATCGTACTTCAATTTCTCCGACGCTGTTCGCCTGCCGCTCGCCCGGTTGAGCACGGCCCGGCTATTTGGAACTAGCTAACCGGACTCTGTGCGCACGGGAGATGGCTGCAGAGCGGGAAACGTGGAGCACGATTCGATACTGAACATATTATAGCTTCGGCTCGGCGCTAGAGTCAATAACAATCAAGCGTGCAGACACGCCACATACGCGCTCCAATGATGATTATCGGCTGAAGCGGGACTTCGGTCGCGCACTTTACTAAAATAATAAAATGGCCCTGATGCGCAAATACCGGTTTGGGATTCCCCAACAGCCTGGGTACATAAAGAAAAGTCGCCAGCCGGAGGCGGAATTAATACCGAGCCCGGCTGAACCAATGTTTTGGGAGCCTGTCATGCAAGAGCACTCCAGGAAGAACCTGCAGGATGCGTTCGTCGGGGACCCCGATCCGCTTTCGGAGGGAGTCAACTCGGATCCGGAGGCCCCGGTCTCAGTGGAGTTTCGCATTAAATCGGGTCTTTTGCGCGCCCAGGCGCCGCCGGAGACCGAAACCGACCTGGTTTTGGGCCCCGATCGTTTCTACGAGGCGGATCTGGTGCTCGAGGATGACACACGAGTGACTATTCAGATAGCCGAAGGCGCCGAAGGAGTCAACGTCGCCGTAAATGCATCGCCTGATCCCGGTCTCTCCGGGATCGAGAGCGAGACGGTTGACGCATAGGGTCGGGAGGGCGGCGGACGTTCTGTTCCCTCGCTCTCACCGTCGAACGAATGCCGGCGTCCGAACATCGCCGGCCGAGACGGACTGAGCATACTGTACTCAAGAGAAGCGAATCTCGGCCCAGTTTTTTGCAGGCGGCAAAGTGCTTCCGTGCCACAATTCCTTCTTTACAGGCGCGGTCCAATTTGCTAAACTCGTCAACACCCAACGGATTTCATTCGCGAGACTCGCGGGTTATTACCGACCGCCGACGCCTTGACGCAGCATCTTCGCGCGCCGGCTGAGGCTCTGACACGCGTCGTTCCTATTGAGAAAGGTCACAGGTTTGAAACAGCGCCTCTCTCCCGACCGGACGTTACCAGGAATGTTGGCCGAAATCTGGCAGCGAGCGGTCGCGGCGCTGGAGTCACGCCCGGAATGTGAGCGATTTCCGCGCTGGTTCCAGCAGAACCTTCAGGGTATTATGCCGGAGGTCACCGAAGAGGGCGTACTGCTTGTCCGGCTTCCCAGCCAGTTGACGCGCGAGTGGCTGGATCGGAAGTTCCGAACGATGCTCGAAGAGATTCTCTCCGAACTCCTCGATAGTCCGGTACAGCTGCGCATTGAGGCTGCCGAGGCGCCAGCCCGATCACGTCGGAAGCCGGCGGCGTCGCGCGCCCCAAAGCCGGCTGCAGCCGAGCCGGATCTACCGGCGGCCCGTGCGCCCGACCCTCGGGTCATTCAGGAAAAGCTCATTGAGGTTCTCAACTGTACACCCCTTAACCCGAGGTACACGTTCTCGAGCCTGGTGACGGGAGAGAACAATCAGTTCGCCCATGCCGCCGCCACCGCGGTCGCGGACGCGCCGGGCGCCAGCTATAACCCGCTCTTCGTTCACGGAGGGGTAGGGCTTGGCAAAACTCATCTCATGCATGCTATCGGCCAGCAGGTCCAGGAGCGTCGGCCGAGCGCCGTGGTGGCGTATCTTTCCGGAGAGGCGTTTACAACCTCGTTCGTTTCTGCACTCCGCGACCGGCAGATGGAAGAGTTCAGGCGACTTTATCGTCACGTCGATATCTGGCTGGTGGACGACATTCAGTTCATCGCCTCAAAAGAGCGCACCAGCGAGGAGTTCTTCCACACTTTCAATGCCCTCTATGACACGGGCCGCCAGGTTGTAATCTGCTCAGATCGCCCGCCGCACGAGCTTCAGATTATGGATGAGAGGATGGTATCGCGGTTCGAGGCCGGCCTCGTTGCAGACATCAGCGCTCCCAGTTATGAGACCCGGCTGGCTATTCTAGAGCGAAAGGCCGAAGGAGAAGGGGCCGCGCTTCCTCACGATGTTCTGGAGATGATGGCCCGGATGATTCGCAGCAATATCCGGGTCCTCGAAGGCGCGTTGATCCGCCTCCTCGCTCATTCATCGTTCAGTAACCTGCCGATCAGTCTGCAGATGGCGACTTCTCTTCTCTCCCGTTATTTTGACGAAGGCGCCCGCAAACCCGTACGAGTGGAAACCGTTCAACGCGTCGTTTGCAACACCCTGAACGTGCCGCTGGAAGCCTTGATGGGGAAGAAGCGGGATCGTCACTCGCTCCTCGCGCGGCAGCTCGCGATGTATCTTTCCCGGGAGCTTACAGAAAGCTCGTTGGAGCAGATCGGGCAGTTATTCGGCGGCAAGGATCACAGCACCATCGCCCACGCCTGTCGAGCCTTTAAGAAGGCTCTCGAGACTGATCCTGAAACCGAACGGCTCGCCTGTCGCGTTCGTGATCGAATCCGACGGTCCAAATAAGCCCGACCGGTATTTCGACGCGAATGAATTCGAACCCGGTGACGCCAAAAAGGATCGCTCGCTCCCATGCCGAATGTCTCTTTTGGAAACCAATCCGAGTCCAGCGGTTACAGGCCGGCTGGCCCCGGACACTCGGCGTGAACGTCGACGAGGAATGGGCATGCGGCACGATAACGCGGAACTGGGATTAAGAGCGGATGACGATCTCTACGAGGCGGAGCGTACGGATGGCTCATCAGCCGTGGATAACCCCGTGCAGACGTGGTTGAATCGTATCGGTAAGACTCCGCTCCTGACGGCGCAGGAAGAGGTGGATCTCGGGCGGCGGGTCCAATCGGGCGACGAGGCCGCCAAAAAGCTATTTGTCGAGGCGAATCTGCGCCTGGTCGTCAGCATTGCCAAGCGGTATATGGGCCGGGGCCTTTCTCTGATGGATCTCATCCAGGAAGGAAATATCGGACTCATCCGAGCGGTCGAGAAGTTTGACCCGACGAGGGGCTGTCGATTTAGCACCTACGCGACGCTATGGATCCGCCAGGCGATCAACCGCGCGGTAGCCTACCAGGGTGGCTTTGTGCCGATTCCGTTCCATGTCAATACCATGCTTACGCGAGTTTATGAGACCGAGCGCCGCCTTTCACAGGAGCTCTGGAGAGCGCCGACCCCCGAAGAAATTGCCCGGGCGCTCGAAATCCCGGTGGAGCGCGTACAGCAGTACCTGATGGCGCTTCCTTCGGCCATTTCGCTCGACACTCACCCTGGTACGGAGGAGGGTCGAATCTGGGAGGAGATCCTGGAGGATGAAACCTGTCCCACAGCGGAGGAGCTCCTCGCGCACCAAATGCTCCGAGATGAGATTGAGGAGGCGCTGCGCGAGCTCGACCCGCTTGAATCCGCGGTCGTGCGCCTTCGATTCGGTCTCGATGGCGGCGGCGGGCGCACGCTGCGCGAAGTAGGTGAGCATTTCCAGCTTACGCGCGAGCGTGTGCGGCAGCTTGAGGCGCGAGCGATTAAGAAGCTGCGATCACGGGCTCTCCCTCAAACCGCGCGCCCGGTCTCTCGATCTCGCAAGAGGCAGGCGCTCTCATGGGCCTGAGCAGACGCACAACCATCGCTGAAGTATCCTACCGCGCAAGTCCGAGCGTACGGGATCGGATCGATCGGGGCCAGTGCGAACGCATCACATGAGGCGTAGAGTTTTGAAGCGCCGGTTCGGAGTGGTATATACCGCTCACTGGATTGCCCCCATTGCTATACAGAGCGATTAGCGGGGTCGGGTGAGATGAAGCGAAACCCCGGTTCCGCGTGTCATGGACGCTCGGTAAAAGTCAACGCTCGACACAATGGGTTCGCCCTAAGATCGGGGTACAACCGGGTACGGGTTCGCGGCGATCGGGGCCCAATCGGGCATGGGTTCGCGGCGATCGGGGCACAATTGGGTACGGGTTCGCGGCGATCCGGGTACAATAGGGTATGTTCTATCCACTGCGCCGACTCTTTGAGCGCCGTTCCGACGACGCTCGCGTTTCATCCGACACTGATCACGTATCAGCGCCCGTCTCTCGCACCACATCCCCCGCGGCCGCGGCCGCGGCTGCTCGTCTCAACGGACAGTCAGGTAACACGGCCACTTCCACGGTCGCCGTTGGGGACGTTATGGATCGTATTCTCGCGGCGATAGAAGAGGTCCGGCCTGCGATACGAATGGATGGCGGCGACATTGAGGTGGTTAACTTCGAAGACGAGACGGGAACCGTCATCATCAAGCTTAAAGGCGCCTGCAGATCCTGCCCGATGTCTGAGATGACTCTCCAACTCGGGGTCGAGCGCGTTCTTCGGGAGCTGGTACCCGAGGTCCAGCGGATCGATTCAATCTGAACAGGCGAGCGACGCCTATTTCAAGAGAGAACTTCCCGTCAGTCCGGCGGGCTCGTCCAAGCCCAGGAGATCGCATAGGGTTGGCGTGACGTCGTAAATGCTCATTCCTTCTCGCTTGCCGTTAGGAAACCCGTCCCCCGCCGACCCGGCGAGGACCAGCATTCCTTGCTGAGCGTGATTTGCGTCATCCGGGCCGGTGTCGTTCTCCCGTGTCCAGATGGACCGGTGGCCCACGCTGCCCACGGATCGCCAGTCGAGGTTGCCAAAGTAGACGATGAGATCCGGGGGAATGTTGTTCGTCTCCTGGTACACTTCTTCTGGTCGGAAGACGCGGGTGCCAATGTTGGCGCCGTACTCGTCAGTAATTGCTTCCAGTTTGGCGATCAGTTCGGTCCGGAATGCCTCATATTCTTCCCATGGAATCACACCGTCTGGTTCACGGCCCTTCACGTTCAAGAACAGTCGGCCATAGTAGCCGCCGTCTCCCCAGGCAGACGTTTTTGACCAGTCGACATCGAGTTTGTCGAGGCGGGTGATCGAATCGGGGTAGGCGCGCAGCGTGAGGTATCCATTCCGGATGAGCCACTCGTTAAAGCAGATACCGCCATCCATTTTCTGGCACCCATGATCGGAAACGACCAGGACGATGGTCTCTTCGGGAACTGCGGCGATGAGCTCGCCGATATGATGATCCAGCCGCACATAGTAATCGTGGATCACGAATTCATAGGGATTACCGGGCCGATATTTGCGATGCGCCGGGTCCATGAAGCTCCAGAATCCATGGTGGATCCGATCCGTTCCCATCTCCACGACGACAAAGAGATCCCACGGTTTTGTTCGCGCCAGTTCAGCAGCAAGAGCAAACCGGGCATCCGTCATTTCGTCGATCTGGCGCAACAGGTAATCTTTATCGTCGGTGCGAAAGTCGCGGACGTCGAACTGGTAATCCGGCGCCAACCGCGCCAACTCCTCCCGTGCTTCGGGAGGCCAGGTATAATCGCTGTCCCGGCCCGGCGCCAGAAAACCGGATATCAAGAGACCGTGGACCCGCGGCGGCGGATAAGTCAGAGGGACGCCCATCACCACGACGGGTCGGCTTTGCGCGCTCAGCAGATCCCAGATGGCCGACTCGTGAATCATACGAGAATTTGCGAAACTCAGGCCGGTGTACGAATGATTCTTGCGGTTCCGGAACCCATACACGCCGAGGACTCCAGGGTCTCGCCCGGTCATCATCGCCATCCACGCCGGGACGGTAATGGGCGGAATCGTGCTCTCCAGCGGTCCGAACAGTCCCCGCCGGGTAAGCGCCGCCAGGTTTGGCAGATCCTCCAGCCAGTGATCAAATACCCATTGGGGAGGCGCGCAGTCGATTCCGATGACCAGTACCCGACGTTTTGAGTTCAATTTCGTATCTCTAACGGAAAGCTTCTCTCTGTGAGACTCCGGATGTCAGCGTGGGCTCATTGGGCTTTCTATGAGCCGGCGGCGGCGTGTTCCGTTCGGCGCCGGGATTTTATGGCGGCCCGGCTTTCACTCCTACCCCCGATATCGCGGTGGGGTCGGGTCCGTGTCCGGCGCCGTAGTGGCCCTCGGGCTGGAATGCGTAAATGCACAACCCCGCCACAATCGCGAATACCACCAGACTCCAGATCGCGATCCATCGCCAGCTCTCGGCGCCCGTTTCCGACTGTTCAGGTCGCGCCGGGGGGGCCGGGGGTTCCAGCGCGCCACCGCACCCGCTGCAGAACTCCGACTGCCAGGCGTTCTTTCTTCCGCATTTGGCGCATTTCATCGTTCGATCTCCGATCGGGCTCCCATTTCCTGTTCGATACATGCCGGCGCTCGATTGGGTATAATTGACGGGCGGCGCCGCCACTGAAGCGCAACTTGCGGATCGGCCCAATCTGCGCGCGATCGGCGTTCGAGTCGAGATTATTATAGCCATCGCGGTGTGGGAAACGCTGGCATGTTCAGCTTGAGGTTGTCAAAAGTCGCGGGTTAGGCGGCGGACAGGAATGAGGAACGAGCGATGGAGAGAAAGAACGAGAACCGGTCGGAAGCTGAGGACAGTTCACCCGCGCACGGTATCGAGATCGCGCGGGGCTCGGTGATCCCGCCGGACGAAATCGAGTGGCGATTCTCCCGATCCACCGGCCCCGGCGGACAGAATGTCAATAAGGTGGAGACCCGGGTCGAGATCATCTTTCGGCCGCAGAGCAGCCGAGCGTTCAGTGAGTATCAGCGCGCGCTCATTATGGAGCGCCTATCCAGCCGGCTCGATTCGGCAGGCGCTCTTCACCTTGTTTCAGCGGCATCCCGCAGCCAGCGTCAGAACCGCGACGCGGCGCTCCGCCGGCTTCAGGATCTCCTGCGCGACGCGCTGCGGCCGCGACGCGCTCGAACCCGGACGCGCGTTCCCGCAGCGCAGCGCGCGGCGAGGCTGCAATCGAAGCGGCGCCGGGGGGAAATCAAGCAAACGCGTACGTTTAGAAGAGGGGCTGACGAAATCTCTTGACGGCGGAACGCCTTTTTGATAAAGTTTAAGTTAACGACAATGGCCGGGGCTGGCTCGCCGGCGGAATTCTACGGTCAAAGGTCTTTACGTAGCGGGTTTTCAGAAATAGAAAGTTCGGCGTGTCGGATTCGAGCCAATATAATCATCCCGGGCGCAAACCGGATCTCGGCCGGGGGCCGCAGCTTGAGTCAATGCTGCTCATTGATGGATCCATATTGCGCGAACCCGATAGGCTTCTCGTCAAACGACTGCGACTTGCGGAGGACAGCCTCTGCCCTTTACCTGCTTTAGCCGCGTCTTGACCAGAGAAGCCCGTTGCGCCGAATTCGCGCAGCGGGCTTTCTTC
>DASRZA010000397.1:0-14741 GCA_035686845.1 Armatimonadota bacterium | reverse complement strand
TAATCCCCATACGCGTCCAGGCTCGGCCGGTAGAGGAGGAAAAGGCCGTCCAGATCGGGATTGCTCTCCTGAGTCAAAGCGATGGAATACATGCAGTGGATATTGCCCCACGGCGCTGGCAGCCCGCCTGCCTGGTACCTGAAAGGAACACTGTCCACCACCGGGGAGAAGGCGAGAGGCAGCCACCGGGTAAACGTAGGGTCATAACCATGGCTGAGATTGCCGCCGCTGAGGCTGTTTTCCGCCGGGCCAAAGCGAGCCAGGTCATAGCCATCCACACACAAATCCACGCCCGGTGTCGAAATGGCTTCGAATTCATAAGAACCGACAGGGACGTCGGCGCTGAGCTTTACCGACCACGACACGCTGAAACTGATGGTGGCAGTCCCATTGCTCACCGGAAGCATGAGGTTGGTAAAGTCCTGGTCGGCGGCGCTATCGCCGCCGATCTGGCTCCCCTCGCCGGAGACATTCAGGTCATGCAAAACGCCAGGATAACCAACAGGGTCCTGCAGTGAAGGAAGCGGGCTGTAATCAATTTCGGCGCCCGTCTCCATATCCACGTCACCGGATTGACTGCCATAATCCCGCTCATAGAGCGCGATTTTACGTCTGAAAGAGACCGCAACGTGAGCGGGAGCGGGAGCGCCGCTGGGTCCGGGCTGCCATGTCAGCGTAAAGGTCATCTGGACGTTCGAGGCTTCTACATCCGAATTCCAGGTAGAAGGTCCGGTTCCATAAGCCTGACTGTTAACGGGAACTGAAGCGGTTAGACCGCCAGTCGCCAAAGATGCCGGACTGTTCTGGATACCGTCCCCGTTGTATCCGCCATTGGAGGGAAGCGACAGGCCACCGGCTGAGCTGCTGCCGTACGCGGACCCCGATCCCGAAGAAGACGAGGTGGTACTACCGCTGCCACCGCTGTACGAGACGGTGATCAGCCAGTTGGAGGCGCTGCCGCCACCGCCGGGATAACCACCGCCCTGCGCGTGGGCCGGGAGAGCCACCAGAAAGACGAGGAGCGCCAGCAGAGCGGGGATGAATCGACGCGGCTGCGGCGAACATTGGGGGCGAGTCACCTGGGGACGAAGCAGAGTCAGAGGAGCGTGGAACACCCGGAACGGGGAACCGGAGAAACCGGGCGAAGGGAATCTACCCCCCCCCACAGCGAGCGAAGAACGGTGACAAAGCGAAGCGAATCATACCCTTCTCCTTTCCGGGAAGAGATGCGATTCTGGCTGACAGGCGCCAACAAAGGTGGCCCGCGGCACGAGGTTTGCGCAGATCGAGACCACCGTGGAAAGTGTAACATGGGAAGGCAGGAATATCAACTGAGAGTTCCGTTCCATGATACACTTGGCATGGAGCGCGCCCGTACAGGACGATTGCGGGGAGTACCGGTACCACTTCAGCGGGAACCGGCATTACCGCCCCAACCGGATTCGCTGAAGCATGGAGTTCAGGCGCATTCGTGTGCCCGCGGCTCTTCCCGGCGCTCGCCGCTGCACGCCGGCGGGACCGCGCCGACGGTCAATCGATCGCTAAACTAACCCGAGTCGCCCTCTTCTGAGCCGGGGTCACGCGCCGCTCAAGAACATTCTTCTTACAATTAACTTCCGCCAGCTCCCGAAAGCGGGCGCCTCCCGCTCTAGGATTAGGGATGCCTCTACAACCGAATTCGATAAGAACAGCCCTTCAGAAGACCGATGGCGCAGGACTGCGGCGCAGGCGTCACCGCCTGCGCCGCGGATACCGGCCGTTATCGTAACTCGAAGGCAGGGCGGCAAGCGGCGCAGAACGGGAGCCAGGGCACAGTTCCCCCGTTATCGGGGGTTAGGGGGCGAGCGCGGAGCCATCGCGGCGACAGCCAAACAGTTCCCCCGTTATCGGGGGTTAGGGGGCGAGCGCGGAGCCATCGCAGCGACAGCCAAACAGTTCCCCCGTTATCGGGGGTTAGGGGGCCAGAACGAAAAAACCGTCTCAAACTGTCTCATTCCGGCTCTCATGAGCACGAAATCTCCGCCCGGAGGCGCGAAAATCAGCTCGAAATTTCCCGAATTTGACCACAAAAACGTCATTCGCCGTCCCGAAATCACCACAAACTGTCTCAGAAACGGCGGGTTGGTCCCGCGAAGCGCCGGCATTAATCGGCGTTCGAACAGTCGGCCATTGTATAATAGATCCATTAGCGGACGGTGGAACAGGTCGATGGCGAGGGTTTGCGATGACGGTAGTGGGCACGGCAAGCGTTGGGACGGATGATAGAACGTTCGAAGAGACCGTCGAGCGTGACCGGACCGGCGCCATTCAGCTCTTCAAGCGCTACCCGGTCGCTTTTGTGCGGGGATCTGGCTCCCGGCTCTGGGATAGCGCAGGCAAGGAGTACCTGGACTTCCTGATGGGCATCGGTGTCTGCGGTCTGGGACACTGCCATCCCCGCGTGGTCGCCGCGGTGCAGAAGCAGGTCGAGACGCTGATGCACGTCACCAATCTCTTTTATATCCCTTCGCAGGCCACGCTCGTGGAAATGCTGCACGAGCGCTCGGGCGGTTACCTAACTTATTTATCGAACAGCGGATCGGAAGCCAACGAGTGCGCGCTTAAGTTGGCGAAGAAATATGGGCAAATGCATGGCGGCCGCTGGCAGATTATTACCGCGCTCAATTCGTTTCATGGAAGGACTATCGGAACCATCAGCGCGACGGGCCAGGAGAAAGTGCGCAAAGGGTTCGGTCCGCTGCTCCCGGGATTCACCCACGTGCCTTATAACGATCTCCACGCTATCCGCCAGGCCATAACGCCGGAGACCGCGGCCGTCATGTTAGAGGTCGTGCATGCCGAGAGCTCGAATATCATCGCGGCGCCGGGATATTTGGAAGGGGTGAGACGCCTCTGCGATGAGCAGGGTGTATTGTTGATATTTGACGAGGTTCAAACGGGTATCGCCCGCAGCGGATCATTGTTCGCCTGGCAGCTCTACGGTGTGCGACCCGATATCTTTACGCTCGCCAAAGCACTTGGCAATGGAGTGCCGGTTTCGGCCTGCCTGGGACTTCCTGAAGTCGCCAGCGCCTTCCAGCCGGGTGACCATGGTGGAACTTACGGCGGCAATCCGGTGGCGTGCGCGGCCGCAATCGCGGTTCTCGAAACAATTGACGACGAGAAGGTACTGGATTCCGTGCGAGCCTCCGGCAAGTTTTTCCTTGATCGGCTGCACGCTATGACCGAACGCCACCCGCTGATTAAAGAGGTCCGCGGAGTCGGCCTCATCCTGGCGCTGGAGCTCAATCGACCGGTGGCGAAAGACGTGGTTGCCGACGCCCTTGCGCACGGCTTTGTCATCAACGCCACCACGGAGACAACCATCCGCCTACGGCCGGCTTTGAACGTTCAGCCTGAAGAAATCGACCGGGGTCTGGAGATGCTCGAGGAGGCGATTGTGCGGACCGAGGACGGGAAACGAAGGATGAAGGATGAAGGATGAATCAAAAGCGCTCGCGCCCCGTACCTCGCGCCTCGCGCCCTTTGCGTGCCTCGCGCCCACTGAATGGGGGGTTTTGAAGTGGCTGTAGAGTGGGCACGACTGACGCGTCATGCGAAGCGCGCCGTGGTGGAGAGTCAGGAGTTGGCGGCGGCGCTGGGCGGCGACAGCGTCAAACCCGATCACCTCTTGATGACTTTGCTCGACGACTCGGCGTCAATGGCGGCGCTGCTGATCTGTTTATCAGGCGGCCGGCCGGATGAAGTGCGATGCGCCCTGGAAGATCGACTTGCGGATGCGTTGGGGGCGTCGGTCGAGAAGCCGCCCTACAGCCCGGCCGTTCGTGAACTTTTGGAGCAGGCGGCGCGTTTGACCGACGCCGGTCCGGTGGGGACTGGTCAGCTTCTGGTGGCAGCGCTGGAGTCTGGCGATGAAGCAGCGGTGACATTGCAAAACGCCGGGGTGGACCCGGCGGAAGTGAGAATACAGCTTGAGGCGATGGGAATACACGAATTGTACGGGTTCGCGGCACGGCCGGCCCCGGACGCCGGACCGCGTGCCATCCCAACGCCGGGAGTCGCGGAGGATCGCGTGGCCGAGAACACCAAGCCCGACTCGAGATATGCGGAAAGGCCGCCCTCGGCAATCGAATCCGCGAAAGGGCCCACGGCCCCGAGCGGATCGAACTCGGCGGGAGGCGCTCATACGCTTCAGGCGCTGGCGCGGCTGGTGGTGGATCTGGCGGCGAAGGCTTCGAAGGCGGCGCGTGAGCACGGAAGTCCCGCTCTTGGGGAGCAGCTTGACCAGATGCGCCGCGAGGTCGAACGACAGATGCGTGCTTCGGCGCCTGGATCGCAGCTTGCAGCGAATGTCTCGAATCAGAAGAGCGCGTGAACCCCTGGCAGCAGGGCGCCGGGCGATCTTTGCGCAGGTCAGCCAATGATGAACACCAATCAAATTTCAAATAGTCCCGAGGGGCGCCTTTTAGCCGCCATTGATGAGGCGGCGCAGCAGATGGAAGACGCGGTACGCGCGGCGCGGGCGATTGGCCCGGAATGGGAGAATGTAGTGATTGATATCCAGCTTCCGCTGTTGGACCAGCTTTCCGAGTTGAGGCTCCGCCTGCGGGACCGGCTGGCCGCTGCAGGTGGAACCGAAAGCGAAGGCCTGGCATGAGCATCTCATCATTCTGGGGAGCGCTTCGGGGTCGCAGCGTCCTTTCGTCGGCCGATCTTTCGGTGGATGAGACTGCGATGGCGCTGCAGGCTGCAATGGAGCTGAAGGCGGAGCGGAACCTGGCTCCGGCCCCACTCCACGGCCAGTGCCTGGCGCTGATCTTCGAAAAGCCTTCGCTCCGGACGCGTGTCACGTTCGAAACGGCGTTCGTGCAGCTTGGTGGGCACCCCATCTACCTGGCGCCCGGTGATATCGGCCTGGGCACGCGGGAGACGGTTCCGGACGTCGCTCGCAATCTCAGTCGATGGGTTCAGGGAATTGTCGCACGGACCTTCGCGCACCATACCGTCGAGGAGCTGGCCCAATTCGGAACCATTCCGGTGATCAACGCCCTCAGCGATCGGGAGCACCCCTGCCAGGCCCTGGCAGACTTCCAGACGATTTTAGAACGCGCGGGTTCCGTGCGAGATTTTCCGATCGCCTGGATTGGAGACGGTAATAACGTCTGCCACTCGTTCCTTCTCACCGGCGCTCGACTGGGAGCTGAAATACGAGTGGCCAGCCCGCCCGGCTATACACCCGATCGGGCCATTGTGCGGGAGGCGAAGGCGGATGCGGCGAAGAACGGCGGTTCCATTACCATTATGCCGGACGCCTTCGACGCGGTCCGCGGCGCCGGCGCGGTTTATACGGATGTCTGGACGAGCATGGGGCAGGAAACGGAACGTGATGAGCGCCTGATGCTTTTTCAAGGATACCAGGTGAACGCCGAGCTAATGCGGGAAGCCCGGCCGGACGCGTTCGTTCTCCACTGCCTGCCGGCGCACCGGGGCGAGGAAATCACCGCCGAGGTTCTGGACGGTCCCCAGAGCGCCGTTCTTGACCAGGCGGAGAACCGCCTCCACGCGCAGAAGGCGCTGCTGGCGATGTTGATGGGTTAGGATCGCGATTGCGTGGGATGTTGATGGGACGAGACTGCATATTTGCGAGGTTGGTGAAGAAAGCGCGGCGCAATGTCCAAAGGTTCGATAGTACTGGTCTATTCCGGGGGTCTTGACACGTCGGTCTGTATTCCAATGGTCCGGGAGATCTATGATTATGACCACGTCATCACCGTAACGGTGAACGTGGGGCAGCCGGAGGACGACATCCGGACTGCCGAAGAGAAGGCGCGGGCGCTTGGTACCGAACATTACACGGCGGACGCGCGCGAAGAGTTCGCAGCGAAGTACGTGTTCCCTACGTTGATGGCGAATGGCGACTATGAGGGTTACCCGCTGAGCACGTCTATTGCTCGCCCTCTGATCGCGGCCCGGGCGGTGGAAGTGGCGCGCCGGCTAGGCGTCGCCGCGTTCGGACATGGCTGCACCGGGAAGGGCAACGACCAGTTCCGTATTGAGTTCACGCTGCGAACGCTCATGCCGGAGGCGGAGATCGTGGCGCCGATGCGTGAGCATAACATGATCCGCTCCGAGGAGATTGAGTATGCGCGCGCGCACGGCGTTCCCGTGGGCGCCACGATCGATAAAATCTGGAGCATCGATGAGAATCTCTGGGGCCGCTCTATCGAAGGCGGACGGCTGGAAGATCCCGATTATACTCCGCCGGAGGAGATCTTCCAGTGGACCTCATCGCCCCAAGCCGCGCCCGACGAACCGGAAGCGGTCTCGATCGAATTTCGACAGGGAATCCCAATCGCGGTCAATGGTCACCCGATGTCGGCGGTGGCGCTGATACAGGAGTGTCATCGCCTGGCGGGCAAGCATGGGGTGGGCCGGATTGACGTGATGGAAGACCGGATGCTAGGACTCAAGGTAAGGGAGAATTACGAGTGTCCAGGCGCTGTACTGCTCCTCACGGCGCACCGGGCACTCGAGACGCTCACACTCACCCAGCGTGAGCTCAAGTTCAAGGCGGCCGTAGATGGCGAATGGGCTGAGCTGGCGTACGCCGGGCTCTGGTTCGATCCTCTCAAGTACGACCTGGACGCATTCATCGGCGCGACCCAGCGGAGAGTTACCGGCATCGTGCGCCTGAAGCTTTACAAGGGCGGACTGCACGTGGAGGGCCGCAAGAGCGAATGGGCGCTGTATTCCGAGGACCTGGCGAGTTTCGACAGCAAGACCTTCGATCAGCGCGATTCCACGGGCATCGTGAAATCTCACGGTCTACAAGCGCGCATGTACGCGGCGCGAATGGTCGCGGCGCTGGCGTCCGGCGCCGATCCCTCGGCGTTGCCACCGGGCGCAGCCGAAATCGCCATGGACTCGCTGCCTCATGGCGAAGCCTGAAAAGGGAGCCGGCTCCGATCCGGGGAAGGTCTCTTCAGGACCGGGATCGGCCCGCAAGGCCTGGGCGGGCGAACATGACGCGCCCGTCGACGCGATGGCGGAGCAGTTTACCGCTTCCATTGGCTTCGATCAGAGGTTAGCGGACGTCGATATCCGCGGCAGTCTCGCGCATGCGGAAATGCTGGGTCATTGCGGGATTATTTCTCAAGAAGACGCCGCATCACTGCGGCGCGGGCTTGAAAATCTTCGGGCGGCCGTGGCCCGGGGTGAGATCGAGTGGGATCTGTCGGCCGAAGACATTCACATGAACGTGGAACGTAAGCTCTATGAGCGAATCGGCGAAGTGGCCGGCCGTCTGCATACCGCTCGCAGCCGCAATGATCAGGTGGCGACGGATACGCGGCTCTGGCTCCGAGATCAGATAGACGCTACGCTCATGGAGATTTGCGCGCTGCAGCAAACCCTGATTCAGCTCGCCGAGGAGCATCTGGACGCAATTTTGCCCGGTTATACCCATACGCAGCACGCGCAGCCGGTCCTCCTGGCGCATCATCTTCTCGCCTATTTCTGGATGCTGGATCGGGACCGCGAGCGACTGATGGAGTGCCGGACCCGCGTGAACACGCTGCCGTTAGGCTCTGGCGCGCTCGCGGGAACCCCTCATCCCATCGATCGTCATTTTGTGGCGGAACGCCTCGGCTTTAACCGGGTCGCTGAGAACAGTATGGATGCGGTGAGCGATCGGGATTTCGCGATCGAGGCGGTCTTTGGCGCCTCCATGGTCATGACGCATCTCTCCCGACTATGCGGCGAGCTGGTGCTCTGGCAATCGCGCGAGTTCTCGTTTATCATGATGGATGACTCGATGACGACCGGCAGCAGCATTATGCCGCAAAAGAAGAACCCCGACGTCGCCGAGCTGACGAGGGGTAAAGCCGGCCGGGTTTACGGCGATCTGATGGCCCTTTTGACCGTTATGAAGGCCCTCCCGCTCACCTATAATAGTGACATGCAGGAGGATAAGGAGCGTCTATTCGATGCTGTGGATACCGAGCGAGTTTGCCTGAGAGTGGTGAATCAACTGCTGCGAACGACCCGGTTTCGAACGGAGAAGATGGAGAACGCAATCCGGGGTGACTTTTCCACCGCGACCGACCTTGCCGACTGGCTGACCGCCCGGTGCGGTCTCCCCTTCCGGGAAGCGCATGGAGTGGTGCGCGATCTGGTTCGACTCGTGGAGCAAACGGGTAAGACATTGGAAGAATTGCGCTCGGAGGATCTTCAAACCGTATCCCTACTACTTGATGATGATGCTCTGCATCGCATTCAGCCCCGTGCAAGTGTTGCGGCTCGAGTATCGTTCGGCGGAACGGCGCCGGATCTGGTAACCGGGCAATTGGACCTGGCGAAGGAGCGCCTCGAACAGTCATGGCAAAGTCTACCTGGAAGACCGGAGTACTCTGGGAGGTAATCGTCATCGCGACGTGCGTCCTGGTAGGCGCCACCGGCGGCGCGCGTTCTCCATGGCTGGTGGCGTTTGCGCCCGCCATCTTTCTTCTGGCGTGGTTCGCAGGTCCCGTGTACGGTCTCTGGGGCAGTGCCGCTCTCTCTGTTTTCTTAATGGGGATGGTGCTCTACGTGGGGCCGCATCTTCCCGCCGCGACTTTCCGGCAAGACATCATCGCGTTCACCCTCATTGGACTCGCGACGCCGCTCGGATCCACTCGCTGGCTTCATCCCGCGCTCCGGCGCCGGCGAGTGATGGAACAGTTGGAGTGGCATGAAACCCTGTCCGACCTCGTACAATCGATCTGCTTCTGCCAGGATTTGGAGACCGCGCTGGATCTGGCGGTGCTAAGCCTCGATGAAGTCATCGCCGCGCCGCGCCGGGCAGTGCTCCTCCACGACCGCGCTTCGGGCGAGCTTCGAATCGGCGCGTGTCTTGGCATGCCAGCCGGTTTCGCGGATTCTGCCGCCGTCTCTGCTCACCAGGGGGAGGTAGGCCGCTGCCTGGAGCACCGGACTTCGCTCCTTTGCCTCGACAACGTACCAACCCGAGGAGACCGCCTGTTCCCGGAAGACGATCGAGCGTGCACCTATGTTCTCATCCCGTTGTCGTCATTGGAGCAGCTCGTCGGCGCGCTCTACCTCAGTTGGCCGGATGCCGGCGCCTTAGATGATCGCGGCCTGCGGCGGCTCGAGGAGTTCGCGGATTCCGCAGCCCTGGCGCTGGACCGGCTCCGCAATGAAAAAGAGCTCCGATCGTTGGCGATGACCGATGGGTTGACAAGCCTGTATAACTACCGGATGCTGCAGTTAAGACTTCCCGAGGAGGCGTCCCGCGCGCTGCGTCAGGATGCCCCTCTCAGCTTCCTGATGTTCGATCTGGACGACTTTAAGAGCGTCAATGATCGGCATGGGCACCTGGTAGGCGACCAGGCGCTTCGCGCGGTCGCGCATGGCCTTCGGGAGGCCTGCCGCGGAAGTGATATTCCTGTGCGCTACGCCGGCGATGAATTCGCGGTGCTCTGTCCGGGCCTGGCGCTCACGGACGCCGGCAGCGCAGCGGATCGCATTCGGCAAGCGGTCGAGCGTTCAATACAGCGCTCGACCGGGCTGGACATCACGCTCAGCATGGGCATCGCCGCCTATCCTGAAACTAACGAGAATCCCGAAGCGCTTCTCGAACAGGCCGATCGCGCCCTTTACACCGCCAAATCCGGCGGCCGAGCACGGACCTGCCAGGCGCGTAGGGAGGACCGAGGACGAATGACGGACGACGAAGGACAACCGAAGGACAACGAAGGTCAACTGAAGGACGACGAAGGACCGGGGACGGAGGACAGCCGGAGGCGGACGGCGGACGAACGAAGCGGAGCGGAGGACGCGCTGCCGAGGGGCGTGTGACCGCGTGGGAAAGTGAGACCCTGAGAGAATGAACACACAGGCATTCGGATGCGCGCACCCGCCGTTCGCGCCTCACACACCGTCCTCCGCCTTCCGTCCTCCGTCCTTCGTCCGCGTTTCAAGAATGTGCCGCCGCCCGATGTCAGTCCGGCGATAGAGGCCCTCGAATGAAATACGACCCGCGGCTTCGTAGGCGCGGGTGATCGCGCCGTCCAGGGAATCGCCGAGCGCTGTCACGGCGATCACGCGGCCTCCCGCGGTCACTATCTCGCCGGAGTTCCCCGCCATCCCCGGCTTCTCTGCCGTCCCGGCGTGGAATGCGACGACCTCGCGATCATCAGGCGCAAAGGATTCGAGGCCATGGATCGGCTTACCGGTGGCAAATGTGCCGGGATAACCCCGCGACGCAAGTACCACGCAGACCGCAGACCGGTCCGTCCACTCGACACTGTGACCCTCGAGTTTTCCGTCCGCGCTGGCCAGCAGCAAAGGCAGCAGGTCACTCTTCATACGGGGCAAAAGCGTTTCAGCTTCGGGATCGCCAAAACGCACGTTGAATTCGAGCACTCGCGGCCCACCGGCGGTCATCATCAGCCCGGCGAAGAGGGCGCCTCGGAATTCCGCGCCTTCGGCGCGCATCGCGTCTGCGACACCCTGAAGGACCGCCGCGGCCAGGTCGGAAACGTTGAAGACCCCCGGGACCGGGCTAATGCAGCCCATTCCCCCGGTATTGGGCCCGCGGTCACCGTCCAGAAGCTGCTTATGATCTTGCGCCGGCTGGAGCGAAACGACCCGAGTTCCATCGGAGAGCCCGATCAGCGATAGCTCCTCGCCCTCTAAGAACTCCTCCAGAACCAGCGTGTCGCCGTGGTCGCCGAAGACCCGGTCAACCATGCATTGTCGGATGGCGCCTTCGGCTTCTTCGGGCGTTCGGGCCACCGTAACACCGCGACCGCGGGCGAGTCCGTCTGCCTTGATAACAACCGGTGTTCCCCACCGCTTCAGCGCCGCCAGGCCCTCATCGAGCGATGAAATCGCCTCGTATCGTGCGGTCGGAATACCGTATTTCCGCATCAGATCTTTGGCAAACGTCTTACTTGATTCAAGTCTTGAGGCGGCGCGGCTCGGGCCGAACGTGCGTACACCCTTCTCCTGAAGCCGGTCCACAAGCCCGGACGCCAACGGATCCTCCGGACCCACAACGACCAGGTCGACCGCCTCACGAACGCCAAGATCGACCAGGGCGGGAATATCCGTCGCCGGAATCGGCAGGCAGCGGGCGATGGAAGCGATGCCCGGATTGCCCGGAGCAGCGATGAGCTCGCCGAGAACGGGGCTTTGCGCTAGCTTCCACGCCAGCGCATGCTCTCGCGCTCCCCCGCCCACGATCAGTACTTTAAGTGATTTCCCGGACAATCGAGCGTTCCTCTTGCCAGTGGGCGCGCCCGTTCTCAGAATTCGGAGGGCGAGACTGCTTCTATTCTATGAGTTCCCGACCCGGTCCCGCAGATTGGCGAGTTCTGAGCCGGTGATGGACCTGAGCGAGTTACACCTCGGAATGGTAGATATCGCGATCCTTGAACTGAGCGAACCGGGGGATGAACATGAGCTTGATCGTGCCTGTGGGGCCATTGCGCTGCTTGCCGATGATGATCTCCGTCTCCTCGGCATCTTCAGCCTGGCCGGGCCGATGGGCCCCGTCACTCTGCGCGGTATGCTCTCGCTTCCGCTCGTAATAGGAGGGACGGTAGATAAACGCCACCACATCCGCTTCCGCCTCGATGCTGCCCGATTCACGGAGATCGGAGAGCATCGGTCTTTTATCCTCGCGCCGCTCCACATTGCGGGAGAGCTGGGAAAGAGCCACCACGGGGACCTGGAGCTCGCGGGCCAGAGATTTCAGACCCCGGGCGATATCCGAGATCTCCTGGTTCCGATTCTCTTCGCCGCGAGCGCCCCGAAGAAGCTGAAGGTAATCGACGACAACCAGGCCGAGCTTGCCGTGCTCTGCCTTCAACCGTCGGCACTTGGCGCGCATCTGCATGACGGTGATATCGGTGCTGTCGTCGATAAAAAGCGGTAGATTCCAGAGACGATCCACGGCGTTGGCGATGGTGGACCATTCGTCCGGGGTGAGGGCCCCCGCCGTCCGGAGCCGCCGGGAGTCGATCTGCGCCTCAGAGCACATCAGGCGGAGCACCAGCTGCTCCTTCGACATTTCCAGGCTGAAGACCGCGACCGCGCCCTCTTCGGATTGGGCGATGTTGGTTGCGACACTCATCGCTAACGCGGTTTTACCCATACTCGGACGTGCGGCGATGATCACCAGGTCGCAGGGCTGGAAGCCGCTGGTCATATAATCAAGGTCTTCGTAACCTGTAGCCCGGCCGGTGACCATGGTCTTTTGGGAGGCGAGCGTATCGAGACGATTGAACTGCTCGTGGAGAATGGGGCCCAGCGGCGTGAAAAACCGGCCGAGGCCGCGGTCGCCAACGGCAAAGATCAACTGCTCGGAGCGATCCACCAGGTCGTCCACCTCGCGGTCGCGGGCATCATAACCCCATGCCTGGATCTGTGCGCCGGCGCCAATGAGATTACGCAGAACCGCCTTATTCTGGACGATCCGGGCGTAGTACTCCACGTTGGCGGGAGTAGGAACGAGATGCAGCAGGCTGGCGAGATACGGCAGCCCTCCGACCACTTCGAGTCGATGCGTGCGCCGGAGCTCCTCGGTCAGCGTCGTGAAATCCACGGGTTCGTTACGGTTCGACATGTCGCCCATGGCATTGAAGAGAATCCGGTGCTGCTCCATATAAAAATCTTCGGGTCGGAGGATTTCCATCGCCTTCTCGATGGCGTACCGTTCCAACATCATAGATCCGAGTGTGGATTGCTCGGCTTCTGGATTCTGAGGCGGAATCTTGTTAACGAGAGTCTGGCTGTCCACGGGTTCCATTCCTGGCTTGTATCAGCAGCCGGTCAATCGCGCCGCGGCGCGTTCAAGAGCGCGCGACCATCCGGGAAATCGGCGGCGAATAGCCTGGCCATCCGCAAAAGGCGCGCCGCGCAAGCGAGCTGCGCAGCCGCGCCTGGCTGAGACAACGCGGCCCAGAGGCTATTTCTGGAAAGGAAGAGGTTATCCCTCGCGGACCCACCGATTTAATATTGTGGAACAGATCAGTGAGGCGTACCTTGAGCGTGACGCGAGGGATTCGAGGATCTATGCTTCGTCTGGAGAGATATTCTCTGCCGGCGTTTCCACGCCGGCATCAACCGATTCTTCATTTTCCGCGGCTTCGTCGGTCACTGCGGGTTCCACGGCGGGCGCCGGCGCCTGGACAGGCATCCCCCCTTCCGGCTCGACCTGGACACGGAGACGAACCACGACATTCGAATGAAGCTGGATGTTAACGTGGTGGGCGCCAATGGTTCGGATAGGCTCGGCCAATTCCACCCGGCGGCGGTCGACGGGAACGCCGTGCTGCTCCAGGTATTCCGCGATATCGGATGCGGTAATCGATCCGTAGAGCTTGCCTTCCGGCCCGCACCGGGCGGTGACTGTTACCGTCATGCCTTCGAGGCGTCCGGCGACGGAGCGCGCCGCGTCTTCTTCATGCTGGCGGTGAACGGATGCGCGCTCCCGTCGGCGTTCCAGATCTTTCATGCTCGCCTGAGTCGCGGGCATCGCCATGTTGCGCGGCAGCAGGAAATTGCGGGCGTATCCATCCGCTACGGTCACCAGATCCCATTCTCTTCCGAGGTTCTTAACTTCCTGCTTCAGAATAACTTTCACCGAGTCACTACCTCCATCGAGCGCCACCGTGAGTTCGAGCAAGATTTGCCCGCACCCCGAGCGGCCTGATCAGCGTCATATCTAGTGCGCCTCAACGCCTCTATTACACACCGCGGCGCGGGCGTTTCGTCATCAGTTTATAGGCGCGCCCGCGCTTCGAGCACACGAATCGAATGCTATCGGCGGCCCACGACAGCTTTACAGTGTACCATAATGAGCCCGCAGGCGCAACTTTGCGAGCGTGGAAAACCGCCAGACATGTTCCAGGATGATCGCGACCCGACAAGGACTCTCCCGTTCATCAGCGAAAACAATAATGCGGGAAAACGGGTGATCTCCGCCTGCGCCGTGCGATAACATGGATGAATCGGCGCGACGCATGGGAAGCGCCGGTAAATGCGGTGTTACTACAGGATTTAAGAACAGGGCCATTCTAATGAGCAAGAGGCTTCCTCTGGAAGTAGAATTCTTACAGCGTGAGCGCGAGAGCATCTTACGCGAATGGCGCGCCCGGCTAGAGTCGAGCGTCAACCGCCATTTCTTTTCATCATCGGGCGTATCCGCTCAATTGATCGACCAGGTCTTCGACGACATCGTCAGCGCCGTCGATAAGAACCTGTACCGCAATCTAAACCTCAGCTTTGATGACTTGCTGCGGGATGGAAGGCATCCCGGCCTACCCGTGAGCAACGTGCGCGACTTCATGTTTCAGTTTGTTCCGGCGGCTCGAACCGTGCTGCAGCGGTCACATCCGGAGGGCGAACCGGGACCAACCGAGGTGATCTATCAGCGTTTCAAGGTGATCGAACGGGATATACGGGGGGTTTACTCCGAGCGTATGGCTCGCAATCTGATTCAGGTGATGCAGCAGCAGCGACAGCGCGTGCTGGAGCGCTGGATGGAAGACCTGCCGACTGCCATTGTAAGCGATCACTTTTCGGTGCTCGACGAAGAGGACCGGCGGCAGTTTGTAAGTGAGACGTATGATATCTGCCTCGCGATGCTCAAGGGCGAGGAGCAGGAGCTTCTCCCGCCGCAGGGGGATCAGCCACAGCGGAATCGCCTTCAAGGCTATCTTCATCGTATCGTAGAG